>MSXM01000033.1 GCA_002083565.1 Nitrospira sp. ST-bin4 | reverse complement strand
CCGCAGATGATGGCCGAGGCCGCGCGCTACAACGTCGACCATGGTGCGCAGATCATCGACATCAACATGGATGAGGGCATGCTGGATTCCAATAAGGCGATGGAAAAGTTTCTCCGTCTTGTCGCGTCGGAGCCGGATATCTGCAAAGTGCCGATCATGGTCGATAGTTCCAAGTGGGAGGTATTGGAAACGGGGTTGCGGAATATTCAGGGCAAAGCCGTCGTCAACAGTATCAGCTTGAAAGAAGGCGAGCAGAAGTTTGTCGAGCAGGCCACGCTCGTGCGCCGATACGGCGCGGCGGTGGTCGTGATGGCATTTGATGAAAAGGGACAGGCTGACACGCTGGAGCGGAAGAAAGAGATCTGTGCGCGATCCTATCGCATCCTGACCGAGCGGGTCGGGTTTCCACCCGAGGACATCATCTTCGATCCCAACGTTTTGACCGTGGCGACCGGGATCGAAGAACATAACGAGTACGCGCTGAATTTTATCGAGGCGGCGCGCTGGATCAAGCGGAACCTGCCCGGAGCCAAGGTCAGCGGCGGTATCAGTAATATCTCCTTTTCGTTTCGCGGCAACAATGTCGTGCGCGAAGCGATGCACTCGGCGTTTCTCTACCATGCGATCAAGGCCGGGCTGGACATGGGCATCGTGAATGCCGGGCAACTCGCGGTCTACGAGGAGATTCCAAAAGACCTGCTCGAACTGGTGGAAGATGTGTTGCTCAACCGGAGGCCTGATGCCACGGAACGACTGGTGACGTTTGCCGAGACGGTGAAACAAAAGGGGAAAATCGCGGTCAAGGACGATCAGTGGCGAAGCGGCACCGTCGAGGAGCGATTGTCCCATGCGCTGGTGAAGGGCATTACGGACTACATCGATCAGGATACGGAGGAGGCCCGTCAAAAGTATCCCAAGCCGCTCTCCGTGATCGAAGGGCCCTTGATGGCCGGCATGAATATCGTGGGGGATCTGTTCGGGTCGGGTAAGATGTTCTTGCCTCAAGTAGTGAAGAGCGCGCGGGTGATGAAAAAGTCGGTGGCCTATCTGATGCCGTTCATGGAAGAAGAAAAAAAGCGGCTGGGCGGATACCAGGCGCAGGGCAAGGTGTTGCTCGCGACGGTCAAGGGCGATGTTCACGATATCGGAAAAAATATCGTCGGCGTGGTGTTGGGCTGCAACAACTATGAGGTCATTGACCTCGGTGTGATGGTCCCCTGCGAAAAGATCCTGGCGGCGGCGAAGGAACTGAAGGTCGATATCGTCGGTTTGAGCGGGTTGATCACTCCCTCGCTTGACGAGATGGTGCATGTGGCGAAAGAGATGACTCGCGAAGGATTCGAGATTCCGCTGTTGATCGGCGGCGCCACCACGAGCAAGGCCCATACGGCCGTCAAAATTGCGCCTTCATATAGTCCGTCAGTCATCCATGTGCTGGATGCGTCCAGGGCCGTCGGCGTGGTATCGAACCTTATCAGCCCCACTCAGAAGCCCGGGTTTGTGCAGGAAGTCCGGAATGATTATGACCGCATGAGACAGATCCATCAGGGCAAGGGAGAAAAACCGGTGCTGCCGATCGCCCGTGCCCGCGCCAATCGTCCGGTCACCGACTGGGCTGCGCTCGATATTCCGACGCCCGGTTTTCTGGGCGTCCGGGTGATCGCGGACCAATCGTTGACCGACCTGATTCCCTTCATCGACTGGTCGCCGTTCTTTCATACCTGGGAGTTGAGGGGGCGCTATCCGGCGATCTTTGATGATGCCACGGTCGGAGTGAAGGCCAAGGAACTGTACGATGACGCACGACGGCTCCTGGATGAGATCGTCCGGAAGAAACTGCTGCGCGCCAAAGGGGTCTATGGATTCTTCGCGGCCTCCGGTGTGGGTGACGATATCGAGCTGTATACGGATGCGTCGCGTACGGCTGTACTTACGACGGTCCATACGCTGCGGCAGCAAGCCGAAAAGCCTGACGGGCAGCCCAATCGTGCGTTGTCCGACTACATTGCGCCGAAGGATTCCGGGCGAAAGGATTTCCTCGGAGCCTTCGCGGTGACGTCCGGCATCGGCATGGAGGAACTCTGCGAACGCTTCGATAAGGATCACGATGACTATAATTCGATCATGGCTAAGGCGTTGGCGGACCGGTTAGCCGAGGCCTTCGCCGAGTATCTCCATAGGAAGGTGCGAGAACAATGGGGATACGGCAAATCCGAACGATTGACGGCTGACGATCTCATTCGTGAAAAGTATCGCGGCATCCGTCCCGCGCCGGGGTACCCGGCGTGCCCCGACCATACGGAGAAGCGGCTGTTGTTCGATCTGCTGTCGGCCGAACAGGCTGTCGGCATCACGTTGACCGAAAGCTTTGCCATGCTGCCGGCTGCCGCCGTCAGCGGATTCTACTTCGCCCATCCGGACGCCAAGTATTTTGCCGTTGGTAAGATCGGGAAAGACCAAGTCGAGGACTACGCTTTCCGTAAGGGAATGGACCAACGCACGATTGAACGCTGGCTTTCGCCCAATCTTAACTATGAGCCTGGTCCAACGGGATAAGCGTAAGACGTAAGGGGTGAGGGGAAGGAAGAATGGTTGATGGGCGATGGTCGATGGTCGGAATTGGAAGAGGGAACAGGGGTGAGGGGCCGTTCGTCATTCGTCAATCGATCCGGACCACTTACCACGCACTACTTGCGACTTGCCACTCATATTCAGACTGCCGACGATAGGAAATCGTCTTGAAGGTCGACGGCGGCGGCGCGAAGCGCATTCACTATCCGGTGGTACCGTTCGCCTGCCCAGCGGTTGAATGACTCGGCGTCAGGAAAAACGAGGTCCCAGGCTTTCGCAGCGTCCAGTAGAAGCAGTTGCTGAGGTCTGTTGTCTCCGGGAAAGAGGACGATGAGTACGGCGGAATTGCCTGTGAGGCTGATGTCGGTAAAGATATGCAGGGTTGCGGAGGAGGGCAGGGTTGCCTCGCGCGATGCCGCTTCAACAAGAGGCTGATAGAGACGGTGAAGAAACTGCGAGGTCACTTCGTGAGGGTTTACAGGAGTCAGCAAGCGCGGGTTCGGTTTCTCGCCGAAGAGATTTTCGGTGAGGTAGGTAGCAGCCTCCCACGTCGGCATGGCGCCTGAGGTTACGAGAGCTTCACAGAGATAGGCGATCCAGTTTCTGTGCTCCGTCCGATTCCGTGCCGTCACCGTTTTCTTTGCCATCACCGGCAATCCTCCCGTGTTCATGTTGTTGCAGCGCGTCAACGGGCTGCTCGGTTGTTCGTCATCCACGCGGCGCAGGCCTCCAGCCGATGCCGCGATGAGCCGTCATGAGTAATGGAGCAAGTTTCTAGGAGTCGAGGGGGGGGTCGGAGGGTGTAGGGTCGGCGTATTGGTCGCGGATTCGCACAAGTTCGTCTGTAGATGAAAAGAAAATGTCGAGCAGTTCGGGATCGAAGTGTTCGCCGCGGTGTTTGAGCATGAGGTCGATCGTATGGCCGATCTCAAATGCCGGTTTGTAGACGCGCTGGGTTGTGAGCGCATCGAATGCATCGGCGATCGATGCGATGCGGCCTTCGATGGGAATCGCTTCCCCTTTGAGGCCTCGTGGATAGCCGGTGCCGTCGAATCGCTCGTGGTGAGTATAGGCGATGACGGCCGCGACTTTGAGCAGTTCTGCGTCTGATCCGCTGAGGATGCGATAGCCGATCTCGGCATGCTGTGCGATTACTCCGAATTCTTCCTGGGTGAATTTCCCCGGTTTCAAGAGGACATGATCAGGAGTGCCGATCTTGCCGATATCGTGCATGGGACTGGCCGTGCGGATCAGGTCGCACCGGTCGGAGGACAGCCCGCACCGGCGCGCGAGCAACTCACAGTAGTGACTCATTCGGTGAATATGCCGGGCGGTCGAGCTGTCACGAAACTCGGCGGCGATGGCCAAGCGCTGAATGGTTTCTTCTCGCGAGAGGCGCAATTCTTTCTCACTGCGCTCCAGCCAGTCCAACGCCTGCTGCAAGGCTACGGTGCGGGTGCGCACAATATCTTCGAGATTTTCCCGATGAAAACGGTTTTCTAATTCCAGCTTGCGGCGGCGAAGGGCGTTGGCCACGTTGATCAACACTTCGCTGGACTCGAAGGGCTTGACGATGTAGCCGAACGCGCCCACCTCGATGGCTGCGTTGGCCAGGACCGAGCTGTCGAGTCCCGTGACCATGATGGCGGCGGTTTCCGGACGTTCCGAGAGAATATTTCGGACCAGGTCCATACCGGACTCACCGGGCATGTTCACGTCGCACAGCATGAGCGCGAAGGGGTGGGTGTCCAGTTTTTTGCGAGCCTCGCGGGCGTCGGCGGCGAAATCGACGGGGTATCCGTGAGGGCTGAGGAGATAGCCGATCACTCGCCGGATGGGTTCTTCATCATCGACAATCAGAATGTTGCGGTTGTCGAGCAAGGCTTGGTGCGCGTTTCGATCCAGGGGTGTTTGCATGGGTGTCGGTGGTTAACTGAATTCGAAGGTTGCTGTTATTGGTCTTATGTGTGTATCGGTTGATTCGGTCCTATCTGAAGGACTGAAAAGAATCTATAACTCGAATGCACCTTTTGTGCCATTTAAAAATCATTTGGTGCGACGTGGTGTTTATGAGTAAATCCATTTTCTAAAAGTGGGTATGCGAGATGAATCACTAGACCTGTGGTGCTGTTTGTCACGTTGAGCGCCATCAGTGAAGTGATGCAGTGATCGACAATGGCTCAATCCGCTATGAAATTGGTGTACAGAATTATCCGTGGTGGTCTCCGAATTTTGTACAAGTCGGATAGATCGTGAGGATCGATGCAATGAAATGATCTCAACCGTGCCACAATTCCTGAAGCAGCCGATCGTTTGCGCTTTCTTCAGGCCTTCACTATAATCGCCGGAATATTGAAGAAAGGGATCTGGAATGAGTGGAATCAAGGGTTTTGTTCGGGTCGATGGGCGGCAACAAGATCAAGTACGCCCGGTTAAGGTGACAAGAAACTTCATCAAGCATGCCGAGGGCGCTGTTCTCATTGAAATGGGGGATACCAAAGTCATTTGCACGGCTTCGGTGGAAGAAAAAGTGCCTCCGTTTTTGAAGGGGAAAGGGACCGGGTGGGTGACGGCAGAATACTCGATGCTGCCACGTGCGACCCATGAACGGACGTCGCGGGAATCCGTAAAGGGAAAACAGGGCGGGAGAACCCTGGAAATTCAACGGTTAGTGGGTCGTTCACTGCGCTCGGTGACCGATCTGTCTCAATTGGGTGAACGTTCGATTTGGCTCGACTGCGATGTGATCCAGGCGGATGGGGGGACCAGAACGGCATCAATTACCGGTGCGTTCATCGCCTTGGCTGATGCCTGTCTTGCGCTCAAGAAGAAGGGGCTGATTAAGCGGCTGCCGCTGATCGACTACCTGGCTGCCGTGAGCGTGGGGAAGGTGGGCGGCGAAGTCATGGTGGATTTGGCCTATACCGAAGATTCGATGGCTGAAGTGGACATGAATGTCGTGATGACCGGCCGGGGCCGGTATGTGGAAGTACAGGGAACCGCGGAACGCACGCCCTTTGCGAAACAGGACATGGATGACTTCCTGGCTCTCGGTTGGCAGGCGATTCAGCGATTAACTGTGATTCAGAAGGAATTGATCGGCGAGCTGGATTAAGGAGTTGGCGGTGAAGGAGTTTGTGCTGGCCACCAGGAACCGCCACAAAGGTGAAGAACTGGCATCGTTGCTTGGGGATATTGGAAGTCGAATTCGCACATTGGCAGAATTCCCTGGATCTCCGGAAGTCGAAGAAGATGGGGAGACCTGCGAGGCCAATGCGATCAAGAAGGCAGTAGAGATCGCCCGTGCGACCGGCATGACGGCGGTGGCGGATGATACGGGGTTGGAAGTTGATGCGTTGGGCGGTCGTCCCGGTGTCTTTGCGGCCCGGTACGCGGGTGAACAGGCGACGTACGAAGATAACTGTCGGAAGCTGCTGCAAGAATTGGCTGGGGTACCCCGCGAACGGCGTACTGCCCGGTTCCTGACGGTCGCTGCTGTCGCATCACCCGATGGAGACGTGCAGACCACCCGCGGGGTTTTAGAAGGACTGATTGCGGAGGCATGCCGGGGGGAGCGCGGATTTGGCTATGACCCGGTATTTTATGTGCCGGAGCTTGGAAAGACGCTGGCTGAGTTGACTCCGGAGGAGAAAAATCGTGTCAGCCACCGTGCCAGGGCGTTTCTGAAGCTGCGGGATCTGTTGTGCATGCGGAATGCCGAATAATCAGTGCGAAGCTGTTGCGACAGGTGATTGCTGAATGGACTGAGGACTCGATCCTCAGCACTGTGAAAACGTCGGGGCGTAGCGCAGCCCGGTAGCGCGCCTGCTTTGGGAGCAGGATGTCGGAGGTTCAAATCCTCTCGCCCCGACCAATACGCACATCGTGTGGGCCGTCGCCTCTTTATCGCAGTATCAAATTGAGGCGCCGGATACACACTGCCGGTCTTTCCGCTCTTGGTACCAAACCTCGCTTGCTCGTCCGCCGGATCGCTAGGCACAGACTGTCTCCAATGTCGCCCGCGGATAAATACTGCAAGGATCTTGCTGTTTAAGGCGGGCTTGCTCGACTGCTGAAACAATTTTTCGCAGATCTTTGAGGAGTGCGAACAGGTGGAGGGGGTCAGTCGGCGACGGGAAGAAATCGAAGCGCTCGTAAAACTTTCTCGCCACATCATCTTTCGCATGAACCACCAAGGCGCGAATTCCTGCTATGTCAGCTGCTTGCAGAGTCCGGAGCATTGCGTCCTTCAGTAGTGCCGCACCGGCTCCTTGTTTTTGCCAGTGGAGATCGACGGCTAACCTGGCTAGGAGCATGACGGGAACGGCATGCTTGGCCATCCCTTTCTTCACTCGTTCCGGGGCCTGGTCTTGCTCTACCGAGCCCACAGCGAGCGTGTAGTAGCCGATCACGGCTTCCTCGGCCAATCCCACATAGGTCTGCGATCCGCCGCTGCGATGATTCTCAAGCGCGTGCTTCTGGAGGAAGCGATTGAGCGATTCCTGCCCACAGTCGAATGCGTCGACGGCATGGTGCGGCTGAAGTTTTTCGATGCGCCTGGTCAACGTGTGTTGTGTTTGTCTTGAGCGTCCGGTGCAAGGGGTGTCTCAAAGAACCCTGGCTCTGTTAAGAGGCGCTGTATCCGAGGGAGGTGGCGGGGAGGAGCATCAAGCGCAGCGATGAACTCAGTCCACTTGGCCTTGCTCAAAGAGAATGTTCGCCGATCCGCCAATGCTTCATCGGCACGGGCCAGTGCGCTTTCAAGGACAAACGCGCTAACGGTACGATGAGAGGCAGCGGCAGCAGCTTCCAGCGTTCGCTTGGTTGCGGAGCTGACCCGAAGATCTAGTTTTTCAGTCCGTAGTGCGCGAGCCGGCATAGGACACCTCTTGTTTTGCGCTAAAGTAACGTATTGCCAAAATTGTGTCAAGACAATGTCATGACTGAAAAGGCATTCCCGGTATTGTCCGATGGACGCTGTGGGGCTTGACGCAAACCGGGTAACGCTTCAGACTAGCGACCCGGAATAGCCAGTGCTGAGTGTGGGTTAGCGATAGATGGGTGGATGCATGATTCCAAGCCAAATCTTCAAGAACTTAGTACTCAGGACTCACCACTCACCACGATCAGAAGTGCGCCCGTAGCTCAGTCGGATAGAGCATCAGCCTTCTAAGCTGAGGGTCGTTGGTTCGATTCCAACCGGGCGCACCACCTATTCAATGGGTTGCACAGGGTGCCCTGCCTCACTCTCTCCGCTGCTGACGGTTTTCCGGAGACACCCCACTTTGATCGCCTGTTGCGACTGGTCGGGCGAGCGGTGGCTATACTAAGATGGGCTCAAGGAGAAGTACGCGATGTCGACGGCTTCACAATCCAGTGCCGTGCTGGTGGCGATCCAGACCCCTCATATAACCGGGGAGGAATTGGAAAGTTCTCTTCAAGAGCTCACACGGCTTGTGAAAACCCTCGGGTATCAGGTCGTCGGCCAGGTCAGACAAAAACGCAGTTCCGATAAATATGCGACGGTTCTGGGCCGGGGAAAACTCACAGAATTGGCGCTGTGGACCGGTGGTTCGGGAACAGCTGAGGCTTCGTTTGAACGACCGGCGCACAAAGCGGCCTGGAAGCGCGAGGCGGCGGCATCGGACGCAGCGGAGGAATCAGAGGAAGAAGAATTGGATGACACGATCGAGGCCCTACCTGCTTCTCGCCAGCAGGCGCAGATCGTCATCGTGGACTGCGATCTGTCGCCGTCACAATTGAAAAATCTTGAACGTGCCGCCGGAGTGCCTGTACTCGATCGTACCGGTGTCATTATAGAGATTTTCAGCAGGCATGCGCGGACCAGAGCGGCCCGGCTCCAGGTGGAGCTGGCGAGGCTCAATTATCTTGCGCCACGAGTGCGTGAAACCGGCGGCGGCAACGAGCGGCAAAGCGGGGGAATCGGAGGGAAAGGGGCGGGAGAGACAAGTCTGGAGCTGGATAAGCGCAGAATTCGCGATCGCATGAAAGCCCTACGGACCGAATTGGCATCGATCGGGGACGAACATCATACGCGCCGCGCAAGGCGAGACAACGAATTGACCGTCGCGCTCGTCGGGTACACGAATGCCGGGAAATCCTCGCTCATGCGGGCCATGACGGGGAGCGAGGTGCTCGTGGCCGACAAGCTGTTCGCCACACTCGATACCACCATCCGGCCTCTGTATCCTGAAACACGGCCGAAGGTGCTCATGACCGATACGGTCGGTTTTATCAAGAAGTTGCCGCATGATTTGGTGGCGTCGTTTAAGTCCACGCTTGATGAAGCGGCCAGCGCCTCGCTGTTGCTGTTTGTCGTCGATGCCGCAGATCCCTCTTTTCGATCCCAGCTCGAGGTTACGCGGAAGGTCTTAGCCGAAGTTGGAGCGTCGGGTGTTCCCAGTCTCTTGGTGATGAATAAACAAGACCGTCTCGAACCGGGGGCGATCGCGGCACTGAAGGCGGAATATCCCGACGCCGTATTTCTTTCTACGCGGAGCAAAGAAGATGTGAAGGCGTTGCGTGAGCGCATCATGACGTATTTTGAGAGCGATATGCTCGACGAGGAATTCCTGATCCCCTTCACGGCTCAAGGGGTGATCGGGGAGATCAGAGCCCGGATGCGTATCCTGTCCGAAGAGTATACCGCCGAGGGCCTCACCCTACGTGTGCGTTCGACCCCTGAGAACCTTGCCGTGATCAAAAAGAAGCTCATGCGATGAGGCCTGCATCTCCAGCGAACTAACGTGCTTCACTCCCGCCGCTGGTACAGTTCGGCCATTCCGCTTTGTCAGGCATGACGCAAATGAATCTTGAAGATGACACGGCGGCTTTTTCCCCGATCCGGCTGTCCTGCCGCATTGCGCACGAGGTCTTGGCGCCCGCGTCCGTTCGCTGACGCCTTCTGCTGGAAACATTCGTAGGCCCAGGGTAGACGGGCACGAATGACTTCCAATCCTTTCACCAACACGGCGAACGACCGATCCTGGCTCAATCGAAGATTGCGGATATCGTCCCCCTGGTCGTCGGTATAGCCTTCGATCACAAAGGACTCCACCTCATGGCCCTGCGGACCGCAGATCATGGTGGCGTAGTAGGGGATCGTATCGGCCAGGAATGCTTCAGCCGGCGGCAACAGCGTGCTCTTGCCCAGTTCGAAATTCAGGATGGCCTCTGGAATAACGACGCGCATGACGTCGGGCTCGATACTGCTCCGTTCAACCGTCAGCTGATGCGGTTGCCGCGGCGCTTCATGCCCGGCCGTCGCAGGATTCGTGGAGCTCGCCGGCTTGGCATTTCCATCTTCGACCCTGGTGATATAGGCCGCCAGTAAGAGAATAAAGATCACCGCCAGCGAGGTCATGAGGTCGGCGATTCCACTGGCTAATGTGGACGGCCCATCGGACGGTTCTTGTCCAAATGGCGAGTTCATTCCACTCCTGCCTTGTGGTGTGCCCCTCGGGTGAAGCCCGGGATTCTCCATCTGCCGCCTGTCTTTCCCGTCTCGGACGCCGATGTGTTTCCAAGAACAAGATGGCCGTCATCAAGGCGGTTCATGAGTCGATCAAGCATCTTGTCCGTTTCCGCAGGGGAGGGCGGTGAAGGATGGTGTTGTTTGTCGATGGAATGGGTGAGGTCTCGAATGGATTCCAGCAACGGGTCCAGCAATGGTTTGAGCGCTCGTCGTACTTCAACCCCGATATCGGCGGCCAGGTGCTCCGGCTTCAACCGGCTCTGTGTGTTGCCCAGCATTGCGAGGGATTGGGAGATCGAGGTGAGCGCTGAAACCGTTGAGCCCAGACGATGGTGAACCGTCTCGACCAGCTGATGTGCGGAGTCGTTCTGCAAGGAGCTATTGATCGAGACGGGTGGGTGTTGTGACAGAGGATGGTTCCGGTCTTGCACCTTCCGGGGAAACATTGCATCGAGCAGCGATACCAGTCGTCGATGATGTTTGGCGAGCCGGTACCATAACGATTTTTCCAGAAGCATAAAGCTATTGGCGCATGCGAGTCCGACGACGGAGGTGACGAACTTTCCGGCGAGGCCGTTAATGAGTCCTTGAATCCCTTCGATCTGTGATCCGTTCGCATGCAGTTTGCTCAGCCCGATCAAAATGGCCAGGAACGTGAACATCAAACCCACGCCGGTCAGAAAAGAGGGCAGCTGCTGGTAGAAGCGGACGTTGAGACGGGTCGCGCAGAGCGAGGCAAACGAAAAATGCTCCGCGGCGGAGCGCTCGGTCGAGACGGTCGGTTCAATGAACCACGCGGGCTGCTCCACCGCAAACGTCTTGCGATAGGAGAGCCAGTCGTCCGCCACGGTCTGCTCGGTTCGCATAATACGGTCCAATTCCTGGAGATCGTCCAGATCGCGCCGGGCGCCCTGCGTCTGAGCGCGTTGCTGCTGCTTCTTGCTTGCATGAGCTAGCAGGATCCATTCCGGGGACGTGTGGTGGCGCGCGGAGGCGAGGCGGGCGACGGCCGGGTGGAGGCGGGCAATGACCTGCCGGATTTGCAACGTGCCGTGAATGAGAAAGGCGCTGTGCCATAGGCACAAAAGGAGAATTCCGCCGGCCCCGATCCAACTCAGCAGCGGACTCTGAAAGCCACCGATCAAGGCCATGTCACGGCCCAGCAGATCCCAGCTCGCGCCCAACCAGCTCCAGTCGCTCATATTCAGCCCCTCAGTGGATACGTCACAAGAAGGAGAGTCGAGGTGCTCTAGCTCAACATCTGTGCCAACGAGTTTGGCTTGAATAGATGTAATAGATTGAAGCGGTTATGAGTTTTGGGACCGGCCAGTGAGGAAGGATTTGCCGACTGGGTGAGAGTTTCTGCCGGGTACCTGTCCTGTTCCACCCGGCAGCTCTACAGAAAGGGTGTACATCTGTTGAGAAGTATGCCCAGGCTCCTCTCGTGTGTGCAGAGGCCGACTGCCTGTAGACATTGAAAGGATGCGTCACCTATAGTTCTCTTCTCAATTTCAGTCTTCCAAGAGTGTGATCGCACATGCCTCGATTGATTCGTCCTCGCCTCCTCGCTGGTCTTGTGGTGGGACTGGTGGGTCTCTACGCACTGGTCGGATTTGTCCTGCTGCCTTATCTCATTAAAGAATACGGGGTCCCTGCCGCGTCAGAACAGCTTCAGCGCCCTGTCGTCGTGCGTGAAGTTGCGTTCAATCCGTTCACGCTGGCTCTTCGCTTGAACGGCTTGGAGGTGCGTGAGCAGGACCAGACGCCGATCATCGGATTCGAAGAATTTGTCGTCAATCTGCGTGCGACAACACTGTTTTTCCAGACACTGGGATTCGATGAGATCCGGCTGGTCATGCCCTTCGTGGCGGCCAGGGTGAATCGTGAAGGGAAGCTGAACTTGCTGGGTTTGGTTCCTTCCTCGGATAAGGCGGCGGCGCCCGTTGAGACGGCGACGGGCGAGCCCAAACGGATGATGCCGCTGGAAATCGAGTTATTCGAGATCAACAACGGCATTGTGGAATTCAGGGATGAGTCCAAAGCGAAGCCGATTTCGATGGACATCGTGCCCATTCATATCTCGCTACGGAATTTCAGTACGACGCAAGGCAGCGATAACGCCTATGCGTTTACGGCTGAGGTGGGCAAGGGCGAGGCGTTGGCCTGGGAAGGGACGGTCTCGTTGGAGCCGCTGGAATCCGACGGGAAGGTGAGTTTGTCCGGAGTGAAACTCAAGACGCTTTATCAGGCCGTGCAGGACCGCTTTCAATTCGACATGCAGCAGGGTGAGCTTGCGCTGTCGGCGATGTATCACTTCGATTTGCGGGGGCAGGCCCCTCGCGCCACGGTAAAAGGCGGCAAGCTTGCCATCCGTGGTTTGGCCATCGGGGAACGGGGCTTGCCGGAGCCGCTCGTGAGCATCCCTGTGGCCGATGTAGAGGGAATCCAGTTCGATCTGGAGAAGCGTTCCATACGGGTTGAGAAGGTGCATACCGCGGATGCGCGATTCGATGCGTGGATGGATGCCGGCGGCGTGGTCAATCTTCAACAGTTGTTTGCCCCTGCAGGGAGCAGCGGGGAGAAGGCGACGGAACCTGTATCTGCGAACAAAAAGACGGCGTCTGAGCCTTGGACCGTAGGCGTCGATGTGGTTGAGATTAAAAACTATCAAGCAAAGTTTGAGGATCGTACGCTGACGACGCCGGGGGTGCTGGAGGTAGATGCGCTGGACGTCACCGTAAAGGACGTGCGGATTCCGTTCACAAAGCCGCTGCCCGTCGGCCTGTCCTTGAAACTGAACCGGACCGGCCACGTGGATGTGCGGGGGCTGGTTGGGATCGAGCCGATGAAGGCCGACTTGGAGATAAAAATCACACAAATCGCCATCCATCCCTTTCAGCCCTACCTCGACCGATTCCTGGATGCCGATGTGAGAGAGGGCGCGATCGATCTCAACGGATCGGTCCAGTATGCCAAGGAACATCCCAAGGGCCCGATGCTTCGCTTTCAAGGCAATCTCGCTGTCAATCAGCTCCTGGTTACCGATCGGAAAGCATTCGAGGATGTGGGTTCGTGGAAATCGCTGGCGTTTAATCGGGTGGCGTTGGATGTCGAGCCGACAACGGTACGGATCGGCGAAATTCTGTGGCAGGAACCGGCGGTCCAGGCCGTCATGGAATCGGACGGCTCATTAAATCTGTCGAAGCTGCTCGTGGCATCTCCGCCTGGTGACGCCCAGGGAGAACCGGCAAAGGAGGACAGCCGGAAATCGGCGGCCAAAACTGATCCGCTCACGATCATCATCGATCAGGTCAGGCTGGTCAAGGCGACGGCGATCTTTCGCGACTTGTCCGTGGTGCCGCCGGTGAAAACCGGGGTAACGGACTTCGGCGGAACCATCAAGGGGCTCTCATCCAAGCAGATCAAAAAGGCTGATGTGGATTTGGCCGGCAGGATCGACCATGCCGCGCCGCTGAAAATTGCGGGAAAGATCAATCCACTGAGCGAGGACGCCTTTACCGATCTGGTGATCACGCTGCAAGGGATGGATGTGACCTCAGCCGGCGCCTATAGCGGAAAATATGCCGGGTACGGTTTGTCGAAAGGCAAGCTCTCCCTCGACCTGAAATACAAAGTCTCGCAGCAGGTACTTGAGGCGGAAAACCTGGTGTCGATCGATCAGCTGACGTTCGGGCAAAAGGTTGAAAGCCCGGATGCCACCTCGTTGCCCGTTCCTCTGTTGGTGGCGCTGTTGCAAGATCGCAAGGGGTTGATCGCGGTCGATCTGCCCATTCGGGGCAATCTTGCCGATCCGGATTTCAAATACGGCAGGGTTGTAATTTCGACCTTGCTCAATCTGCTTGGAAAGGTGGTTGCCTCGCCGTTTTCATTATTGGGCAAACTGGTGCCGGGCGGGGGCAGCGGGGATGATCTGCAATTCGTCGAGTTTCAACCCGGCAGCGCGGTGTTGGCAGACGATGAAGTGAAGAAACTGGCATTGCTGGAACAGGCGCTCGATGAGCGGGCCGGCCTGCGGCTTGATATCAAGGGAACAACCGATGCTGTGGTTGATGGCGCGGCATTGCGGAGGCGCAAGTTGATGGATCGGCTGGTGACAAAGCTACGGCGTGAGCGTGGAAAGCCGGTGGGTCCGGAGGAGGTTTCTGCAGAGGAGGAGCAGCGGTTTGTAGCGGAACTATTCGCTGAGCTACAGGCCAAACAGGCCGGCGTGTCAGGGAAGACAGCTGAGCAGGCCGAGTCTACACCTCCGTCAGCCGAAGAGATGAAGGAGCGCGTGCTCGCCGAAATCCCTGTTGCCGATGCTGATCTGGAATTTCTCGCCATGGAACGCGGCGAAGCCGTTCGTACGCGTCTATTAGAAAGTGGGAAGTTGGGGAACGGGCGGGTGTTTCTCCTGGAGGCGGGCGCTGCCGATCCAGGCCATGAGCTGGTGCGTACACAGCTGGCGCTGGGAGCCGGTTAAGGGGACTGACCCCCTTCCCCGCGTCTTCGCGTGGGGTCTGTCCCCGTTCGAGCCGGGACAGGCACCTCGCCTGCGGCGGGAGCCAGTCCCCCTACTTCACCGCATACCGCATTCTGGTTCCATGCAGGAGGGATAGTTCGATTTCCGGTGCAGTCAGCTCGGATGGGAACAGGCAGCCTGAGATCTTGCAGGCATTGATACTGGCGCCGTCCAAATTGGCTTTGCTCATGTCCACACCGCGCAGGTCGCTTTGCCGGAAGTAGCAATCGCGGAAATCGAGCCCGGCCGCATCCAATCCCCTGAGATCCAATCCCCGCAGGTCGCATCCCCGCAGGTCGCACTTGTCTCCGGCGGCCTTCTTGACGTTGAACTCTTTGATACAGCCTTCGCGGAGCATCAGGTACATAGGATCATTCGAAATACGGAGGGACGTTCTTGATGCGTCTGTCATATCAGATGCTCCCATTGAGGGGTTCTGGAGGCTCTATCGGTTTGGCGGGCAAGAAGCTTGAGCGGGACGAGCGGGACAAGCGAGACTTGCGGGACGAGCGAGATTAGCGCGACGTGCGAGACGCGGATGGGGACTGGCTCCGGCATTGCCGGTGCCTGTCCCGGTAGGTGACGGGGACAGTCGCCTGGGGGAAGGGCGACAGTCCCATGAGGCCTCTTGCGCTCACCCCGGGCAGCACAGTATCGTAACGGTCATTGAGAGGAGCGACGTACGGTTCCATCTTCTCGCAAAATAACAATCAGACGGAGGGCATCATGGCGATCAGATTGGGAGATGACGCGCCGAACTTCACGGCGGAGACCACGGAGGGGACGATCAATTTTCACGAATGGCTCGGTAACGGCTGGGGCATCCTGTTTTCCCATCCGAAAGACTTTACGCCTGTCTGCACGACGGAGTTGGGGACGGTAGCCAAAATTATGCCGGAGTTGAAGAAGCGGGGGGTCAAGGTCATTGCGGTCAGCGTCGATCCGCTTGACTCTCACCAGGGCTGGGTCAAAGACATCAATGAGACACAACACACGACCATGAATTATCCGATCATCGCCGATCCCGATAAGAAGGTGGCCACCCTCTATGACATGATCCACCCAAACGCCATCGATAACATGACGGTGCGGTCGGTGTTCATCATCGGGCCCGATAAGAAGGTCAAGCTCACCCTGACCTACCCCGCTTCTTGTGGAAGGAATTTCGATGAACTGCTGCGCGTCGTCGATTCGCTTCAACTGACGTCGAAGTTCAAGGTGGCGACGCCGGCCAACTGGAAAGAAGGGGAGGACTGCATCATCACACCGGCCGTCAATGACGCAGAGGCCAAGACGCTCTTTCCCAAAGGCTTCACGACCGTGAAACCCTATCTGCGCTATACGCCTCAGCCAAACAAGTAAGATCAGGTACGATGATTTACAAGGGCGGGATTGGTCGATGACCGGTCCCGCCTTTCAGTTTTGAGCCGACCCCTACCGTGCGCAATCGCGAGTTTGGACGGAGCCGCTTCATCTGGAAAGCATATGGTGGCTTGCGTTTTGGTCCCCATTGCCATAGTGTAAGGAAAGTTCAATAAAGTAAGGGGGTGCTGGCATGCCGACTTCAACGGTGACAAGTAAGGGCCAGACAACGATCCCAAAAGAAATCCGGGAGCATCTCCATTTGAAACCGGGGGATCGAGTGGAATTTGTAACAGATGAAGATGGGCGGGTTGTGGTGCTGGCGGCGACCGTCGATGTTGCAGAGTTGGCCGGTATGTTGAAGCCTCCGGCAAAACCGGTCACCCTGGAAGAAATGGCGCAGGCCGTTCGCAAACGGGGAGGCCGTCGGTGATCGGTCTGGATACGAATGTGTTAGTTCGGTACTTGGTTAGAGATAATCCGGATCAAGCGCAGATCGCCGCAGAGGCGATTGCCAGAGACTGCACGCGCGAGAGCCCCGCGTTCATCAATCGGATCGTGCTCTGTGAGCTGGTCTGGGTGCTGGAGAGCGCGTATGGATACTCCAAAGAGACGATCATCGGAGTCTTGGAGAAGGTCTTCAGAACTGCGCAATTCCAAGTCGAGGATGTGCAGACAGCCTGGACGGCGTTTCGTTTGTACCAAAAAGGCAAAGCTGATTTTTCAGATTGTCTGTTGGGGACTGTGAATCGCGAGCGTGGCTGCGAGCGCACGATTACGTTCGATCAGGACGCCGGGAAACTGGCTGAGTTCGACCTGTTGTGAGAGTAGAGGATTTCCAGAAAGGGCGGGATTGGTCGATGACCGGTCCCGCCCGTTCTACGTATAAGCCCCCGCCGGTTTTGGCATGAAGCTTGATTGCGCGCCCTCGTTCCTGGGGGGGGAGCCCGTTCCAGGATAAAAATAGAAAATTTTCTTGCTATCTCATTGTTCTTTGGGCATACTCCGCCCGACTTCGCTGTATTAGAAATAATTCATGATAACGATTCAGCCGATCATTCAGTGTTTTGTAGGGTTCGAGGAGTTCAGGCACGCGTTTCTATCACTTCATTTCACAAGGGAGGCTGCCATAATGAAGGTAGAACTAACAAGGTTGTGGAGGAAGTTTTTGGTTGCTGGCGCCATGACGGCACTGGTGGCTGGGACTGTGTCCACGCCGACCGGTGTCTATGCCGGTGGGACGATCAAGGCCGATGACGACAAGTGGATTTCCGTCGGCATGGGTATTCGTTCAAGTTTCAATGCAATCGAAGGTGCATCGCCGGCCGGGCACTATAGCAACGATTTCAAAATCGATAACGCTCGTATCTACATCAACGGATCGATCCATAAGTACGTGAAGTTCACCTTCAACACCGACTGTTTCAACTGCAACGTCGGTGGAGGGGGCGGTCATTTTGCCGGTAATTCCAACATCGGCTTGCTCGATGCGATCGGAAAGTTCGAATTCGATGAAAAGTTCAACATCTGGTTCGGCCGTACCCTCATGCCGAGCGAGCGCGGTGAGTTGAACGGTCCGTTCTACCATGCAACCTTCGATGGTTTCAGGACTCCGTTCTTCCCGGCAGATCAGAGCGGGAACTTCCCAGGCGGGACCACCGGGTCTGTCAACGGACAGGGCGGGCTCTATGGTCGTGACAACGGCGCGGTCTTCTTCGGAAAGTTCCATCCATTCGGCACACATCTATTGTATGCCGCAGCAGTTTCAACCGGTGTGCGGGGCGGACCCAATACAGGCAGCAGCTTGATGTACACGGGGCGCTTGCAGTGGAACCTGTTGAACGATGAAGACAATCCCGGCTACTACACCTCCGGTACCTACTACGGAACGGCCGGCGACATTGTGGCGATCGCAGGTAACGTGCAACATCAGAAGGATGGCGCCGGTTCCCCCACGCTGGGGACGAGTGACTTCACCGGTGTTTCCGTGGATCTGTTGGTTGAAAAGCTGCTCCCGAACAACATGGGCGTGTTTACGTTCAATGGAGAATTCAAGCGGTTCTTCGCGAACTACGGAACTGCAGCAGCTGGAAATATCTCTTCACTCACTAGCAACACTTTCGGCGTATTTAACGGCGATTCCTGGACCGTGTATGGCTTGTACCTGATCCCGCAGCAGGTCGGTATCGGACGGTTCCAGCCCTATGTCCGGTTCACCAGCATCGATCCCCGGTACAGCGCCATGCGGCAGGAATTTGAATATGGTGTGAATTACATCATTGCTGGCCACAATGCCCGTATCTCTGCCTACGGCCGGTATGGTGACATCACCACCAAGGGCCTCACTAACTATGACACAACGGCTGCAGGCAACAAGGTCGATTCGTTCCACGTGGCCTTGCAGATGCAGTACTAGGTCAGAGAGCGTGAGCTGACAGCCGTCAGCTTCAAGAAAGGCCGAATCCCCGAAACGGGATTCGGCCTTTCTGTTTTCAGGGGGACGTAGGGCGTGAGGCGTGAATGGTGAGGGGAAGAATGGCTGGTGATTGGAATCGGAAGAGAGGTATGGCTTAATGTGTGGGTTCTTTTGGTGAAATCTTCCAACCTGAAACTCGCAACCAGAAACTCGAAAC
>MSXM01000116.1 GCA_002083565.1 Nitrospira sp. ST-bin4 | reverse complement strand
GCCGTGCAGCGGATGTTCACCTCCATCGCCGGCGTCTATGACCTGAATAATACGCTCCTCAGCTTCGGACTCCATTACCGCTGGAAACAAATCGCCGCCTCGTTTGTCACTCCGGTTGAACAAGGTACGGCCCTTGATGTCGGAGCCGGTACGGCGGATCTCGCGCTGCTGGTTGAGCCACGGATGGGTGCAACCGGACGTGTGGTGGCATCCGACCTGAACTATGCCATGTTGGCGGAAGGCCTTAAAAAAGTGGCCGGTAGAGGACTGACCGGCAAAATCACCTGCTTGCAGGCAAGCGCGGAACATTTGGGATTTGCCGACAATACCTTCGATGCCGTCACCACCGGCTTCTGCATGCGCAATGTCGGCAACCTTCCACAAGCGGTACGCGAAATTCGCCGGGTCATGAAGCCGGGAGGCCGTTTCATCTGTCTGGAGTTTTCACGCCCGGTGTTCGGCTGGTTGCGAGCCCTGTACGATTGGTACTCGTTCAAACTCCTGCCATGGATCGGCACGAAAGTGGCGCGGGATAAGACGGGCGTGTACGAATACCTCCCGGCATCGATCCGTACGTTCCCGGATCAAGAACGGCTCTGCCAGATCTTGCGTGAGGCAGGCTACAGCCAGGTGTCGTACAAGAACCTGACCGGCGGGATCGTCGCGATCCATGTGGCAACGAAATAGCCGTAAGGCGTTAGGCGTGCAACGTAAGGCGACAAAAAGCATTTCATCACCCCTCACCCCTTACGCCTTACCCCTCACGAAGCAACCACTATGAATTCCATTCTCTATATCTTCCTCCCCTGCAAGAAGGTCTATCCCATCGGGATTACTTATCTGGCGGACTTCATCCACCGGCGGAAGCCGGAAGTACGGCAGCGCATCCTCGATCTGTCGCTGTTTCCTGTGCCGCAACGGAGCCAGGCCATTCGCGATGCGGCTGCCGACTTCAAGCCGGATCTCGTCTGCTTTTCCTGGCGCGACATCCAGATCTTTTCGCCTCACGAAGGCGATTCGTCGCTGGAACATGCGTTCAATTTTTATTTTGCCAGCAACCCGCTGAAGCGGATCGCTGCCTCGTTCGCGGGAGTAAAACAGCTCTACCGGTATTACAGTCACATCTATACGATCCTGTCGTATCCCTGGTTGGTCCGCAAGGAGTTCCCCAAGGCGCAGATTATGATCGGTGGCGGAGCCTTCACTGCGTTTGCCGATCAACTGATCGAAAAGCTTCCAGAAGGCACGATCGGCCTGCTGGGGGAAGGCGAAGACGCGATATTGAAGGTGATTGAAGGCCGCTCGATCGAAGACGAACGCTATATCATCAAGGAGGGGAATGCCGTCAGAAAGGGGGATCAAGGCTCACCAGCCTTGCTCGACGCTCAAACGGTCGATCTCCCCTATCTCACCTCAATTTTCCCCCAATATCGAGAATATCAGAACGAATCCATCGGGGTGCAAACCAAGCGCGGCTGCCCTTATGACTGCGCCTTCTGCCTCTATCCCTACATCGAAGGCAAGCGGGTTCGCTATCGGCCCCCGGCGATGGTGGTCAAAGACATTTCACAGCATTACCATCAATGGGGAACGCGCCGGTTCTGGTTTACCGATGCGCAATTCATCACCGGGAAAGAAGCCTATCCGCAATGCACGGAGATCCTTGAGCGGATTCTTTCCGAGAAACTCGATATCGAGTGGTCCGGCTACATCAGAACATCATTGATTACGCCGGAATTGGCCAAGCTGATGGTCCGCTCTGGCGTCGGAGACTTAGAGGTCGCCATCACATCCGGCTCGCAAGAGGTTCTGAACAACCTCCACATGGGGTTCAAGCTGGAACGACTCTATGACGGCTGTCGTTATTTGGCTGAGGCCGGCTTCAGGGGCAAAGTCATTCTGAACTACTCACTCAATAGCCCGAAAGAGACGGAAGAAAGCCTGCTCCAGAGCGTGGACTCCTACAAGATGGTCGCCTCGATCCTGGGTGAGGAGCGGGTCTTCCCCTTGATGTTCTTCCTGGGCATCCAGCCCAATACGGATCTGGAACATCGATTACTCGAAGAAGGGTACCTGTCGGCCGGGTATAACCCCCTGATGTTGACTCCAACCAGCATCAGAAAACTGCTGTATAACCCGGCACCGCTCAACAGCATCATCGCCAAGGCCTGTCTGCGCGCCTGGGAAAAGAAACAAGGCAGTCGAGACCCCAGAAAATGGACCGGTTCTCTCTCTCAATCCGGTACAGAAAGGTCTTCGTATGCGGACAAGAACTTGAGCAAAGGCATCGAAGGCAACTCGGGACGAGACGCATTACTGGCGATTGAAGACATTCTCCGGTCACGCCGGCCCTCCTCCACTCCCTCACAGACGGGGGAACCACGCGTAACGTCAGCCAGTTAGTCAAGCCGCTCGTCGGTGATCATCGGGCAGGGAGCAGGGAATGCCTCCCATTCTTGCCATGAGGTATATCCTCTGACCATTAGGCTCTTCACCTTCTTGCATTCTAGTTCAAGCCAGTGCTATCATCCGCATTCTTTACGGTTCTGTTAGCACGTCAACTATTTGGTTTTTCACACGATTGTGGCGTTTCGCCTGTCTCATGATAGCGCCCTAAGGAGGCGCCTCCATGTATAAGACTATCTATATCCCGGTTGATAACTCCGATCATTCCAATACGGCCGTAGACATCGGCGTCCATATGGCCAAGGCATTTGGCTCCAAGATTGTCGGCAGCCATGTCTATGCCGCCAAGATGCACGACAAACGCTTCAAACAGATGGAAGCGGGCCTGCCCGAGGAATACCACGACGAGAAGGAACTCGACCGCCAACGTCAGATTCACGACTCGCTGATCACCCGCGGGCTTCAGATCATTACAGATTCCTATCTCGACTACGTCGACAAGAAATGCAATGAAGCCAATCTGCCGATCGAACGCCGATCGCTCGAGGGTCGGAATTGGAAAGTCCTGGCCGAAGACATCAATACCAACGGATACGAGCTTGTCATCATGGGAGCGCTGGGTGTCGGCGCAGTGAAGGACAGCGTCATCGGCAGCAATACGGAACGTGTGGTCCGCCGCGTGCGCAACTCCGATATGCTGATCATCAAGAACACTCAGCCGATGACGACCGGCAAGATCGTAGTAGCCGTGGACGGCAGCCCCTATTCTTTCGGCGGCCTGATGACGGGACTTCAACTCGGCAAAGCCCTAAACATGCCGGTGGAAGCGATTGCGGCGTTCGACCCCTATTTCCACTATGCGGCGTTCCACAGCATTTCCGGCGTGTTGAACGAGGAGGCGGGCAAAGTCTTCCGTTTCAAGGAACAGGAAAAGCTGCACGAGGAAATTATCGACAGCGGCTTGGCTAAGATCTACCAGTCGCACCTCGATATCTCGCGTGAAATTGCGCAGGCTGAGCAAACCGACGTCAAAACCACCTTGCTCGACGGCAAGGCTTTCGAGAAGATCATTCAATACGTGCGGAAAGACGTTCCGGCCTTGCTGATTGTGGGCCGTATCGGCGTCCATAGCGACGAAGATATGGACATCGGCAGCAACACCGAAAATCTTCTCCGGAGCGCGCCCTGCAATGTGCTCATCTCGAATCGGAAGTATGTGCCGCCGATCGATACCCAGGCAGAATACACGATTGCGTGGACCGAGGAGGCCTTGCGCCGGATGGAGAAGATCCCGGTCTTTGCGCG
>MSXM01000032.1 GCA_002083565.1 Nitrospira sp. ST-bin4 | reverse complement strand
GGCCGAACGACTCCGCTGATGGCAAGCATCTGCATAGCCTTCCGCTTTTGCTGCAGACGCAGCCGATATGCACGCCAGATTTTAAGGGGCATGGTCCACCTCCTTCTCCAGTCGGTCAGATTACATCCATAAGACTGTCCCGAAACTCTCATCGACGTTTCGGGGGCGATGGCATCGGCTACATCGGGCGAACAGACTGGACTCTTCCTCCAGGCCGGGTCCGCGAAGGATAAGTTGGTAGGTGTATCCCCCGCAGAATGCGCAGGCCTTCCCATGAATCTCCCGCCTGACTGTTCCGATCTTGCCGAGCTGCTTGTGCATAATCAGTCCTCCAGTGAAGCAGTCGCATGATTCCGCATGTGAAAGTCGAAACGGCGCTCGGATGTGCCGGATTGCATAACGGGAGAATAAACGTATGTCAGGGAACTGGAAATACCGTAGAGGTAGTATGAAATTAAACGAAAGGGGGGATGGCTGTATGGGCCGGTGTACGCGGAGACATTCTACATTCGCTGTGTGTCGGCAGGGCTCATTACGGTGAACAGCAGGGTTGTCGCGGTCTGCTGATTTCTCAGCGTGGCAGGGGTGTGTGACAATGGTATGGTTTCAGCCCCGGCGCGATACCGCCGGTGCTTCTTTCCGGCCAACGCTGCCAGGTTTTCGGATAACTAGCGGCGATGATGTCTTACCAGGGCTGCAGTCGTTGGGTCTTCAGAAGCCGGATGATTGCGTCCGACTCCGCCTCTTGTTGCTGTCCGGAGTTGGCTTTGTAGACTTGGGCGATCAAAAGGATCCACCATCGCCTTCCCGCTGCCACACCTCTCCGCACTAGCGGCATGCAGCTGGTAGTCCATTGATGTCGCAACCAGCGGAGTACTTGCGTTCCTCGCGCCCGCATACCGCCGGTCGATGGTTCAAGGTAGAGTGAGAATTCCATGTCGTGGGAACCTTGAGTATCCGGAGCTCCAACGCAGACGCCGACTTTTGGAAGGGGAGTGGTGTAGCGAAGTTCGACATCACCCGGGCGCAGGACGCAGCTAAGCGCCAGCATCTGTATGGTGCTTTCTCTTTCCCGTGAGTGTGTTCGATACGCGCGCCACGCCTGCCACGCGACAGACGGCATGGTCATGATCTCGGAGATGTCCTGCGTTTCCCCCATGTCATACTCTCGATACGTTTCCAAAGTCGTTGCTGGTTCGTCGATGGCAGCGATCCCGGCCGTGCTGAGCACAGAAGCCTCCTTCTCTGGCAGCGCGAGAGGGGCGGAGCGTGAGTTGACAACATTGTGCTTCTCAGGAGTTGCCGTTCTTTTGAGGGCAGGGGGACCGGCCGGGGTGGACATGCAAACCTGGCTTTTTCGGGCTACACAGGGACCTGAGGGCACGTCGAGTCTTATTCCTCCTGAATCATGAGCCTGTGGCTCTGCGTATCGATGTCTGACGGTTCCTATCCTGCCCAACTGTTTTTGCATTATCAGTCCTCCAGCGATGATGACCTTTTGCAATGTCCCGTCTGAAAGCTGAATGACACTTGAGTCGCTTCGATTGCATGTGTGCAGAGTAAATTGCATGAAGCGGATTGCAAATACCGTAGATGTAGCGTCGGATTAGACGAAAGGGGGGATAGGTGGTCCGCTGGCGCGTGCGGTCTGAATCAGTTCATGCCACGAGTACGCGCTGGATCCGCCAATTGGGGTGTATGGTTCAACACGTCGTCATTCGTATGTTGTGAACGCAAGATGGAAGGAGTGTGCCCGCATCTTTCTTGCCGAGATATGGTTTGACTCGCTCCCCGTCCTGAGCCTAGTCGAAGGGGTGATAAGCTGGCGTGAAATCGAGGCTAAAACCAGATGAGGACCTGGCTCGTGGCGTTGTCGGCACGGGATAACGTGTTTTGCGAAGCGGTAAACTGATTGAGCCGAGTCCGGTCTGGAGGATCAACAGTGAGAAGATCGACTTTGATGCAATTGGGTTTCACCCATTGCACTTCCGCTAAATTAACAGAGATGCGGGAATCTTCATCGGGTATCCAGAGGTGGAGCTTGATAAGATCACCGGGCTGCAACGTATCGGCAGCCGCCGTCGGCTGGAGAGGGGTTGAGAGGTCATATACGCAGCCTTCTCCTTGAAGACCTTCACTCCCTCTGGAAAGAATACAGTTGATCGCGACTTGACGGTGGAGTTGAAATGACATGCCATTCTTCCCGTTGAAGGAAATCAGCGACGGGATGGAGGATAATATAAATAATGGTGTCTCTGCTATACCTCTAGGCAGGTAAAACTACCCAACGAAAGCGGGGTATGAATTGCTGAAAGTCTAGGGTGTTGACCATCACGATTGAGGCAGATAGCGGATCTCTACCACACGCCTGCCTCCCCTTCAGAACATGTGCGAGACTTTGGAAGTAGCTGATATGGTGTGACTTTATTGCTTGCACCGGAATCATCGGGCTGCATCAGCGTCGTGGTCAGTGTCTCATCGGCTTCCCTGCCGTCTCCGGTCCGCAAGAGTCCCTCCCGATTCAAAATTTTAATCGCATTCGTACGGGCGACAATCGGTGGGTATTCCCGAAACTGGTCTGCCGATACAAAGGGCACCTGAACTGTCACTGTCCGGTGGTCTTCATAGATAAATCGTCGTAGACGATCGTCGATTGGAGTTTGCAAACTAATGACAGTGGAGGTTGCGGGGGCGATGGCAGCGATGGAAATGATGTACGCAGGCCTGGTGTCGCGTGAGGGCGTATCCATGTGGCCCGTCGCGTCTACATTCGGCGAGGTGAGCAGCTGTGTTGCAGGACTCAGGGCCGGCGATCTGACGCCCAGACGAAGATCTGTAATAGGCTGGTCCGAGGCATTTTCCAGCAAGAGCTTGAGGATCACCCATGATTGCGGATTGGCTATTGGGGCTTGCCCCTTTGGTTGTGTCTCTTCAATCCGGCGCAGACTGCAATTTGTGACCAGATTCCGCTTCTCGAAAAAATAGGTCGTGGTCGTGCCTTCAGAGAGAGAGGCACGTTCATAGGTGTAGAACGCGACCCCCACCTTGATGATCGTTGGTCTGAACCAGGACACGACCGTGGGGAGGACAAACGGAACCGCAACGGCGAAGAGCCCGAGAGTGATGATCTTATTCAGCCTGCTCTGCCGCCAAAACCAATGCCAGCATGTTTGTAAAATCTTCATGCGCCTCCGCTTGCGGACAGACGAACATGTCTCTTTGCAGAGGTTTCACGCGAGCAGGATGTACGATACGTCCGCCATGTGACAGAGACTAACAGAGGCAACATATGGCGGAGGGGGCGAGATTTGAACTCGCGGATGAGTTACCCCATCTCCGGTTTTCAAGACCGGCACGTTCGACCGCTCCGTCACCCCTCCGCACCATGCGTGCTCGCTGCAGACAGCTATGAACCATCAGGCCAAGGTTGGATCTTCTTTATCCCCCCCATATACGGGTGAAGCGCTTCGGGAATCAATACCGATCCGTCCGGTTGTTGAAAGTTTTCAAGAATGGCGACCAGCGTTCGCCCGACCGCGAGGCCGGAACCGTTTAATGTATGGACGAATTCAGCCTTCGCATCTTTTTTCCCGCCAGCCGGGCGATACTTGATGTTTGCCCGTCTGGCTTGAAAGGATTCGAAGTTACTGCACGACGAAATTTCTCGATATTGTCCCTGGGACGGTAGCCACACTTCAATGTCATAGGTCTTCGTGGCGGAAAATCCCATATCGCCGGTACACAAGGTCACGACGCGATAGGGCAGATTCAGACTTTGCAAGATGAATTCGGCATGTCCGGTCAACCGCTCCAGCTCCTCGTAGGAGCGATCGGGAGTGGAAAAGGCGACCAGCTCTACTTTGTTGAATTGATGGAGGCGGATCAGGCCGCGGGTGTCTTTTCCGTAGGATCCTGCTTCGCGTCGAAAGCACGGAGTATACGCGGTATAGCGAATGGGCAGGCGGTCTTCGCTCAGGATTTCCTCGCGATGGAGATTGGTGACCGGGACTTCGGCAGTCGGAATTAAGAAATAATCTTCATCCCGCAGGCGAAAGAGATCGTCCTCAAACTTGGGTAGTTGGCCGGTCCCGGTCATGGTCCGTCGATTGACCAGTAACGGGGGGAGGACTTCCCGATATCCATGAGAGCCGGTATGCAGATCGAGCATGTAGTTGATCAGTGCCCGCTCCATACGCGCCCCCGCGCCGCTGAGAACGGCAAACCTGGCTCCGGCGATCTTGGCTGCGCGATCAAAGTCGAGAATGCCGAGCGCTTCCCCGATTTCCCAATGTGGTTTGGCTGGAGCCGTGAAGGATGGGATCGTGCCCCATCGACGGACCTCGACATTGTCGGAGGCATCGCTGCCGAGTGGAACCGTCTGATGGGGAAGGTTGGGGATCCGGAGTGCAAGGTCGCTCAGGGCTTCCTCAACTCCCCGAAGATTGTCTTCAACCTCCTTGATGCGGTCGCCCAGCCCTTTCATGGCTGCCATGGCAGCTTCGGCCGGTTCTTTGGCCCGGCGGAGCCGCGCGACCTCGTCAGAGCCTTTCTTGAGCTCAGACCTCAATTGTTCGACCTGTGTCGTCAAGGTCCGCCGTTCGTCGCTGAGCTTCTGAACAGCATCCCAAGCCACATCCTGTCCGCGCCGTCCCAACGACGTGCGAATGAAGTCCAGATTGTCCCGAAGATATTTTGGATCGTGCATGAATCACCCTTCAAAAAGCGTCTGGAATCTAGCATCGGAGTTGGGGAGAGTCAACGAAACCGCTGCCCGCCCGTCGAGGTAAATCGAGCCCCCGAAGGGATTTGACAGTGACCGGGCTTCGGGGCAGGATGGGCCATGCGTGTCATTTCAAATCCCCCGAACCCGTATGATTCTCACCATCGGGAATTGCTGGAACCGGCTTCTCGAGCCACGGTGATGGTCTATGAAGATCAGACTCGTGAAATCTTGAGCCGTAACGAGAGCCCGGACCTGCCGTTCCGCTGGAGTGTGAATCCCTACCGGGGCTGTTTCCATGCCTGCGCCTATTGCTTTGCGAGGCCGTCGCATGAGTATTGGGGCTTCGGCGCCGGAACGGATTTCGACAGTAAGATTATCGTCAAGGAGGATGCGCCGCTGTTGTTGCGGAGGGCATTCGACAAACCGTCATGGCAGGGAGAGCTGATTGTTTTTTCAGGGAATACGGATTGTTATCAACCGTTGGAGGCCGCGTATGGCCTGACCAGAGCCTGTCTGTCATTGTGCGCGGACTATCGGAACCCTGTCGGCATTATCACGAAGGGCGTGTTAGTGCTGAGGGATCTTGATGTGCTGAGACGGTTGAATCAGGACGCATGGGTTCGTGTGTACTTCAGCATTCCCTTTTCCTCGGACGAGATCGCCCGCAAGGTGGAGCCACATGCGCCGTCGATCGCCAAGCGGTTTGAAGCCATGAAAGCGCTGGCGGATGCGGGAATTTCAACGGGCATTTCGATCGCGCCTGTGATTCCGGGTTTGAACGATGGCGATCTTCCTGTGTTATTGGAGCGCGCGTATCAAGCGGGGGCCAGGACGGCTGGTGCGACCTTGCTGAGACTGTCCGGTAGTGTTGAGCCGGTGTTTTTGGAGCGTATGCAGGCAGCGTTTCCCGATCGGATCGGAAAAATCATTGCTCGACTGCGTGAGGTGAGGGGAGGCGCGATGACCGACGGCGAGTTTTTTAGACGGCATGCGGGGACAGGGGTCTATTGGGATATGATCGAGCAATTGTTCAGTGTGGTCAAGCGGCGCACTGGTTTCACGGATGACGAGGCTGGCGCGATTCCCGACACTTTTCGCCGTCCGGGGGTTGAGCAAACAGCATTATTCTGAAGAGGAGTTACGATGAAGCACAATCCTGGGTTTTTACAGCTGGTGGAGTGTGTAAAACAGCGGGTGAAGGAATGCACGCCAGCAGAAGTGAAAGCCCGGTTCGACCGGGGAGAGCGGTTTCACTTTATTGATATCCGCGAAGATCATGAGTTTGCCGAAGATCATGCCAGGGGAGCCCGGCATCTGGGCAAGGGGATTATCGAACGCGACATCGAGACGGCCGTCCCCGATAAAGAGGCCTCTATTGTGCTCTACTGCGGTGGAGGGTTTCGGTCGGCGCTCGCTGCCGACGCATTGCAGCAGATGGGGTATGGCAATGTGGTCTCGATGGACGGAGGGATCAGAGCGTGGCGGGAGGCCGGTTATCCTATCGAATAACCGGCCGGCACGCCTGTGGTGTTACTTATTCGTCCGGTCGAACTCTTTGACGACCTGTTCTGTCAGATCGATGGTGTCTTTATTGTAGATCACGATTTTGACGGTCTGCTCGCTTCCTTTGTCGACGACGAGCGAGAAGCCTCCCTTTTCAGCCGTGGTTTGGGTGGCCACCGAGATCTTCTTCATGTATTCATCGACGAGCTCTTTCTGTCTCTTCTGTAGGTCTTGATTGAACTCCTGCGCGCGCTTCTGGTAGTCCTGAATTTTTGCCCGGAACTGCGTTTCCTTGTCTTTTTTCTCCGCTTCGCTGAGCTTGGGCAGCTGGTCCTTGATCTGTTTCTCGTAATTGCGCAGCTCTTCTTCATCCTTGGCCAGCAGTTTTTGTCTGATGGACACATATTCTTTCAATCCCTCAAGCGCTTTCTTCCCGGCCTTTGACTTTTCCAGGACGGACTGGGGATCCACCACGCCCATCTTGAACGGCTCAGAGGCCTGGCTGATCGGTGCAAGCATCAAGAATGCCAAAGCCGACAGCCCCACGGCACACAGTGTTCGCACAGCAGAAATTCGCATGAAAACTCCTTGCAAAAGAGAGTGTATCGATCGATGGAGAATAGCCAGGCGGTTGAGGCCTGTCAAGCCAATGTCACGTGGGTATGGTGCTACCATGTATCGAAGCTGATCGACTCTACAGCCATCCCGACCTCGATGCCATGTTTCCACTTCAAGCGCCGGGCGACCGCCCGCAGGGTATGCTCATCCGCCAGCTTAGGGTCGAACGGATCCGGTACTTTGAAGAGAATTTCTTTCTTGAGCGGCGGATCGAATCCCAGTTCGTCCATCGCGAGTGCCAGGAAGTTCAATTGGGTGAGCCGCGACGCCTGGTTCAGACCGAGCAGCGCAGCGTCCGGAGAAAGATCGGGAGGGCCGAGTTTTTGAAAGACTTCGATGACGCGGATTTTCAGCTCCGCGCGCTGAGCGTCTGTAAGGGTAGGCAGGGTCAGCTCAACCAACAGGGCATTCGTCGCGCCTTCGAATGACGGTATTTTAAAGAGCCGACTGAGAAGTCCCATGCTACTCCAGAAACAAGCGATGACGGATACGCAATAGTCGCTGCGAGCTGCCGGTGCCAAACAACAGGGCCGTATCGGCAAATGATCGGAGGCGAGTGTACTGAAAAATGAGCTGGTTTTCTAGTCCGACAAAAGCGGGTGGCTGTTTCTCGGCGCACTTCTCCGGTTGATGGGCTCAATGGCTTCTTGTGTATCCATTGTCCCGCGGCAAGGATCCCGATCTAGTCGCATTGCTTGAACTGGGACTGCTGACAACGTCGTGCCAGCTCCTGCGCCTGCTCGATCTGCGCGGCAGTCATGTGTGAACTCAGCTGGTCTCGACGCTCCAAGGCTGCCTTCCCGTCATTGCCGGGTAGCATCACACCGGCGAGGTGATACCACATGAATGCGCGAACCAGGTCTTTCCGGACGCCCCGGCCCCGTTCGTATATCAGGCCCAGATTGCTCTGTGGACCAGCGTAGCCCTGCGCCGCCGCCTTACGAAACCACGTCAGTGCCGTGGGGTAGTCCTGCCGGACTCCTCGTCCTTTTTCATGCATCAAGCCCAGATAGAACTGGGCCGATGCGACTCCCTGCTCCGCCAGAGGACTGAAGAGGCGGGCCGCCTGTGTATACTCACCGCGCTCATACGCAAATTCCGCCTCCTCAAGAGAGTTTGCCGCTGCAAAGGACGGTAGACTTGTGCCTGCCGCACTGGCCAGAACCAACAGTAGTACACAGAACACATGCCGCATCGATCACCAGCCTTTCATCAAATCGTTACACCATCGGGGTCTAAAAAGAGGTCTCAAATCTGCTTTCAGGACAATCTCCGTCGCCCTCCGGGCTGGTTTGGGCGAAGAACGACGCGGCACGGTTCGCACTCAAAGACGACGATGCAGGCACCGCTTGGCAGCTCCGTTTCTATCCCCTCACCACAGTGCTGTGAGAAGTGTACTGCAAAGTCTGAGGCCAATCCAACATTCCTGAGATGACGGAGGCGTGGATGGGGGGGCGAGGAAGACATTGGAGTGTCAGACGTTAAGGCGCGATTGGCGGTGCTTCCAAGGTCTTGACAGGGCCTCCATCACAATGTGACAATTTGTCACATGCAAGACAGACAATTGAAACAGGTTCGATCCGAGCTTGGCCTGACGCAGGCGGAGCTGGCCAATAGACTCGAATGTGATCGGCGCACGATTATCCGCTATGAAGACGGAACCTGTCCTATCCCTGCGGCTGTCGAACTGGCACTCACACATCTGAATTCGTCGCACATCCCGCTGTCCGGTGTGGTCGCGGCGGGTGAACCCATAGAACCCATTCCACAGACCGAGCGCGTCGAAGTTCCGAAGAGCATGGTCGGTCGCGGCGAGACCTTTGCGCTTCGCGTGAAGGGAATTTCGATGCGGGATGATGGCATTCTCCCCGGTGATGTCGTGGTCGTCCAAAAGCAGAGCACAGCCAGGAATGGAGAGACGGTGATCGCCCTGGTCAACGGTGAGGCGACGATCAAGATCTATCATCGAAAAGCCCGAACCATCGAACTTCACCCCGCCAATGACACCATGAAGCCTATTGTCGTGAAGGACAGCGATGCCTTTCACATTGAAGGAATCGTGGTTGGAGTCATTCGTCATCTCAGGAAGTAGGTCCTCATGGACCGGCAGATTGTGTGTGTCGGCATTCCGTCCGTCGAAGTGGCTGTCGCCCGCCTCCACGATCCCACGCTCAGGACTCGACCTGTTGCAATTGCGCCCTTGAGCATGCCACGGGCGTTGCTCCGTGAAGTCTCGGTTGAGGCTGAACAGGAGGGATTGGCAGTGGGCATGTCACTCGATCACGCGCGGCGGGTCTGTCCTGCGCTCCATGTTCTGTCACCAAATCCCAGGCGAGGCCGCTACTCGGACGAGGCGCTCCTCAGTGTCATCGGACGCTATGCTCCCCTGTGGGAACCGTCTCGACCAGGATCATTCGTGCTGGATGTCACCGGCACCGGGAAGCTGTTTGGCCCGGCCTGTGATGTGGGGGCAAAGGTCCAGCAGGATGTCCTGGCACGGTATCACCTCGACGGCGTCGCCGGAGTCGGGAGCAACAAGCTCGTGGCGCAGACCGCGGCTTCGCTGGTCGCGCCATCTGAACTCTACGACGTGCGGCATGGTTCCGAGCGGGTTTTCATGTCCCCGTTGGCCGTGCGAACGCTCCCGGGTCTGCACCGGCCTTGCATGAGGCCGGTGCTCGAACGGCTCGACGATCTCAACCTGCTCACGTTGGGGGATGTGGCGGAGAGTCCGCTTGAAGCGTTGGAAGTCGTTCTGGGTGACTATGCCGGTCAAGTCTCCCGATGGGCGCATGGCATCGACTACCTGCCGGTCTTGCCTCCGTCGATTCAGCCGGGCCTCGACGAAGTGATTCTGTTGGAGCCGGACACCGTCGATGATCTCCTGTTGTGGGGACGGTTACTGGATGCCCTGCAACGGCTCTGTCGTACCCTCCGCAGTCAGCGGAGGGTCTGTGGCGCGCTCTCCCTGTCGATTCGGTACAGCGATCAGATCGAAGTGACGAAGCGTGAGCGGATCACACCGGAGAGCTGTTGGGAACATGACGTATCGCCTGTGCTCTGGTCGCTCTTCCAGCGGTGCTTCACAAGACGGATTCGATTGAGGCAGATGACGGTCAGTGCAACCGGGCTGACGGCCTATGCTGAACAGATGGCCTTGTTCGATGCGCGATCGGCGGAAGAACAGCGACGGCAGGATCGAGCCAGGAAGCTCGCCGGCGCGCTTGATCAACTCCATGCCCGCTTCGGCGAGCAGGTCATCCGCTACGGGAGGAATCATTGAGTGCGATCACCGTTTGTCCACCTGCACACCCATTCGTCCTATTCGCCGATGTATGGGGTGCCGACGTTGGAGGCGCTGTGTCACGCTGTCCGCAGCCAGGGCCAAGAGGCCGTCGCCCTCACAGATACGAACGGACTGTATGGAGCGATTCGCTTTCTCGATGTGGCACGGGCCGCAGGGCTCAAGCCGATCCTCGGCGCCGAACTGATTCACGAGTCCCATCGTGCGGTCCTGTTGGCAAAGACTCCTCTAGGCTATGCCAATCTCTGCCGGATTCTGTCGGCGCGCCATTGTGATCAGACCTTCGACTGTATCGACGCTGTTGCCCGGCATCGAGCGGGATTGACCATCGTGTCGGATGATAGCCGGGCTCTCATCGCCTGGCGCCGGGATTCGATCGAAGACCTCTATGTCGAGCTGACACCAGGGCCGGCGTTCCATGCGGCTGTGACACTCAGCCGGGAGCTCAGGCTTCCATCCGTTGCCACGGCACGAGCCACCTTTCTGGAATCAACGGACTATCAGGCCCACCGGCTCCTCCGGGCGATCGCGGAGAATACGACCCTCTCCCGGTTGCGCGCCGATCAATGCGGCGCGTCGTCGCACTGGCTCATGCCGGAAGCGAGACTTACTCGGTATTACCCGAACGAGCCGGAGGCATTGGCCAACACCAGACGGATTGCCGAATCGTGCTTCACCGGCTGGGACTTCAAGGAGACCATTTTCCCGTCGTTCCGTCAGTTGTCCACCGACTCCGCATTCGAGACGTTGAAGGCAAAGACGTACGAGGGAGCGCAATGGCGCTATGGATCAGTCCCCGCTGAGGTCCGGCAGCGGATCGAGAAGGAACTCACCGTCATTCGGGAGAAGGGCTATGCCGATTACTTCCTCGTGGTGGATGAGATTGTCAGGCAGGCCCCACGCACATGCGGGCGCGGCTCCGCCGCCGCCTCCGTTGTGTCCTACTGCCTGGGGATCACGCACGTCGATCCCATCCGTCACCGGCTCCTGTTTGAACGATTCCTCAATCCCGGCCGTCACGATCCACCTGACATCGACATCGATTTTCCATGGGATGAACGGCCGGCGATTCTCCAATGGGTCTTCACCCGCTATGGGACGCGACAGGCCGCGATGGTCGCCAATCAGAACACCCTCGCCGCTCGCGCGGCCTTGCGGGAGATCGCCAAGGTCTACGGGATTCCATCCGCCGAGATCGGCCAGGCGCTCAACTTCCTGGAACGGCGGGCGGACTTCGTGGAGGTCCGGCCCGGGATGGCGGTTCAGGGCTGGGCCACACAGGTCTGTCAGGCTCTCAGGCTCAAGGCTCCATGGTCCGAGATTCTTTTGTGGTCGATTCAGCTTCAAGGCCACTTCCGCAATCTGGGCCTCCACCCGGGAGGGGTGGTGCTCGTGCCGGATGAGATTCAGCGCTATGTGCCGGTGGAAATCTCCGTCTCCGGTTTGCCTGTGATTCAGTGGGAGAAGGATCAAGCGGAAGAGGCCGGACTTGTGAAGATCGATTTGCTGGGCAATCGGTCTCTGGCCGTGATCCGCGATGCGCTCGCCGCCATCCGGCAGAACACAGGCAGGATGATCGACTATGCGACCTGGGACCCGATCAGCGATCCAGCCACACAGGACGCGATTCGACGAGGGGACACGATGGGCTGTTTCTACGTCGAATCCCCGGCCACACGCCTGTTGCTCAGGAAATTGTGGACGGGCATGCCCCGGGCTCAACGAGCCAAGGCCGATGTGTTCGAGTATCTGGTCATTGTCTCTTCGATCATCCGGCCGGCGGCGAATGTCTTTGCGGATGAGTTCGTCCGTCGAGCGCATGGGCGGCGGTATCGCTCGCTGCATCCGCTCCTCGATGAGGTGTTGGCGGAGACATTGGGGATCATGGTCTATCAGGAAGATGTGATGAAAGTGGCGATGGCTGTGGCTGGTTTCTCCGTCGAAGACGGGGATCAGCTCAGAAAGGTGTTGAGCAAGAAGCACAAGGAGCGGAGGCTCCGTGACTATCAACGCCAATTCTATGAGGGCGCCTCGGCGCGAGGTCTTGGAAATACAGTCATTGATCAGGTGTGGGCCATGATCATGAGCTTCGCGGGCTATAGCTTCTGTAAACCGCACTCCGCCAGTTATGCGCAGGTGAGTTTCAAGTCGGCGTATCTCAGAGTCCACTATCCGGCGGAATTCATCGCCTCCGTGGTGAGCAACCAGGGCGGCTATTACTCGGCCTTTGCCTATCTGTCCGAAGGCAGGCGCATGGGATTGACGATTCTTCCCCCTGACCTCAACGCGAGCGACTGGGCCTACATCGGCTCAGGCCGGACTGTGCTGGTCGGCCTCATGCAGATCAAGGGACTTCGGGAAGACTTCGCTAGAGGAATCGTGGCTGAGCGGCGGGCGAACGGCCCGTACCGTTCGCTGCATGACTTCCTGGCGCGGGTAAAACCGGAGCCGGCTCAAGCCGCACTGCTGATCAAGGCAGGGTGTGTTGATTCTCTCGCAGGAGAATTGACAAGGCCTGCGTTACTCTGGAGACTCTTCGCCGCCCAGGTCACACAGCCGCCGCGCCATGTGCCGATTCCGCCGGAATACTCCTTCGAGCAACGGCTCACGCACGAGTTGAAGCTGTTCGGCTTCCCGCTGAGCTGTCATCCGCTCGATCTGTTCAAGGAGGTGCTCGCTCGCACGCCGCATGTGGCGGCGAAGGATCTCGCTCAGCACATCGGCGCAACCGTCACGGTGATCGGCTGGCTCGTCACCGAGAAGGTGATCTCGACCAGGAAGGGTGAGCCGATGGAGTTCATCACGCTGGAGGATCAGACCGGCATCTATGATGCGACGGTGTTCCCCAACGTCTATCGCCGGTATTGCCATCTCCTTGCCACAAATCATGCCTACGTCATCACAGGTCAGGTCGAACAGCAGCTCTCGGCCGTCACCCTGACGGTACAGGAAATCAGACTCCTGGCTTCCCGCCACACAGAGGCGCCGGTGGAGCCTATTGAGGAAGTGAGCGCCTAGCCGTACACTCGATGCCCATGGCACTCTCACCGCTGGTTCGATTCGGCACGTCGACCTGGACCTACGAAGGCTGGCAAGGCCAGGTCTATCAACGGAAGTACGCCAACACGGCCTTTGCCCGGGAATGCCTGGGTGAATACTGCCAGTACCTCTATAACGGAGAGCCCTGTTTCCGGACGGTCGGGAACGATGCCACGTTCTACCGTCCGCCCACGGCCAATCAGCTTCGCCGCTATCTGAATCAGATCCCTGAAGATTTTGAGATGTGTTTCAAGGTGTGGGAGGAGATCACGATTCCCGACTATGCCACGCATGCTCGCTATGGCCCCAAGGCCGGACAGCCGAACCTGCATTTCCTTGATGCGAAGCTCTTCAACGATCTTGTCCTGGCACCCTATCGGGAGGCGAAATTCGAGGCGCACACAGGCCCGTTCCTGTTCGAGTTCCAACGCCACGGGATGGGGACAGATGAATTCTGCGCGCGGCTGGATCGTTTCTTCAGCCAATTACCGAATGACTTTCGCTATGCAGTCGAGATTCGCAATGCTGGTCTGCTCGGGCCGGAGTATCACCAGGTGCTTGACGCGCACCGGATCGCACACGTCTATAACCATTGGTCCTATATGCCGTCGCTGGCCGAGCAGCATGAACGGATGGGCTCCTTCACGGCTCCCTTCACCGTGTTGAGACTGCTGACGCCTCTGAAGATGTCCTATGAAGCCGCGAAGAAACGGGCAGAGCCCTACACGAAAATCGTGGAAGAGTTACCGCACATGAGACGGGACACGGTGGCGCTCGTCAGAAAGGCCGTGAGTGAACAACGACGCGCGTACGTGCTGGTCAACAATCGCGCGGAAGGCAATGCGCCGTTAACGATTCAAGCATTGAAGAGCAGTCTGAATTGAAATGCCACTCTCAGACGCGATGGACAAAATCGAAGATGGAGCAATCCGTGACGCGAAGACGATGGTAGGGTTGAGGCAGTCTATCTCAGAAGCAACCGGGGATAAAAGCACGTGAGGGGATTCCCACAAGAAATGGAAACCCCCTCAAGCAAACGAGCCTCGCCGGGATAAGAAGGAGATTACTTGCCCTTCTCGTCTTTCTTCTTCTCTTCACCGAAGGTGTCGGCATGGCCGCCCTTCTTCTCTTCCTTCTTCTTCTCGTCCCCGTAGATCGTCTCAACTGCCTGTCCGGGCTTCTTGTCCTTGCCGCCTTCCTTTGGGCTATCCCCCGCGAACGCCGGGGCGTTGAACGTCACTGCCACTGCCACTGCCATCGCTGCCATCAACATGCTCTTCATATGAGACCCTCCTATGAATAAGAAATTATAAAATATGTGTGGCACTCACTTGGCACCTCCCCAGATGCCCAGCAAAATCAGTGCCGTTCTGACCTATTCGCAAGATGAAACACAGACCGTCGGTTAATCAGCAGGTTAGGAAATTCCTCTCATAAAGTTGCGAATCATGTATCCTCCGGGTTCTGTAGAAAAATGCAGCAGATACGACCAAACTGCCTCACTTCGATAGCTGGCATGGTGGAAGTAAGAAATGGTGTCAGGAACGATTGATAGCACAGGAAGCGCCAGCTCCGACTGCGCGCAAACTATCAAGCTTGATGGAGCGATGGACAGGGTCTTGGGTGAAAGAATGGTTTCTGCCACCTGTGGCTCCACACTTTGTTCCCTCATTAAGAAATTACTTTGGCCTAGAGACTAGTCCTGGCAAGATACGGTCTGGATGGTTTTCGGTGTGACAAGCGCAATGATCGTTTTGTGCGAAATCGCATGACACGTAGTTGGATGGCGCAAGTTGCACAGAACACGGTTCCTGGTTGAAAAGCAAGATGACATAATGGACTCACAGCACGAGCGCAACTGTGAATTACTCCGAGACAGGTTCGAAGGTCGAGAAGCCATCTACGTGGAGAAGGGCGCGTTACGAGTGCGTGTGAGCAACATCAGATCAATAGGTCTTAGCGTCGGGGCAGATGTCGAAGAGATTATTACTCCAGGGCTTGGAGTGGGGCTGTTCGCCAGAACGCATCCACCCGTTACCCCTCCATATCGGTGGGACATTGCGGGCGATTCGGCAGCATTCTCCGACCAGTGTTGGTGGATGGGTTATGGTGGGTGGGCACTTCACTTTGATCCGGAAATTCTTCAGGCCGTAATAGAGTTTGCAGCCCAACGCTCCAAGGACGCGGATCCTTGCGAAGGTTACAGTGAGTTGTGCTCCTTACTGAATAACCGAATCTGAATACGCATGAATCAACCTAGCTCGTTTTCCCCGATACGGTGGAACACAGGGCTGGTGAATTTCGCAGGAATGCTTCGCCCGCAATATAACCATCCATAGACCATTGATCGAGACGAAGAGCATCAAAAGTGTGCTCCTCATGTAGCCAGGCCTACCTCGCTCCAACCTAATTGAATTGCGCTGATGATCGGCGTCAGCGTGGCAACCTTACGTAACTGAGAGCAGGGGAGGTGAACACCTGAGGCCCTTCATCGTGAACCGCAAAGGGGAGCGGAATAGCCGGACATGCATGCGGGAAGAGGGTATCGGATGCCCTGGCGGGTACTGAGGGTGTTGGATTGCAAGACCTTGTATCTATACAGGAGGTCT
>MSXM01000115.1 GCA_002083565.1 Nitrospira sp. ST-bin4 | reverse complement strand
AGGTCTTTTGAATAGGTCCTCTCATGTCGATTGCTCGTTCGGATGATCAGAGCGGCACATCGTAATTCACCCGCACGCCGCCGAAAATTGAACGGGTCGGCGTACCGAAGAACGTGATCTCCTCGTACTTTTCGTTGAAGAGATTGTCAACCCGAACATACGCCTGCCAGTTTTTCGTCACATCGTAGGATGCGGAAAGATTGACGACGTTGAAGACGCCAAGCTTTTGGCTGGGCGAATTGGCCAAGTTGTTGTTCCTGGCTCCCACGAACCGATAGTCGATGTTGAGCCGTAGCGTATCAATCGGTGAATACGTAAAACCGACCGTCGCTTGGTCGACCGGCCAACGAGGGAGTCGCTTATCGCCTCCAATTGGATTACCGGGGGTATCGAACGCACGGGTCAGTGTATAGGTGTAGTGTCCCCGTAGTTCTACACTCTCAAGAATCTTCGCCTTGAATCCAAATTCCCATCCCTGAGTTTTTGCATCTGCAACATTGATGGGGCAGAATCCGAACGACCCCGGCGGACATAAGGGACCGCCGGAGGAAAACTGGATCAAGTTCTGAAACCGATTCCAAAAATAACCCGCGCTGAGTTGGAGACGATCGCCGAACAGACTCTGCTCGATCCCAAGATCCATACTCAGACTTTTCTCGGGCTTGAGATTGGGATTGCCGAATCCTTGAAAAAACAAGTCGTTCATTGTCGGGGCCTTGAATCCTGTGGCATAGCTTCCCCGAAATTTTGTACCGGTTTCTTTGACACTATAGCCGCCGGTTACCCGATAGGTCGTCGCATCTTCAAAGTTGTTGTAACTATCGTGACGCCCCCCCGCCGTCACGAACAGGCGGTCCCAAAAATTCACCTGAGCCTGGGCGTAGCCGGCGTTCGACGAAATGACTTTCGCGGGCGCCGTGGTCCCGAAGAATCCCGCAGAGTCGCCTTCTTCTCTCCGCAACTGATATCCCGCTGTGAGAAGCACCCACTCACCGATCCGAACGTTGTTTTGCCATTCCAGGCGACGGTTGAGAACTTCCAGATCGGTCGCAAATGGGCTAAAGCACAGGTTTGGGTTGGGCTGAAGAAAGCAGTTGGGAATCGCTGTCATAGGCTGTCTTGTAACCACATTGAATCCGACCGTACCGCTGTTACTAATCGATCGCTCATTGGCTTGCGACAATGTTAATTTTGTGGTCCACCATGATGTCAGTGGCTGTTCATAAGTTCCGTTGAGAATCAGGTTTCGGTTGGTCGATCGGGCTCCAAACACATCTGCCGGCGCGCCGCTGTCTGCGAATCCATCAAAGCTGGTCCGCGAGTCGTACCAGCGCATGTTGAATTCTACCCGACCGTCGCTGGGTAGTGCTGCACCCACCTTTGCCGACACTTGCGTATTGTGGAAACCATCTCCCTCGAAAGCGCCCCGCCTGTAATTGATGGCTGAAAAGCTACTGGTATCCCAACGAGACACCGAAGCGGAAAAATCAAACGGGCCCTTTGCGCCGGAGATATTGCCTCCTTCACGAAAGGTGGCAAATGACCCATACTCCATGAAGGCACCCACTCGAGGCGCCCCGGTTCCCTTCTTGGTGTAGATGCTGATAACTCCTCCGATGGCATCGGACCCATAGAGCATGCTCTGTGCCCCGCGTAGAATTTCGATGCGCTCGATGTTTTCCGCCGTCAGATTTGCGAAGTTGTACGCGCCATCCGTAGGGCTATTGACGATGACCCCGTCAATCAGCACAAGGGTATGCCGGGCAAAGGCTCCGCGCATTTTCACGGTCGCCTCCGTGCCGGGCCCACCGCTCGACGTTGCAAACACGCCTTGCGCAAGACGCAATCCGTCAATGACGGTCTTGATTTTCTTTCGCTCGAGTTCTTCCCCGGTGATCACCTCCACCGCGCTCGTGACTTGTTTGGCTGGGAGTGCGGTTTTTGTTGCGCTCACGACCACTTCCGGCACTTCGATAACTTCTGAGGAATCTGCCTTGGCAATTTCCTGGGCACCGGCGGGAAGGGAAAGAAAGCTCATTAAAAAAATGGATGCACCTACACGGAACGGACCGCACCCGGCAAACCACAGCATAACGACCTCCCTTGTGCTCGAAGGGTTGAGTTGAATCGACTGCCGGCTGGGTCTCCTGACTTGCGGATCGTCGTGTCTCTGCGCCTTCCCATCTCCGGAAGTGAACAGTGAGAGGTGATGAGTGACGTACCGGAACTCCATTGGTTCCGACTCCTCACCCTTCACCGGTCACTCCTCACTGCCTTCAAGACAGTGGCGTGATGCAGAGTTACTCCCCGCTTACAGTGGCGGCACCGTGATGGACTTGCACCATCTTCCCCGTCACCCGCGTCGTTTCTCCAAAACGCCCTTTCCTAAATGAAAAATGAACGATCCCCCGTTGGCTTCCACAGCCGGGCTGGGGACATAGCCTTGGCTGCATCATGACTTCAAGTTATATGGATTATCTTCGATGGCACCTGCTTATCCGTCGCAACCCCATCTTGTCACGCTTTCGCATACTCCGCATGGAAGCCGGACGACAGCGGCATCATGCTCGTGAAATTCCAGTCGATGGTCAGGATCGCCGACCGATCCGATGTATGCGATAGAAGTCGTTCCCCATTCTTCACGACAAGACTCGGGGCCTTCCAAAAATCGAGCGCCTGTTCGGCGCCTGTCCGGTTGCAGACAATCAACGGGAGGCCTGTTTCACGACTCCGATCCTCCCACTCTCCATTCGGACCATGAATGCCCGGCCCCCACGAAGACGGCGAGAGCACCATCTGCGCACCGTTGAACGTCAACACTCTGGTAATGTTCGGCGTATAGGCGTCGCTGCACACAAGCAGGCCTACCTGGATCCCATCGCACTTGATCGGCATTGCATCATGGCCGGGGCTGGACCACGACAAGGAATCGCTCGCCACATTGATCTTGCGATGCGTGCCGATGATCTCACCGTTGGAGTCGATGACGAACACGGAATTGTAGAGCCTGCGTCCGTCCCGTTCGGGACATCCAAGAAACAGCGTCCGCTTCAAATCTTTCATCAGGCCGCACAGACGCTGCATCCAGCGATCCGGCTGCGGCTGTATCCAGTCCAGGCCGATGATCCGTGGAAATTGCAGTCCGCACACCGCCAGTTCAGGAGTCACGATCCACTCTGCGCCGGCTGATGCGGCCTGCTTGATCGCTTCGACAATGACATATCGATTCCGCTCAACATCCCCAGGAATCGTCTCAAGATGCAACAGCGCAATTCGTCCAATCCTCATATCACTGTGGGCTCATCGGCATTGTCACACGCGGTTTCCCTGTTTGCGGGTGGGCATCGACCACCACCTCGCATCCATAGACGGTCTGTAACACATCGGGCCTGATTGTCTCGGCCGGCGATCCGATATGGCTGAGCCGTCCGGCTTTCAACATCAGCACACGATCGCAATATTGGCTCGCGATATTCAGGTCATGTGACACCAGCACGACCGTCAGCCGCCGTTCATCTCGGAGTCGGCTGATCAGGCTGCAGATGTCGAGTTGATGATTGATATCGAGAAACGCGGTTGGTTCATCCAACAGGAGAATGGCAGGGTCCTGCGCCAAGGCTCGCGCAATCATGACTCGCTGCAATTCACCGCCTGAGAGTTCGGACACCGGGCGATCCGCCAACGGCAGCACATCGGTTTCAGCCATGGCCCGCTGCGCGCAGGCCAGATCGCCCGCGGTGTCAGCTTCACTCCCGAAATTCCACCATCCGGCCTGCCGATGCGGAAACCGTCCCATCAAGACAGTCTCTGCCACGGTAAAGGGAAACACCTGTGTCTGCTCCTGCAGTACGACGGCGAGCATTCTGGCAAGAGCGATCGGACTCAAATCAGATGATGCCTGTCCCAGCAAATGAATCCGTCCGGACCCGGCGCGCAACAGTCCAGCCAATAACTTCAGAAGCGATGATTTACCCGATCCATTCGGACCGACTATTCCTAGCACTTCGCCGCGTGTCACCTCGAACGATACCCGCTCGATCGTCCACGGACGACCCGGCAGTGCACCGCCATAACGAAAGGAGACCTCTTCGACGGCGATCGCCGGATTGACTGCGCGATGGGCTGGCCTGTGCTCTAACGAGGACTGCATCTAGACCATCCGATCTTTTCGCCACAAGAGGAGATACAGAAAAAATGGCCCACCGGCCAGCGCCGTCACGATACCCACCGGGATTTCAGCCGGCGCGAACGCCGTCCGGGCGATCGTATCGGATACGACCAGAAATATACCGCCGACTAAGGCCGAGGCCGGCATCAGCACCCGATGGTCCGATCCGATCGCAATCCGGACCGCATGAGGAATCACCATGCCGACAAACCCGATCATGCCGCTGACGGACACCACCGCGCCGGTCAATAACGCCGTCAAGGCATATAACCGTTTCTTGGTCCGTTCGGTATCGATTCCCAACGACCGTGCGGTGTCTTCTCCCTGTGTGAGCACGTTCAGAACCGGCGCGTAATACAGCAAACACATAGTTCCCGCCATCACATAGAGGGCGATGCCAATCAGCCCAATCCATCCCGGAGCCGTCAACGAGCCCATGAGCCATGCCATAAGCCCCGCGGAACGGGCTGGGTCCATGATCGACGTAATAAACATGATCATGGCCGTAAGAATGGAATTAAGAATCACACCGGCCAGCAACAGACTGTGAATCGGCAACCGACCGTGCGATCGCGCCATTCGATAGATGAGCGCCAATGCGATCAGCCCTCCGGCGAATCCCCACAGCGGCAACACCGGGAGCAGAACTGAGGTGGCTCCGATCCCTAGAAGCATGGCGATCGCCGCTCCCAACGCAGCGCCGCTCGATACCCCGAGCACATACGGATCGGCAAGCGCGTTTCGCAACAGTGCTTGCAGGGTCACACCTACCGACGCCAGTGCGCCCCCAACGAGAAATCCCATCAGCACGCGAGGTATGCGCAGTTGAAAGAGAATCACTCCCGCCGTTCCCGCACGGTCGCCATGCTCCGGGGTGATCAATTCACGCAACGCCGTCAGCCAATCACTTCCCGACAAAACTGCCGCCCCGAAACTGCTGCACAAAACGGTCACGACAATGGACGCCGCCACCAAACCGAACAGAACGAGATGCCGTCGACGTCTCGTCAAAATGGCCCCGGATCTGGACCACTCGAGTTCCGCCGCAGGCCCCGACGAACCTCGCCCGTCTCTTGTACCAGTGGCGGAAATAAGCGGCGTGGCATGTCCGTTGGACACCGGGTCAGGGCCTCCTATGCAACGCCGGTCCGGAAAGAGATGGATGGAGCATGGCAGCAAGCCGCTCCAACCCTTGACCGATCCGTGGACCCGGTCGATTCAGTAAATCTGCCGGAATTTGATGGACCCGACCCTGCTTGATCGCGGAAAGCCCGGACCACTGCTGCCACGATTGCTGTTCACTCTCGGAAATCCCTTCCGCCTGACCCACCGGAAAAATCAAGACCTCCGGGTCTTCAAGCAAGACCGTTTCCATGCTCAACCGTGGGTATGGCATGCCGCTCTTGGCGGCGACATTGATTCCACCGGCCAGTCCGATGAGTTGGTCGATGAAGCTGCCCGGCCCGACCGTAATCAATGGTTGGCTGTTCAAGACGTAGAGCACCCGCACGGGCGGCTCCCCCTGCGCGAGCTCCTTGATTGCGGCGATCTGCTTCCGTAAGTCCATCGCAAGCGCCGCGGCTTCCGTCTGATGTTCGACCATCCGTCCGATGGTCTGAATGTGAGAAAAAATGTCTTCGACCGTGTGGTCGGCCACGATGAACATCGGAATCTTGAGGTTGTCGAGTGCCGCGATCAAGTCCGGCTTGAGAAATTCACGCGGCGCCAGAATCAGGTCCGGCTGCAACCCGACCAACACTTCCACACTGGGATTTGCATACCCCACTTTCGGTTTACGCGACACCTCGGGAGGAAAATCGCAAAACTGAGTCACACCGGCCACTTGACTTCCGGCCCCCATCGCGAACAACAGTTCAGTGAGACTAGGCGCCAGCGAGATGATCCGTGCAGGCGGTTTGGCCATGTAGATCTTCCGGCCGGTATCGTCCACAAACGATCGCGACGACACGTGCGTCATAAATGGCATACCGGTCAGAATGCCTTGTTGCCGTCTCTTCACGATTGAAACCTCGAAATCATCAGCCGATACCGCACTCACATCCAGCAGAAGGAGGCAGGCACAGAGTCCAATGACCCAATGCCGCCCGCTATCGCGTTCAAACGGGGTTCCGCACAAGGCCGCAGCGAGCGAAGAGGCGAGGCGTACGCTTCGGTACGTTGAGCCTCTGAGCGATGCGACAATGCCGCTGGCGGACGTTTTCAGCATCCTGCTAGGTCGAATCGCCTGGAACGACTTTA
>MSXM01000031.1:457-22336 GCA_002083565.1 Nitrospira sp. ST-bin4 | reverse complement strand
GCAAGGTCCAGCTTCATGTCCAAGGACGGTATCGTGATCCGCCATTGGTTGGGATAGATCGCCCGACTCTTCGGACTGGTCCAGGTCCCGGTGGATTCGATACGGATGTCTCCTACCGGAAGATGGCGAGTCTGTCCGTCGGGTGACACCACCGTGCCGCTGGACGCAGGATCTGGCGATCCATCGCTTCGACGCAGGCGATACACCATAAGTTCGCTGTTGTCCGCCAATTGAATGCTGAACCAGTCCCACCCGACGAGATCCTTGCCCAGATCGGCTGATCCGAATTCATGATCCATCCAACTGGTCCCGGTCACCTCGAACTGTTCGTCGCCGATTGAAAGCGTGCCGGTCGTACCCAATCTTGTGAATGAATAATAATGCGAAGCTTGTCCGTACTCCGCGCCTTTGCGGCTGATGCCGTCCTGTCCATGGATGACCAGGGGCTTCGAGGGCTGAAGGGTCAGAGACAGCGCGAACGTCCCGGCGCGCGCAAACAACGTCTGTGCGCCGCCCGCACCAGCCGGCATCTCGGCCCGCCAATCGTCGATCCAGGCATGCAGACGGGATTCCTCCGCGCCGGCCTTGCCTAAGCCGGCCCGGCTCAGCTTCTCGGAGAAATGAAAGCGTCGCCCGCCGACATCGGTCACGGCAAAGTGGGCGAAATACAGATGATTCACCGACCACTGCGAGGGCTGTGTCTTCACCTCGTCGGGTGGAATGGCCCGTCGAAAGAAGGTCAACTCAAAACCGAAGGCCCGTCCGTTCTTCGCCTGAAGATGGCCCGTGTAATACCACCATTCGGTTCGATAGGCCGGATGCGATCCATGGTCTCTGGGAAAATCGTACCGGTAGCCTGCGGTCGCCGGCTTGAACGGCGTCGCAGGAGCATCCGCTCCAAAGGCAGCGGAGTGATGACCTGCCAGCCACGCAGCGAGCACCACGACAGCACAGACGCCGGCGGGTATGCTCCCCGCGAGCGGCGAAAACCGACTGCGTTGGGGAAACATTGTCCATCGCATGTCGCAACGGTTATAGCACGGGAATCATGACTGCACAAATCACCAGTGCCAGAGCGGTATTCGCGCACTCCGCCCGCACAGCCGCGCGCCACCGGCTCCGTTGACAATTTTCACATCCCTCAGCTATCGTGAGCCATGCAGATTGATCGCGAGCGTGAGCCCAAGGGCCGAGCTTCCTCCGGACGAGTCGAACCGTTTCCAATCCCCAATCGGTTGCCGGTGTTTCCGTTGCCCAATGTCGTCTTTTTCCCGAAGACCTATTTGCCGCTTCACATTTTCGAACCGCGGTACCGTCAAATGATCGCCGACGCGGCGATGGGACACCGATGCATCGCCATGGCCTTGCTCAAGGAAGGGTGGGAGACGGACTACTACGGAAATCCGGCGATTTATCCCACGCTGTGCGTCGGACGCATCATGAGCGCGCAACCGCTGTCTGACGGCCGCTCGAACATCCTGCTCCAGGGACTCGAACGCTGCGACATCCAGGAAGAACATTTCGAGAAGCCCTATCGCGAAGCGACGATTCAGCTCAAGCCCCAGCCCTCGGAAGAACGGCTTGCGGCAGGCGTTCGGCGCGCAATGGTTGAACTGCTCAGCCGATACCTCCAAACACGGGAGGACAACACGGCCTGGCAGGGATTCTTCCGCGAAGAAGTCAGCGACGAGGTGCTGGTGAACACCCTCTCCACCTATCTGGAATGCACTCCGCTGGAAAAACAGTTTTTGTTGGAAGCCGACGGATTGCTCCAGCGGGCGCGCCGCCTGAACGATCTGATTCAATTTATGCTGCACGACCAGCAAGGCGCGGGAGGATGGGAGTAAATGGATCGGGCCATCGCGATTGAAGTCAGCCGCCTGTGCAAAACGTACGACGCCCACAAGGCCGTCGACGATCTGTCTTTCCAGGTCTATGCCGGTGAAATTTTCGGCTTGCTGGGCCCCAACGGCGCAGGAAAAAGCACGACGCTTCGCACGCTCATCACACTGTTGCATCCGACATCCGGCACCGCCAGCGTCTTCGGGCACGATACGGTGCGCGAAGCGGACACGGTCCGCATGCTGATCGGGTATGTGCCGCAGGAACGGGCGATCGACCGGTTTCTCACAGGCCGTGAACACCTCCAGCTGCTCGGCGCGCTCTACCATCTGACCAAAGACGAGGCGGCCAAGCGCATCGCCGAATTGTTGAAACTGGTCGAGTTGGAGAGCCACGCAGACCGGCCGGCCAAAACCTATTCGGGCGGCATGAAGCGCAAACTCGATATTGCCTGCGGCTTGCTTCCCAACCCGAAAGTGTTGTTTCTCGACGAACCGACGCTCGGGCTCGACGTCCAAAGCCGGCTCAGGATTTGGGAATACGTACGGATGCTGAAGGCGCGCGGCATGACGATCGTGATGACGACCAACTACCTGGACGAAGCGGATCAACTGTGCGACCGGTTGGCCATCATCGACGGCGGTAAGATCAAGACCCTCGGCGCGCCGGCCGAACTCAAGATCGCGCTCGGCGGCGACATCGTCTCGCTGACCCTCAAAGAAACGGATCGCATGGCAGGCTTGGAATCGGCGTTGAAAAACCAGCCCGCGATTAAAGCAGTGCGGCTCACGACGAAAGGGCTCGACATTCGGGTCGAGTCGCCGGAAAAGGCGTTGCCCGTCATTTTGGAATCGGCCAATCGACTGGGGTGCAGCATCGAATTCATTCAATACAATCGCCCGCGGCTGGATGACGTCTTCATCGCCCACACCGGCCGCCGCATTCAGGATGACATCCCAAAGGAGGAATAGCCGTCAGGCGTCGCACGTCATTCGAAAGACTCCGGAGGGCTTCGCGCTCCGGGGCCCTCGGTTCACGTTTCACGCTTCACGCTTCACGTCATGAAAGACTATTGGCAGGAAATCCGTGCGTTGACGATGCGGTGGGTTCTCCGGCTGAGCCGCGAGAAATTCAGCATGCTGTTCACGCTGGTGCAGCCGATGCTGTTCTGGCTGATCTTCTTCGGCAATCTGTTTCAGCGGGCTGCGGATTCGCAGGTGACCCAGGCGCCGAATTACATCAGCTTTCTGGCGGCCGGGGTCGTCGTCATGACCGTTCTCAACAATGGATTGGCCGGCGGCGTAGATCTGCTGTTTGACAAAGAAAACGGCTTTCTCGAACGCCTCATGTCGACGCCGATCCATCGCAGTTCCGTCATTTTGAGCCGGTTTATTTTCGTCATGACGATCACGTCGCTGCAAGTGCTCGTCATCCTCGGCGTCGCGTTCCTCTTCGGCGTCCACCCGGCTACCGGCTTGCTCGGCATCGCGACGATTCTCCTGATCGGCATGATGTTCGGTGTCGGATTGACTGCCATTTCGATGGCCATGGCCTTTTCCGTGAAAAGCCACGGCGACTTCTTCTCCGTGTTGGGGTTCTTGTCCCTGCCGATGATTTTCTTGAGCTCAGCGCTCGTGCCGTTGGCGGCCATGCCGGGATGGATGAGTGTTCTCGCCCAGTTCAATCCCATGACATGGGCCATCGATGCGGTGCGGCCGTTGATTCTGTCCGGATGGAGTGAAGCCTTGCCGCACGTCGGCATGGTCGTACTGGTCATGCTGGTCTTCGATGCGCTGTGCCTGTACGGCGGGGCAAAAGCCTTCCGCCGGGCCATGGGGTAGGAGAGCGGGGAGCCGATAGCAGATGGCTCATGGCACGTGACAGAGATTCAAGACTGGATATGGTCTTGTGCCGTGTCCGTGCTATACGCCATACGCTATAAGCTCTTCTGTGTAGCACGATACGAGATACGAAGACGAACGATGGTCATTCCAGAAGGCCAAATCCGCGCCCTGATTCGCCTGCTCTCCGATGAGGACGATCGAATCGTCCGCACCATCAGCGGGAAGCTGATTACGATCGGACCTGCCGCGGTCCCGCTCCTGCAAGAGGCTGAAATCGAACAGCCGGAGATGGCCGATCGAATCGCATCCGTCCTCGAAGAAATCCGCTGGGGCAAGCTGGAAGAGGAACTGGTCGAACTGGCGGCGCTTCCGGACAAGACCATGAGCCTTGAAACCGGGACGTTCTTGATCGCCCGCCACGCCTATGCGGCTCTGGACGTGCCCCGCTATCAAGAACGGCTGGATACCATGGCGCAGGAAGTGCGCGCCCGAATCGGCCTTCGCGCCTCCGGGGAAGAAACCGTCAACGCCCTCAATCGCTACGTCTTTGCCGAGCAGGGATTCAAAGGCAACACCAAGAACTATTATGAAGTAGAAAACAGCTACCTCAACTGTGTCATCGACCGGCGAGTCGGCATTCCGATCAGCCTCTCGGTGGTCTATCTGCTCATCGGACAGCGTCTGGGTCTCCCGCTGTTCGGCATTGGAATGCCCGGGCATTTCCTGGTGAAGTACGAATCCGATCGTTACAAAATTTTCATCGATTGCTTCAACGGCGGCGCGCTGTTGACCGAAAAAAACTGCGCAAGGTTTTTGACGGAAGCAGGGTATGGATTCGACGACAAATATTTGCAACCGAGCCCGGTTCGCGCGATCCTGTCCCGCATGGTGAAGAATCTTCTGTCGATTTATGCAAAGCTGGATGAACCGGTCAAGATGTCCCGTCTGACCAGGTTTATCGAAATCTTGGGCGGAGAGCCTCGCGAAGAAGGGCTGTAGCCTACTACAACTTCACCGACAACAAATCCCTCCCCTTCCTGATTGTTCCCTCATACCGTTCTCCTGCTTGAGCTTTCACATCGTACCGATCTGCAATCGGATAGAAGTGTGACAGAATCAGTTGACCAACCCCTGCCTCGTGAGCCACCTGTCCGCACTGTCCGGCGTGCAAATGGACAGGGCCCGGTCGATTGGCCGGGAATGAACAGTCGAGAACGGCAAGATCAGCGTCTCCGCAGAGACGCACAAGGCTGGTGCAGTATTGTGAATCTCCTGAATAAGCGAGCGCCTTTCCACCGTACTCCAGCCTGTACCCTAAACAATGCAAGCGGGGACTATGGGTCACCCTTCGTGGAAGAACTTTCGTCCGGCCGATCCAGAATGGGCGGTCATCGACTTCCTTCAACGTCACGCCGAATGGCGCGCGGCTAAAGCCTGGGAGTGTCGCGAACAGAACCTTGAAAAGACTTCTTGTCCCGGGCGGACCGATGATGGTGAGCGGCGGCCGTTTCCCGCCTTGGTACTTCGTGAAGATCATCGCATCGAAGAAAAACGTGATGAAATCCGAAAAATGGTCCGCGTGAAAGTGGGAAAAGAGGACGTGCGTGATCTGATGGCGGTCCACACCGGTCTTGATCAGATTCATCAACGTACGCGGACCGAAATCCAGCAGTAGAGTCTGATCCGTCTGCACCAGATAACCGGCGGCAGCGCGGGTGGGATGAACATTCGTGCCGGAGCCGAGAATCGTCAAACGCATAGTTCACACATCGGATACAACAACTGGTGAGAACTTGGCAAGCTCGGTCTCACACACTTACCTGCTCAAGAATTGTTCGAGCCTCAATCAAGTCGGGATTGGCAACCTGTCCGGCAAACCGGGAACAAGCCGCATGCAAGACTTGCTTCGCAGCATCCGACCGGTTCAGTTTTCTCAAAAGTCTGCCCATACTCACCGCGGCTCGAAGTTCAAGCATGCGTGCATGCTGATCCTGTGCAACCCTCAGGGCTTCGGCAAAGCACTGCTCCGCTGCGGAGATGGATGGCTCGGACTGTTCCAGCAACAATTCCCCTTTCAGCCGAAGCAGTTCCGCTTGCCAACAGCGTTCTCCCTGGGAGGAGACAAGTTTCTGCGCCTCTGACAGAGCGCCCAAGCCTTCATCGATACGTTTCTGTCGCAAATATATTTCTGCCAACAGCGCCAACGTAAACGTGTTGTTGAGACTCGCACCGGCGGCTTGTGTAGCCGAGAGGCCCTTCACGAGCCTGCCCAGACCTTGCTCGTCCCCTTTTTGATCCAGAGCCCACCCTTGCAGAGATGTCGCCCACGCTAACGGCACTTCAAATGAATATTTGGTCGACAGCGCGATGGCTTCTTCAGTGAGATGTAATGTCTGCTCTGTGTCTCGAAGCGTGGAATAGGTCCAGGCCACGGTCGTCAAGGTGAACGCCAGCGTGAAGGGGTGTTCCAACTCTCTTGCCATCCCGATGGCCTCCCGCGAGAGCGCTTCGACCTGATCGACCTCTCCCAATATCCATAGCGCTCTGGCGAGCATGATTCTCGCGGTGATGCCGGGATCCTGCGTATAGGGGAGGGCCTGTGAGCGATGCCGGGCGGGATCATACAGGGACTTAGCGGCGAGCAAATGGGCTTTGGCTTCATTAAACCGGCCAAGGAAGGAATAGGTCGAGCCAACACTCTCATGTGCGCGGATCAGCATATCCGGGTTGTGCTCGCGCTGTGCGAGAGACAAGAGATGCTCAGCCAGGTCGCATGCTGTTGCAAGAGGCCCCCTGACCACATGGAATACCCATAACCCCCAAATGGCGAGAAAGTGATACTCGGGACTACTGTCTTCCTGCGATAAATCCCTTGCCCTGCTATAATTGTGCTCTATTTCGTCAGAAGCATACCCTTTCACCGCTATCATGGGAGCTCCACGTTCAATAAGGAGCTTTAACTCCAAGCCATCACGCTCCGGGCCTTCCGGCAATTCCTGCAAGAATGCCAACGCTCTATTGAAATGGTTCAGCGCTTCGACATTGGCCGACCGGTCCGCGTCTCTTCGGGCCGCAAGCTGCCAATACGTGATGGCCGAACGGGTCAAACCTGCCTGTTCACAGTGGTAGGCCAGGAGTTCCGGTTCCAACCGTACGCGCTCGGCGAATTTCTCTTCCAGTGTTTGAGCAATGCGGGCATGGAGGAGGCGGCGAGATTTTTTGGGGAGCGTGTTGTAGGCCGCTTCTTGGACAAGCATATGCTTGAACCGATATCGCGAAAGCGGCCGCTCACCCTCTTGTAGGATGAGACCTGAGGAGACAAACAAATCGAGGGCGCCGTTGAGCCGGTTGTCCGTTACATCGACGGCGGCCCGTAGCAGCTCATAGGTGAACTCCCGTCCGATTGCCGCTCCGATCTGAACGATTTCCTTAACCGGCCCCAATCGATCGACCCGCTCCATGAGCAACGCTTGCAGACTGTCCGGAATGACCATGTCATTCAATGGAGCCTTGAGGGTAAATGCGTCGGTTCCTTCGGCCAGCAACCCGGTCTCCAGAAGATTCTCCGTCAACGCTTCGATATACAGTGGCACCCCGTCGGTCTTGGCCAGAATCGCCTGCTGCACCTCTTGCGGAAGCACCTTTCCTCCGGTCATCGTGGCAATCAGCTCGACGCTCTGCCGGCGCGGAAACCGGTTCAATGTCAGAAACGTGACGTGGCTGTATTCCGCCCACACCGGCCTGAAATCCGGTCGAAAAGTGACCAGTAACAACACGCGCATCTGCCTGATCCGGTCAATGGTGCGTGTCATGAGATCCAGCGTAGTGGGATCAAGCCAATGGGCATCCTCCACGATCAGCAACACCGGAGAGTGATCCGCCAGCCTTTGCAAATACTGCACGAGCGCTTCCAGAGTCATGTCCTTGCGTTTGTCGGGCGACACGTTCGGCAGCTGGTATCGCTCGTCTCCTCGGATCGAGAGCAGATCCGCGAGCAAGGCAACCGTGATGCGGTCGTCGAGGCCGCTGCTGGCTACCAGCGCATCAAGCTTGTGCAGTTGCGCGGGAGCGCTGTCCTCACCGGCCAGCCCCGCTGCCTGCCGCAGATAGGTAACTACGGGATACAGTGCCGTATTGGTATGGTGCGGTGAGCACTGAGATTGGATCGTCTCATAGCGATCCCCGGTTAGCTGGTCACGCAGATATCGAACCAGCCGGGACTTGCCGATGCCGGCTTCGCCGCAGAGAAGCACGACCTGGCCTTCACCGTCGACCGCTTCGCGCCAGCGCCCGAGAAGCAGCGCCGTTTCGTGCTCTCTGCCGATGAAATCAGCTAATCGGCCGGATCGATACGACTCGAACCGGCTGGCCGACGGCTTGGCACACAACACCTGCCAGATCCGAACCGGCGTCTCGTACCCCTTGAGAGAAACCGTCCCCTGATCGGCAAACTCGAACTCTCCCCCGACCAGACGCTTTGTCACCGAATCAACGATCAATTGATTCGGCGCCGCCACTCCCTGGAGGCGAGAGGCCAGATTCGGCGTTTCACCGAACACCGACCGTTCTTTGGCGGTGTCCTGTCCGATGAGTTCGCCCACGATGACGGGACCGGTCGCGATTCCGATTCGTGTCGCAATTTCACATTCCTGCTCGGGGCGATACTCCCGAGGGAGCGCCTTTACCAGCTCAATCACGGCCAGTCCGGCATGCACCGCACGCTCGGCATCGTGCTCATGGGCATGGGGATATCCAAAATACACCAAGAGTCCGTCACCCATATATTTTGCGATATAGCCGTTGAATCGGCTGATCGCCTCACCACAGGTATCCAGAAAACGCCGGATAGAGGCCTGGAGGTCTTCGGGGTCCAACCGGCGAGCCAGCGCCGTTGAGCCCACAAGATCACAAAACATCACGGTCAATTGGCGTCGCTCCGCTTGATCTCGACCGGAAGGGAACGGCGTTGCTTCCGGGTCGGTTGCGATGGGTACAGTCTGAAGACCATCGCTGTCGGCCTTTTGTGGCAGGTGCGCGATGGCGCGCAGGAGTCTTTTCCGATGGCCGAGCACAACGCCCAGGGATGCCAAATCACCGTCGTTCAGTTCGGGCAGGACATCCCAAGTGATGGCGTTCTGCTGAAATACATCCCGATAGCGATCGAGGCCGAGACTTTCCAGCCATGCCGAGACGCGATCATCCATCATGACGGTCCAAGCCTGGATCGGTGAATGCCGGACACGGAATACTTGCTTCTTGCAGCCGGTGACACGTTGATTGATAATATCGCCATGACCAACGGTGCTTCCCCAACCAAGGCCGGCCATCGAACCATTATCCGGCACATAGAATACCGACTCATCTCGATCGGAATGTCGGTGATCGCCTACTTACTCGAGAGAGCCGTCCTGCGCTCGATCAGGCGCGACAAAATCGAAGCGTAGGGTCCGCTCAATCGCCGCCAGAACAACACACCGTCAACGTCTTCGCATCAGATCGAAGACCAATCCAAGAGTCAGCAGTCCGGCCACGATCCCGAACGTGACCGGTATCCAATCTGCCACTGTTCCCGACATGACCGTGAGCGCACAGGAGAGGATGCTTGTTGCAGCGGCAAAACCCAGCGCCAGGCGCCGCCCGGTCCGTCGAACCATATCTTCGAGCGAATTGGCCTTGAAATTTACCACCAGCTTCTGGCCGGGACGAGCGCCAATCAGGTGTTCGATCGCTTCGGTCACCCTTTCGGCTCGCACTTGTAGCTTCTGTACTTGATAGGCGATCGCTTTGGGATCGAGCGCGGCCCCCATCCGCTTGATCATGACGCGCATCAAAAACTTGCCCGCGACGTCATACGGATCAAGCGTTGGGTCAAGATTCGCGGTCGCCAGCTGGACCTGCGCCAGCGCCTTGGCTGCGAGCGTGAGTGAGGCCGGCATCGGCACACCGTGCCGAAATGCGATCGCGCTCATTTCCTGCAGCAGCGGCCCGATCTGCATCTCAGCGAGGGCCGCCTTTCTGTATTTCGCCATCACCTCGCCGATTTCGCTTTGAAACCGCGGAACGTCGAGATCACTGCGGTCGATCGCACCCGTCATCATCAGCGTGACATCGCTGAGAAAAGCCACATCTTCCTTCCACAGAGCCATCAGCAACAACAGGAGATGTTCCCGTACCTTGGCATCGATGGCGCCGACCATTCCAAAGTCGAGAATGTAGATGCGGTTCTTCCACCACATGAGATTGCCCGGGTGCGGATCGGCATGGAAGAAACCGTCGACGACGATCTGCTTGTAGAAACTTTCCAACAGCTGGCGGGCCGCCTCGATACGCTCCGGGCCTTCCGGCGCCTGTGCGATCGGGCCGCCTTGAATCTCCTCCATCACCAATAAGCGGGCTGTCGACAGCTCCCGGTAGACAGAGGGGACCGCCAACCGGTCATAGTCTGCAAGGACGGTCTGCATCCGCCCGATATTGTCGACTTCTTGGCAAAAATCGAGTTCGCGCTGCAGTGACGTGGCAAGGTGTTTGAACACCGCCTCCATGTTCACCACTTGATTGAGGGCCTGACGTTGCCCCACCTTTTGAGCGAATATCTCGAGCAGAGCGAGATCCTGCTCGATATCGACCCGAGCGGTGGGTCGCTGAACCTTGACCACGACTCGGTCGCCGTTTTCGAGCGTGGCCCGATGGACTTGGGCGATGGTCCCGGCAGCAAGCGGTTTGGGGTCAATCGACTCAAACACATCCTCCCATGGCACCCCCAACTCCTGTTCGGCTACTCGAACGACCTCACGCTCGGGCATGGGGGGCACGTGACTCTGCAACATCGCGAGTTCTTCGATGTATTCCGCAGGAAGAAGATCCGGGCGGGTCGACAGCACTTGGCCGAGCTTTGAGAAGGTCGGGCCCAGTTCCTCGAGCGCCGCGCGCAGGCGCTTGGCCTGCTGACGGCGAATGGAAACGTCCGATTGATCGGGCGGGCTGAAGAGCTCTCTGAGGCCATGCTTCGCCATGACCGTCGCGATATGCATGGCTCGGCCTGCCAGGTGAGGCTCAGAAGCTTGAGGTTCACCCTTGGACTGAAGTACTCGCACCGATTCAGGAGCCTGCTCACCCCCGGATAGGAGGGTATTCACAATAATGACGGTACAATGGGAACTGTGGCTGATGCGATTCGGTACGTTACCGAGCAGGAACTCCTTTCGTCCGGCCATGCCCGAATTACCGACCACCAGAACATCGATGGCTTCGCGCTCAGCGGCGCGGACGATTGTCAGTGCCGGATCGGGATCAATCGCGACGAGGACATGTCCTCGCTCTCCCGCCAACTGCCTCACGACATTGCCGAGCTCATCGTTGACGGCAGCGGCCCGTGTACGCTCCGCTGCACCGAATTCCGTGGTGGACGGGTGGTTCGGCACGATCACCTGCACCACAAACAACTCTGCCCCGTAGCGGTCAGCGAACTCAGCGGCCCACTGAACGGCATGGTCTGCCGTTTTGGAGCGGTCCGTGCCTACCATCACACGTCGTATGGCGCTGTTGTGGGGAAAATTATTCATGTTGGCTGCTCTCCGCTGAATACTCTGCCTCAACCATCCTGGCGAAAGCTGTCCCGCAGCCGCAGAAGCAATGCGCACGCCTGCTCCACTTCTTGAGGGCTCAAGGCCCGCTCGAAGAATGGACGAAGGAAGTCGACGTGCGCCGCAAAAGTTTTGCGAAACAGCGCATCGCCTTTTGCCGTCAACGACACTTTCGTATAGCGGCGATCCCCGCGTATCGTCTCCCGCCTGATCAGCCCCTTTGACACCAGGCGGTCCAGCACTCCAGTCAGCGTGCCTTTAGTCACAAGGGTTTGCTCTGATAAATCGGAACAGGTCATACCGTCGGTATCGCCCAGCGTCACAAGCACATCGAATTGGGACGGGGTCAACCGCATGGATTTGATGTGCCGGTTGCCTGTACGCCAGAAGGCCAGATAGGCCTCGACCAAGGGCCGAACGAGCTTGAGGTAGGGATCGTCCTTCAGATGAGGCACTTCCATGAACGGAGAATAGTGGGAAGCAGATGAATCGTCAAGGCGAGCCCGTCCAGGAGTTCGTTGACGGCTGATCGATCGCGCCCGTAAGATCCTGTTCCCATGACGGACCATCACGAACGAGGGCAGTTCTCTCCAACGGCGATCGTCATTCTGGTCGGCTTTATCGTGGCCGGCGTGTGGATTTGGAAGCGGCTACCCGCAGAAACCCAAGACTATGTCATCGATCAGGCCCTGCCTGTCGCTGCCGGAGGAGCAGCCGTTGCGTCGTTGGTCCTGGCCGCGATTGTGAAAATCCGGCGGCACGCGGCAGCGCGCCGTGAACGGAATCGGCTCATTGGCGCCTTCCAGCGTGAGCAGGCGGAGGAGAAGAAGCTGGACCTGTCGTTTGCCCTCATCGAATGCAATGCCTACCGGCTTGACGGACTTGAAGAGATCGCGCCGGCATTGAAAAATCTCTGGGTGGCGACGCTTCAACGAGCCTTAGGCGACAAACGCCATCGCATCAGAGGCATGGCAGCCAGTCATCTGGGTGTCTTGCAGGATCAGTCGGTGGCGCCACTTCTGGTGAACGCACTGAAGGACGACCATGCCTACGTGCGCGCGTGCGCGGCGTTGGGGCTGGGAAGACTGCGGGCGACAGATGCGCAGGATCGGCTGGCACAGGTCGCGGAGGAGGACGGGGATCAAACAGTGAGGGGCCGGGCGCGGGAAGCCCTGGAAAGGATTCGCAGCCGATAGGCGGCCTGTCAGGTCTGACTCCGCTCCTCAATCCACTCAAGTACAGCGATCTCGGGCGGACAGTTCCAGCGGAACGGGAGGAAAGACCAGCCGAGTCCCCGATTGATGTAGAGGGTGTGTTCGCCCGACTCATACCGGCCTGACACCCGGCCATTGCATCCGGGAGGCAGCCAGAACGTCGGGATGCCCGGCACCTGCCACTGTCCCCCGTGGCTATGCCCGCACAAGATCAGATCGATGGCATGATGCGCCTTCACTTGATCGAGGATATTCGGCGCATGGGCCAATAACAGGGTAAAGCGATGGTCGGCCTGAGGCGGGACACAGTGCAGATCGGCACGGTGCAGCGACGGATCATCGACACCGACGATCGCCAACTCGCCTTTTGCCGTTGAGACAACCACACTTTGATTCACCAGTAATGTTATTTTATGCCGATCGGCCAATTCGGCGTAGTCCGTCACCGGCACACCGCTGTAGTGATCGTGATTGCCCAATGTGACAAATACCGGCGCGGTTTCCCGCAGGCGCGCTAGAAATCGAAAGAGATGGGGGAGCCCTTCAGGCACGTTGAGCAAGTCGCCCGTGATGAAAATCCAATCGGGCTGAAGCGCCCTCACGGTGTACACAATGCGATCATGACGAGGGTAGTAGATGTCCAGATGCAAATCGGTCAAATGGACGGCACGGTGACCTGCCAACGGCCCGTGTACATGGGTATGCCGGGTTACCTCGTGGTCGGACAGGCCAAACTCCCACTGTGGGACGAGGCTGAACAGTCTATAGAGTGGCTCACTCAGACGAGCTCCGACGGAGGATCGCACGCGGTCAGGCCATGATAATCTCTGACGCGCGCTCATTCCGTGATCCATGCTGCTCTCCCGCCCCTCTCGAGTCGAATAGAAAAAGTATAGCATGGGCTTATTGGCCAACAATTAATGGACGCTTGAACGGCATACAGACCATTTAGATAGGGAGTACCGCGTGGAACCATCGATCGAGCCCTTCCTAACAAGCGATATCCCCGGCATCGGCGGACAGATCCGCGCGACGCCGGAAGACTTTCAGGTGGAGGAACGCCCGCTCTATCTGCCCTGCGGGGAAGGAGAACATCTCTATGTGAGGATCACCAAACGGGGTCTCTCGACGCCGGACCTCGTCCGCCGCCTTTCGTCGACACTCGGCGTGAAAGCGCAGGCTATCGGAGTCGCCGGGTTAAAAGACGCCCGCGCAATCACCACTCAAATGGTCTCGCTGCAAGGAATCACGCCTCAGCAGGTGTCGCAGCTGAAGACCGATGAACAGCTTTTGTCTGTGAACGTCCTGGCTCGACATCGCAATCGATTACGCACCGGCCATCATGCCGGAAACCACTTTCGCTTGGTCGTCCGCGACGTTGCCGCCCAGGCCGCTGAGGCGGTGCCCGCCGTGCTCGATCGACTTGGTGCGCGCGGCGTGCCCAACTACTTCGGCCCCCAGCGGCAGGGCAAGAGCGGCGATAACTATCAGATTGGCGCCGCCTTGCTGACCGATCCGCGGCGGCGCGAGAAAATGGGCCGGGCCAAACGCGTCTGGTATCTGAATACGTATCAATCATTTCTCTTCAACCGCATGCTGGCCCGTCGTATCGACCGTATCGATCGTGTGCTGGCCGGCGATTGGGCCATAAAGTCGGACAACGGCGCCTGTTTTCAAGTCGAAGACGCCGATCAGGAACAGCCTCGCGCCGATCGTTTTGAAATCAGCCCGACGGGAATTCTCTTCGGTTCGCGGGCGTCATGGGCCGATGGCGAGCCAGGCAAGATTGAAGAGGCCGTCATTGCGGAAGCGGGAACGACACGAGATGCCCTGGTCGCAGCAGGAAAGGCCTGCGGCTTCCGCGGCGAACGCCGTGCGTTACGGATCCCGTTGGCGGAGTTGGAGTGGTCACTGAATGGTTCGGTCCTCACTCTGGCCTTTGCACTCCCGCCCGGCGCCTATGCCACGAGTGTATTGCGCGAATTGATGAAAACCATCTGAACCGGGCACATCACTCATGTCGTGATTTACAAAGCCCCTGTGGTCTCCGGTCATTCACTGATAGAATCAGTGAGGCATCCCCGGGAGACGCCATGAGCCTCCATCAAGAAACCGTCCTCATCAGCGGCCACATTATCGATTCGCTGATTCTGGCGAAGGTGCTGGACATCATCCTGATGATGGGTGGCGCCTTTGACTTGGAAGACGTGCATATCGGAACAACAAGGGAAGAGCCCTCTCGCGCCCGCATCGTCATCCGGGCATCATCGACGACGCTCTTGGACGACATTCTCAAAGCGATTCAGCCGCATGGGGCCTGCGCCGAACGTGAGGCGGACTGTCGAACCGCCGAGGCCCCTGCCGACGGCATTTTCCCCGATGATTTCTATGCCACAACCCATTTGCCCACGCAGATCCGACTCCACGGACAGTGGATCGATGTTGATCGGATCGAGATGGATCTCGGCATTCTGGTAGATAAGCGGGGAACCGCTGCGCGAGCCCTCCCCATGGGGGACGTTCGTCAAGGAGGCCGGATCGTGGTCGGCCGTGACGGGGTACGGGTCACTCCCTTGCAGCGCCCGCGCGAGCGGGATGTGTTTGGATTCATGGAATCGCAAGTCTCGTCAGAGCGGCCCCATCACCATATCATCACCGATGTCGCCGCCCGCATGCGTCATCTGCGGGAACGGCACAGGCAAGGGCAGGCCGATTCCAAGGTGTTGCTGGCAGGAGGGCCTGCGATCATTCATGCCGGCGGACGGGATGCCTTGACCTGGCTGATCGAGCAGGGGTTCGTCCATCTCCTGTTCTGCGGAAATGCCCTGGCGGCGCATGATATGGAAGCAGACCTGTACGGCACATCGCTGGGCTATGGATTGGCGGCCGGACGCGCGGTTCCGCATGGCCATGAACATCATTTGCGAACGATCAATAAGATCCGTGCTACCGGCAGCATCGAGGCGGCAGTCACATCGGGAGTGGTGAAGCAGGGCATCATGGCAGCCTGTGTCCGTCACAACGTGCCGGTGGTCATGGCCGGAACGATCCGCGATGACGGCCCTCTCCCCGGCGTAATCACCGATTCCGTTCTCGCGCAGAACGCCATGCGCGCCGCGATTCCCGGTGTCGGGTTGGCCCTGCTGGTCGCCTCCACGCTGCATGCTGTGGCCACGGGCAATCTCCTGCCCGCCACAGTGCCGACCGTATGTGTAGACGTGAATCCCTCTGTGCCGATCAAACTGTCCGATCGCGGCAGCTTTCAAGCAGTCGGTCTCGTCATGGACGCGGCATCGTTTCTCTCCGAACTGGCCAGACTCCTGGGAAGATCGGCATGACCCGGCTCCTCGTCTGTCCTCCGGACTATTTTGGAATCGAATATGAAATCAACCCCTGGATGCGACTCAGCAATCGGGTGGACCATGAACGAGCCGTTCAACAGTGGCATGGTCTGATGCGTGTCTTTGAACAGGATCTGGGGGTGACGCTTGAACGGATGACGCCGGTTGCGGGGCTGCCAGACCTGGTGTTTACGGCCAATGCCGGTGTCGTGGTCGACTGCACGGCCGTGGTGAGCCGCTTCCGCTATCCCGAACGGCAACGGGAGGAGGCATACTTCGAAAACTGGTTTCGCGGGCACGGTTACGCCGTGGTGACATTGGAGAAGGCATTGTTCTTTGAAGGCGCCGGGGACCTCCTGGGCTTTCCGGATTGTTGGTTCGGCGGCTATCGGCAGCGATCAGATATCCGTGCATTCCCCCATCTCAGCGAGCGATTCCATCGTGAAATTATTCCACTCGAACTCGTCGACAGCCGTTTTTATCATCTGGATACATGCTTCTGCCCATTGAGCGGAGGAGACCTGCTTTATTTCCCGCCTGCCTTCGATCCATATGGTCAGTCCGCGATTGCCCAGCGGGTTCCAAAGGACCGGCAAATCCCCGTCCCGGAGGACGACGCGTTACGATTCGCGTGCAACGCGGTCTGCGTCGGGAAACATGTCGTCCTGCCGTCCGGATGTCCGACAACCGAACATCTGCTCCAAGCCAGGGGATACCGCACCCATTCCGTTCCTCTCGATGAATTCATGAAATCTGGCGGTTCGGCGAAATGCCTGACACTGGCGCTGGACTGACTCGAACACAGTCCCAAAGTCGTCATGTCTTCTCACGAGGCATTAAGTCTTCAAGTCGAAAGTCTGGAGAAGACTTGAGGACGTTCTGACTTGAAGACATTTTGACGTCCTCTTCAAGGCTTCCTTCTGAAGAGAAACGCTCCATAGAAGCCGGCGATCGCGATCGTGACCAGTTCAATAGTCAGGAGCATACGACTCACAACGGCCTCAGCAGTCGGGGGAGAGAGGATGAACGAGAGCCCGAGAAACTCCGGCTGTTGATCGGGTGGAGTTTCCCAGGGAGGAAACAGCACGGCGAGGATCAGAGCCGCGACCATTCCATACAACACCGTAAGGTTCATCTGCTCCGGTGCTTCGGCATCGGGTCGAGCAACCGAGGCTTTACCTCCACTCCCGTCGAGCCGACGACCACAATGTGTGCAGAAACGATTGATCTCGGGTTGTGAGCGCTGACAGGACCGGCAGATCTGCATGCAGCTACTATAGCGATGATCAAGCGATGGGGCAAATCGCTCTAGCCCGTCTTGGACTTGAGAGGAGCTTCACCGGGCACGCAGGAAGAAGAAAAAGGCTGGCTTCAAAAGTGGTAGCTGAGCCCAGCGGCACCGAAATGTACGTGGTAATCCGCATCAAATCCGAACGCACCGTTATTGTTGGCGTCAAAGCTGAAGCTTGCTCTATTGTATTTCCATTCTGCGAACGCAGTAAGGTGCCGGGTAATATAGAATTCGATCCCGGCTTTGGCGTTCAGCCCGATACTGGTTGAGTTTTGTGTCCCCTCAAACCCGGTAACCGTGGTATGTACACGCGCAAAAAATATCCCCGGACCGACTCCAATGTATGGCTGCAGTCTGGTCTTGTGATATCGGAACATGAGATTCACGGGCGCCCATGTCATGACCCGAAAATGATCCCCCGTAAGTATATTCTCGCTTGTGCCACCAACTACAGGGCCGGCCCCATTAAGAATGGTCCCAGGTTGGATGGTAATTCGGGTGTTCTGTTGCTTGATATGGGGCGTGGTATAGAAAAACTCTGTTTCGACACCAATCCAACGGGCTTGTGCGAAGTAGTAACCCAGTTTGACACCACCCAGAATTGACCTGGAAAGCTCACGGTCTGAGATGGACCCAGACGGTGAAAGAGTAGATCCCGGCGGCGATAAATCCGTTAGCTCCGCGTTTGTGAGGGTGTTCCCTGGAATGAGCGAAAACCCTGGGAGGGCAGTCCCGATTTGACCGCCGATGTAGGCTTCTGAGTACGCCTTGGGAACCCCCAGAACCATGAAAGAGAGGAACAAAGCTCCCACGATTACTCCAAATGTGCCTCCTACTGTATCTCGTTGCATCATCTAGATGAATCTCCTGCTATTAGCACACACAAGCTGTAATTCATGTTATAGCCCGACCCTGATTTGATAAAGCCATTTCTCAAATCCTGAAGATGAGCAAACCACATGCCATCATTTGGGTTTATATATGTGCGATTGGAATCGCACACTTGACAGAATCGAGAGGCTCGTTCCATTCGTTGACAGACGATCAGGGCCTTCCTATAATTCGCTCCGCCCAATCGGCTATCATCCATCGTTTTCCTCCAATCCATGGGATTTTCCAACATGCAGGCAGTCAGCACTATGGGTGTGATTGGGGCCGGAGCCTGGGGGACCGCGTTGGCCAAACATTTGGCCGAAAAGGGGGCGACGGTCAGGCTCTGGGCTTACGAACCTGACGTGGCGCAGGCGATCAATGCCAGGCACGAAAACACGATGTTTCTTCCCGGCGTGACGCTGCCGCGGACGCTCGTCGCAACATCATCGATCGCCGATGCGGTTGACGGCTGCCAGGGCCTCCTATTCGTCGTCCCCTCACATGTGACCAGATCGGTACTCACGGCACTCGCGCCTTGTATGGCTAACCCCATTCCCCTGATCAGCGCGACAAAAGGGATTGAGGAGGAAACCGCCAAACTCATGACGCAAGTGATGGACGACGTGCTCCCCCAACCGATGCAATCCATGATCATGGCCTTGTCCGGTCCAAGCTTCGCCGCGGAACTCAGCGCAGGGAAACCGACGGCGCTCTGTCTGGCCGGGCGTGAACCGGCCCTTGTGCAACAGTTTCAACACACGCTCATGACCCCGGTTTTTCGCGTGTATGCCGATACCGATGTCATCGGCGTCCAGCTCGGTGGAGCCTTGAAGAACGTCATGGCTCTGGCGGCCGGTGTGGTCGACGGATTGGAACTCGGGCTGAATGCGCGCGCCGCGCTGATCACCAGAGGATTGGCCGAGATCGTTCGCTTGGGGACGGCGATGGGAGCCGACGCGCGGACATTCTACGGACTCTCCGGCATCGGCGATCTGGTGCTGACCTGCACGGGAACACTCAGTCGAAACCACACAGTGGGAATGCGGCTCGGCAAGGGCGAGCCGCTGGATACAATTATGGGCGGGATGCACGCAGTCGCGGAAGGCGTGCGGACAGCGCGCGCGGCCCTGGTATTGGCGAGAAAGCACGACGTAGACATGCCCATTACACAGGAGATCAATGCAGTGCTGTTCAACCAGAAGCCCTGCCGGAAAGCCGTCAGCGACTTGATGGAGCGAGACGCCAAACCTGAAAAAGGATCAGCATGAGCCCCGAAAAGCTTGAACAGTTGGTGCGACAAATCCGTGAGGGACAAGTCACCGTGGAGCAGGCGCTTCAGCGCCTGCGATCCCTCCCCTTTGAAGACCTCGGCTTTGCCTCGCTCGATCACCACCGGTCGCTGCGCCAGGGGTTTCCCGAAGTCGTGCTCTGTGAGGGAAAAACCACCGCTCAAGTCGTCGCCATCACGCGCTCATTCATTAAGAAACGCGGCCCCTTTCTTGCGACCCGAGCGGAGCCGGCCGTTGCGCGAGCCATCTGCAAGCTGAACCGGCGGGCGCGCTACTATGCGGATGCGCGCATTGTCGCCATCCATGCGCCCTCCCAGAAACGGCTGGGCCATGTGCTCGTCGTGTCGGCAGGCACTGCGGATTCGGCGGTGGCCGAAGAGGCCCGTGTGACAGCGGAAGTCATGGGCAGCCATGTGGAACGGCTCTATGATGTCGGTGTGGCAGGCATCCATCGCCTGCTTGGAAGGAAAGAGCGGCTCTTCGAGGCGAGGGTTATCATCGTCGTCGCAGGCATGGATGGGGCGTTACCAAGCGTGGTGGGAGGACTTGTGGAGTGCCCGGTCATCGCGGTGCCGACCAGCCGTGGGTACGGCGCCAGCTTCGGCGGATTAGCTGCCCTGCTGACGATGCTGAACTCTTGCGCGGCGGGCGTCGGCGTGATGAATATCGACAATGGATTCGGAGCAGGCTGTCTCGCGCACCGAATCAATATGTTAGGTCTGAATGGTAAGAGGTGAAGCAAAGAAGGCATGTGCCCCCCGCTGACTCCTCGCCCTTCCCCTGACGATTAGCTATTTTACTTCTAGCGTGCCCCGCTTCGGCCACGAAACCATCATCGTCCGAAGGCCCTTGTCTCCATTCTTCAGCAACTTCATCCGCACTTCGTAGGAATACATGCCGGAACCGGCGAGCTGTTTGCGATGATCTTGCCCGTCCCAGGAGAGTTCGATGGAAAGCGTGGGCCGTTCCGTGACGCCGGCCACAGGATGCACTTCCACCGGTCGGCGGTGTGAGAGAAAACGAAGGGAGGTCTTCGACGGAGAACTGATCAACGACGTGACCTCCAGAATCGTGGCTCCATCCAATTCTTTCGGCACTTGGGCGCTGACTGTGAACTGAAGCGATCCGTTTCCCGGTGTGTACGGACTCGGGGCCACACTTACGTCCAGAATCTTCAACTCCGGCTCCGGTCGGGGCGCTCGAGGCTGTTTGTTCTTCGCCCACCCGTCATCCGAAAGCAGCAACGGAAGGCACAGACCGACAAGCAGTCCAACGACAGGGGAAGTTCTTCGCAGACCTGTTCGAACTCGCGTTGAAACCGACGAGCACGTACTCATAAGAATGTCGAGAAAGGGATCGTAGAGGAGCCGAGGCACCGACTGAGTTGCATTGCACAGTGGGATAGCATAGCCGCTACAGACTGTCAATGAGCCGTCGGCATGGATTGCCGTAGACCACCGCCTTGGGTAAGATGGGCGGCCATTGAACGGAGGATGGAGTGGGACGGCATCTGCATTTTGATTGTTTCTCTGGAATCAGCGGGGACATGGTGCTGGGCGCGCTGGTGAATGTCGGCTTGCCATGGACGCGATTGATCAACGGGCTCAAACGCCTCAAGCTGAACGGCTACCGATTGCGTCAGCGCGAAGTCCGGCGCGGCGCCCTCCATGCCACGAAGGTGGATGTCGTCATCCAGCGTGGTTTTCAACACCCTCTCAGCTTATCCCGCATTCGGCGAATTCTTGCGGACAGCACCCTGCCCGATCCTGTAAAGACACAGAGCCGCGCCGTCTTCGATCGGCTGGCTGAGGCGGAAGGTCTGGCCCATCGGGTTGCGGCGCGTGATGTGCATTTTCACGAAGTCGGCGTGATGGATTCCTTTATCGATGTGGTCGGCGGTATCCTGGGTTGCCATCTATTGAACGTCACTCGAGTCACAGCCTCCGCCGTCAACGTCGGAGCCGGTACGATTCACACCTCACACGGACTCTTGCCGGTGCCGGGGCCGGCCGTGGCTGCGTTGGCAAAAGGAATTCCGGTATACTCCGACGGTCCCCGCTGTGAGCTGGCGACGCCGACAGGGATGGCGCTGCTTCGCACACTGACATCGGAGTTCGGCGCAGCCTCGGTGATAGAAACCGCGGTGGTCGGATATGGCGCCGGCGACCGAGATCCTGAAGGTTGGCCGAATGCACTGCGTGTGTTTCTCTCGGAAGAGTCTCCCCTGGCAGAACGCCAGACCGATCATATTACGCAAATCGAAACGAATCTCGATGACCTCAATCCGCAAGCGTATGAGCATGTGATGGAGCGGCTGTTTGCAGTCGGCGCGGTGGATGTCGCCCTGATTCCGGCCATTATGAAACGAGGCCGGCCCGGTGTGGTGCTGAGTTGTCTGGCCTCGCGCGATCACACCGATGCGGTGCTGGAGATCCTGTTCCAGGAAACCCCGGCTCTGGGCGCGCGAATCCAGGAACTGGGCAGACGCATCCTCCCTCGGCACTTTGTCTCCGTGAAAGTGCCCGGAGGAGTCGTGCGCATGAAAATCGCCGCCATCGGTGCCGGGTGGGAAAAAGCTGCACCGGAATATATCGACTGCAAG
>MSXM01000031.1:0-376 GCA_002083565.1 Nitrospira sp. ST-bin4 | reverse complement strand
CCGTCATAAGAACACACCACCGTGGATTTACTTTTTTCTTTTCACTTTTTAGGACTCAGCTTGCGAGGCGATTCGTGACCACCATGCTCTACATCCTCATGTTTGTGGCCTCCGTCGCCGTGACGCTCGGCGGCTGTGCGCTGTTCACCAACGCCGTCGAATGGCTCGGGAAACGCCTCGGAGTGTCGGAAGGGGCTGTCGGCAGTATATTTGCCGCGATCGGCACAACATTACCGGAAACGTCCATTCCAATCATCGCCATTTTCTTCGGAGAGAGCCAGGAAGAAACTGATGTCGGATTAGGCGCAATTCTCGGAGCGCCGTTCATGCTCAGCACGCTGGTGCTGCCGATTCTCGCGTTCCTGCTGATGCTCTA
>MSXM01000030.1 GCA_002083565.1 Nitrospira sp. ST-bin4 | reverse complement strand
ACCATCCCCTCATCCACCATCCTGCTGACGATCTTGCCCATCTTGGCAATCGTCATCGCGCCCGACAGGGTCAGAACGACTTTACAGTCGGGATCGGACACCATGGCCCACAAGACTTCGAAGGCTTCGCCGAGCTTCCTGCCGCCGAAGGCGGTCTTGCCCATCGCTACAAGCAAGTCTTCGAACGACACGATCCGGTCGGGATCGAACGGCTCGAGCGCCTCCAACCCGTCTTTTGCGCCGTCATGAAATTCGCGTACAGACATGACACACCATCCTCAGAAAAGATCATTGCATAGAGCGCATTCTTTATACACAACCGGCGCTAGAGGCGTCAACGAAGTTACGAGGCAGCCATGTCGAGGCGAGTAATCCAAACCAAGCGCGTGAGCACAGACGAGCGAGATGATTGAGCAGGTTGTTCGCACGACAATGTCAACAGGCTGTCCGGATGATCACATCGGCGGCACATACATCAAACACGCACATCAAATGGTATCAAAAACGAAACGCCGGGGGATTGTATCCGGCGCCGACAAATTTGAAGCGACGAGAAAGAGGCGCCGGCTCAACCGAAGGTTGGTGTGGTGGTCCCAACGGGATTTGAACCCGTGTTTAAAGATGACTACGACTTCGCCATTTATTTTCGCGAGCTTCGATGAATTTGTTAAAGTCAGAAACGGGTATGACTAAAACAAGAGGTCTAGAAAATGTCATTCCCATAGCCAAGCTGAAGGGCGAGCTGCTGAAAACCACTGGCTAGGTGCTTGAGTAAGCCGCCTCCTATTCGAATTCGATGGGGGCTACAGTGAATATCCGTAGCTGCTTCACATTCAGAGACAATCGGGCATCAGGGATCATCATCACTGAAATTTGTCATGTCGATAAATTCGAGAATGCTCTCAGGGGGTATCGCTCTGGTGAGCATGTATCCGCCGTCGAACCCGATGAAATTATCGTGCGGCCATCTGCGAATTCGAATTAAATGGTCCAGCACATGATTGCTATAAGCACCGATGGCAGAAAACGTTGTGTGGTCATCTAGCCAGTTTACTGGAATCGCACATTTGATCAGTGTTCGTTTTCCTGTTCCTGCGAAACGTGCCTTAGCGGTTACCCCTAGCCTGTAAGCCAATCCGCGGATGAGCTCGCTACCTCGTACATATGGGCTTCTGTTATATTTGGCACGAACTGCTGAGAACAGCAGACCTACTTTGCCCTCATTGTGATTCAGGTAGCTAGCCTCAATGTCAACAAGTGCCTTGTTGAAACCTGGAATTTCTTGAAAGAGGGATCGAGCCACGGATATTTGGTGTTCTGTACTTGATGGAAGGATGCCAAATTTTTGGTAAGATTCAGGATCTCTCAGGCGGCATCCATGGTATCCAATGACGTAGGAGTACCGCTTGAAAAGACTCTCCCGCCCTTTTTGACGGAGAGACTGGGCGAGATCGTCCATCAGGTAATCGTCGGCGCATGTAACTTGGGACAGAAACCCGATGCCTTGCATCTCACTTGAATCGAGCTTGGTCTTGACCTTGGGCCAGATTTCTCGATCATAGAGTAACTCCTCAAAATCCGAATGCCACGTCTCTATGGAATCAAGATCGAGAAGGCCAGAGTTCATTGATTTTCGATCTCGTCTTTAAGGCCCATAACGGAACCTGGCCTCAGCCGCGTAACGCCTCCAGCGACCCGCTCGTCTTGCCCAATGCGCTGTTAGCTTGCTGATGTTCTGGTTACAAACAAACCATTGGCCTGCGCCGCTTTCACGTTTTCCCGAACAGCCACCACCAACTCGCATAACCGCGCCATCGCACTTACACGCAGCCCCAGTTCCTTACGATACGCTTCACACTTACCATCATCAAACTTGCCACCAAGAATGACAGACCCCGGTTTTTGGAGCAGAGTGTCCGTAGTGAGCGAGAGGACGGTGACGTGGCTGTACTGGTCATACCACTTTGAGATGGCCTCAAATGAGGTCCATCCTTGGGCGTTGATTCTTAAAAGCTCAGTGTTGCGACGATTACGAACGAGTCGAACCGCGTCATGAACTGGGAACTTTGTGGGGTCTTTATCGAAACGCCTTAAGACATCGATCGCATGATGTGAACAAAGAAGTGCCATCGCCGAAGCCTCGGCATACTGGCGCATGAGATTTCCTGCAGGCAGTAATAAACCTGAGATGAGAAGATGGCACGAGACGAATAAACTGTTGAATGCGCTGAAGACAAACTTCTCAACCCAGGCCGCACGGAGATCTGCGGTGAGAACACTGCCAAAGCTGCGTAGCTGGGCGCATACTCGGTCTGATTCATCAAGGAACTGCCGAATCAGGTCGGCAAAGGACTCCTGGAAGCGCGAGCGGACAATCGCATTGTCGGCAAAGAGAATGGTCTCCAGATCGCTTCGTTCGAACTGGTAGGTGCCCTCGCTTCTCATATTGCATTTATCCTCGAAGATCTCAGACGCTGGCTCTCCATATTTATCTGGTTCCGCAGAAGATTACGGGAACCAAGAAAATGTACCGGGAGTCTTAATATTATCCCCGCAAGAAGGGGAACAACGCTTTACTCACTACCGTGGAAATTAGGAAGAACCCGAGTTCATTCCCTGGAGCAACAGAGAACCATGACGAGGGAATCTTGAACAACGTTCTACAGAAATTCGACGTGGCGAGTCATGTCCTCGGAAGTCAGCACATCATGGATCAGCATGAGGCCTCTCAGCATCTGAGGCACCGGTGTCTGCTGAGGCGCGTATACAATCCCTCGATGGGAGACCCCGGCGGCATGCAGCCGAAGAAAGTCCGTATCCTGCGTGACCACCACGCGGCCGTCTTGAGCCGCTCGTTGCAGGTGCTGTTGATCCTCAGCCGCCTGTAACCCTAATTCTTGCACCGTCACCACATCGACGCCGCGCCTGCGTAATCCCTCTGTGACGGATTTTGCCACATGTTCGTCCATGTAAAACCTGATCCGCTCAGCCACCGATCTTGCCGCTCAGTTTGGACTTGATTCCCTTGCGAAGTTCGATGACATACGAGTCATCAGCTAAGATGGCCTCATCAATCTCCTGGCGGTGATCGTAGTAGTACGTCAGCGCGGCATAGACATCGGCTAAGGTCAACCCGTGGTTGGAGGCGATCTCATCTGCACTCATCCCCATACGCTCATGCCAGATGACGATGTGCTGCACCGTAATGCGGTGTCCTGCAATCCGGGGTTTCCCGCCCGCCACCTCTTGTGAAATCGCGATATGGGGTGCCGTCATCATATCCATGGTGCCCTCCCTCGAACGGATTGTTGTATTATAAGCGAGAGGAACATCCCCTTCCATGAAAAAGGGTCCCAAGACAACCCTTATGACCGGCCCTTCTTCTCTCGCACGTCCGTCGTGGACATCCCCTTCAGCGCTCCCTTGAGCGATACGAGCGGGAGTTCCGGCACCAGAGTGATCACCCCACTTTTCTCCATGACATGAAGACGCTGTTTCGATCAAAGACCCAGCTTTTCACGTATTTCCTTGGGAATCACAATCTGAAAGTTTTTTGAGAGTGTCGTTACGATCACGGTACATTCCTTCCTTTTCTCAATCTTTCGCACTCGCATCAGATACGCGGAGTCAATCCAGTTGTGTCTTTCCCGCGTTTCACCTCGCAATCTCTCCCTTCGTGGCGGTGAGAATCGGGGACATTCTGAATTTGCGATGTCACACTTCCGACGATTCACTACCCCAACAACGCGCTAATGTGAACTATGCACTCCAACACGTGCAGTCCCACTGTCATCTGATCCGGGATCACGACGTTACAGTTCGAGCGCAAAGCGAATGGCGTCTTTGACCTTGGCCACCGTGGCAGCGGAACGCTACCCCAGTTTGCGTTCAAGCCTGGGTTCGATCAAAGACCCAATAACTTGGATATTGGTGGGTTCCATCCGGCGCCGACAAATTCAAAACGACGATAAAGAGGCACCGGCTCAAGCGAAGGTTGGTGTGGTGGTCCCAACGGGATTTGAACCCGTGTTTAAGCCTTGAGAGGGATCGTCAGAAGACATTTCGCAAACCGGGCATGAAAGCTTAATGGGGCGGTCTTCCCAACGTTTCTCGTATTTTCGACTAGTTCCGCAAGGAGAAATTCTGGCCCACGATTCCATTAATTCTCAACGTTTCTGTCTAATCTTTTCTTTCTGTCACGCCGGTGTCACGGACACATCACAGAAATTTGTAGGCGACCCCTGCCCGGTTGAAAATTTGTGACCCGAGGCGCGAGGGCTAGGGCGGGGGGAAGATGCTGTGTATATGCGCTGGAGGCACGAAGGCCTGAAAGTGCCTCAGATGCAGCCGAAGCGCGCCCGACTGTGGCGAGCAGATGGAACGTGCCTCCAGCTGCGGCCTGCGTACTGCCATCACATCTGATCCTATGACTTCGCTGGAGAGCGGACGCGCGACGGTCGGCCCTTTCGAATTCTCACTATTCTCGATGAGTACACCCGCGAGTCTCTGGCCTCAGCCGTGGCCTGCGGGATCCGATCCCACGATGTGATCCTGGTGCTGGCCAATCTGTTTCTGAAGCTCGGTGATTTGCTGACTTATACCATCGGTGCTGACAGTTTGCGACCGTTGGGCACTTCGCCATTCGCTTGAGGCCCCGATCCGGAATTTCTATCAGCGCAAACAGGCGCGGACGCATCCGTTCGTTGCCTTGAAGGTCGTGGCACATAAACTGGCGCGGGCCTGCTATCACATGTTGCGCAAGCAGGTTCCGTTCGATGTGTCCCACACCTTCGGCTGACAGTGACCAGGTGAGGGTGGAGCTGGGAGCTCGCAAAGGGGTTGGGGCCACACCCCGTACTCCCGATTAGCCTCAGCCTTCACCCCGTTCTCTCCCTCGCCACTGCGTGGGGACTGAGACGCCTCGGCCGTGAGCCATGACGGGGTTGGCCCCAACAAGCTGGCAGCCAGACATCCTGTGGCTGTATACGGTGGACACGACCGGGAAGCAACGGTTGTCTGGGGCACGGAGTGCCAGGGGCTGGAGTCGCGCCTTCATGGGGATCGCTCCGATGCCTTGATCCTGATGGGTGACTGGTGCGGCTCAGATCAGAGCTGATACAACTGACGAGGACAACCGGGATGCGACGACGTCACACGAGCGGCAGAGCGAGAGACCACGTGATCTGAACACCTGCCCAGTTCAGAGAAGACGGAGGACACGATGGACTGTGCCCTCTTGACCAGAGCCTTCGAGATAGGCGACCCCTTTTGTCGACCCACACTCTACTCTTCTACGCCCGCAAATAAACTATCGCGCCTTCAGCCAAGCACGTACTTCTCTTGTCCAGCTTGGAACCTCTTCGAGATTAACGACTTCGCACGTGCTCATGAATAATTCGATTGTTTTCTGCTCTTGGCGCACTTGGAGGGCCGTCGGATCGTCGGCATTGTCATCGTTCGCGACTAACATGGCGGGACACCGGCTTACTGAGTTCCAAAACACTATTCCAACAAGCGCGCAACCTATCGCCGTTGCATCCCCAGAAACCTCACTCTGCTTCCCTCGCTTTTGGACAATCTGCTCCCAGGAACTAGGAATCTCCCCACTAGTCGCAGGTCGTAGGTATTCAAAGCGGAAAAGACACTTTATTGAATGCCAATTACCAAACTGACATATCTCAGAGGTCGCGTTCCATGAATCGAGCGTGCTTGGAAAGACTTTGAGGCTAAAGCATTCAAACTTGAACTCGACATCTCCATAGTCCGAAGCTATGCAAACGGCATTGCCATCATCCGCAACGATCAGAACCCGATTCAGAACCCGATTGAGTACCTCTTGCTCAAAACGCTGCTGAAACACGCGTGCTTGCCCATGAATCCGCCCCAAGCAGACAAGATCATCCTCATTTGGAATAAACAGCGCTGATTTCACCATGGCCATACCGTCCCTGGCGGAAAATGAATGGTTTCAGGTGGTTTCGGTCCATTTGCTGGAATGCTTATCCTAGGCCCCTGTCCAGACTTTCCAGGGCGCACTCGAACTCCATTTGGGCAAACTTGACGCCCATCGGGATCAACCGTCGTATTCCCTCCAGTCAAATCGTCAACAGTGCCTGGGAACCTATCTGCAGGCAAATCCGTATTCACTGTTTTACCGGAACTTGGCCGTCGATTATTCCCGACAATGTCGGTTGGTAAATCTGGGACACTAGAGCTACCTTGCGAATTAATGACATTTGATATTATCTGCCCAACAATCCCTCCGGCAATGATACCACCTACCGCAATACCAGCATCAACCAACGGGGGTACAAGAGGGAGTACCATTGCGAAGTGACCCAGAGGATCACGCCACATAAGCGGGTTGCCGCCAACATTTCGGTACAGATTTGTATCTCCACCCCTAAACCCAATCGGATCCTCCGCAATAAACCGCTGCAAGCGCGGATGATAATACCGAGCCCGGTAGTAGTAGAGTCCGGCGCCATCATCTTCCCGGCCTGTGTATTTATAGCTGCTCGTGCTCGCGGAGCCGGATTCGGTCGTATAGCCGAATGGCTCATATGTGTACTGCGTCTGCAACGTCCCGCTGCTATCCCCTAATGCAATGGTTGAGCCGAGGGCATCGGTCAGCAGGGCGCGGCTCCCAACCCCGTCTGTTCGCTGGAAAAACTCGTCGATTCCCAAGCCGGTGAGCAGGTTGGCCGTTACCGTGCTTCCTGACTTCTCCTGTACAGGATTGAGCCCGTCGTAGACATAATTCGTCGTCGTGCCCTGGACGGTCCGGCCCGTGCGTCTGCCGAAACTGTCATAGGTAAAGGTGGCGGCGAAGCCGGTGTTGCTGATCCCGGTCAGTTGATTCCTGACGTTCCACGTATAGGTGGTGGTGTCGCTGCCATCATTGACCGTGGCCAGGTTGCCGTTGAGGTCATACGTAATGGTATTCGAGCCAAAAGTCGTCTGTTGGTTATTCGAATTATAACTGACCGTGGTGAGCGCGGGAGGAAGCCCGCTTCTGGCAAAGGAGCCGCCGGTCTTAATTCGATTCCCCGCCGCATCGTAGGTGTAGGTCAGATCCCCAATGGTGGTGGAGCCGGATTTGTACGTCAGAGTCGTCAACTCGCTTGCCGCGTTGTAGGCGTATTCGATCTTGTTGCCGTTGGGATAGGTCAGACTGGTTCTACGATCCGCATCGTCATAGGCCAGTGTGACGGTGGCGCTCCCTTGCGCGATCTGCGTCAGCCGATTGGCATTGTCGTAGGTGTAGGTGACCGCCGTTTGACCCGCCACCGTCAGACTCGTCCGGCGGCTCGCATTGTCATACGCATAGTCGATCTGCCCTTGCGGAGTCACTTCCTGCGTCAGCCGATCCAATCCGTCATAGGTGCGGGAGATCGTGGCCGTCACCGTCCCCCCGGAATCTTTCTCCTGCACCTGCGTGATCCGATTGCCCGCATCATAGGTGTAATTGGTCGAAGTGCTGTCGTGATACGTGGCCTTGGTTCTCCGATTCAACGCATCGTACGTATTGGTCGTGACCTGGCTCTTGCGATCCGTGACCGTGGCCACATTGCCGTTGTTATCGTAGGTGTAGGTCTCGGTGTTGACCAGCGGGTCTTTGCGGGTGCTCGTCCGATTCATATTGGAATAGGTATACACCGTCTGCTGGGACTTCGCATCGGTCACCGTGAGCAGATTGCTGTTGGCGTCGTAGGTGAAGGCGGTATTGCCGTTGATCGCATCGGTCAGCTGCGTGATGCGGTCGAGGGCATCGGGCTGATAGAGGGTCTGCTGGCCGAGTGGGTTCGTGAGATTCCTCAGCCGCCCCGCTGCATCCAGAATGCGCTGCGTTTCGCGATTCAACGGATCTTTCACCTTGACCAGATCGCCCACCTCGTAAGTGAATGTGGTCACGTTGTTGAGGGGATCGGTAATCGTGAGCGGCTGGCCTTGGGCGTTCACCGTGAGCGTGGTGGTCTTGTTCAACGCGTTGGTAATCGTCGTGAGATTCCCCTTGCTGTCATAGCCAAACGTCGTCGTGTGGCTCAGGGGATCGGTCACCGTGGCCACCTGATTATAGGTGGACTCGTAGGTGAACGTAGCCGTGACGGCGTTGGCCGTTCCATGGAGCTTCGTGACGGTCAGCACGTTGCCCTTACTATCATAAGTATAGGCGGTCTTGCGACTCAAGGCATCGGTCACACTCAAGAGCAGATTCGTGCCGGCTTGCCATTCATAGGTGGTCGTTTGGGCTATGGCCTCCCCATAGGCCTCGGTGATGGACGTCGTGAGGCCTGCGCTGTTGAAGACAAACCGTTTGACGTAGCCCCGTGGATCGGTGACATCAGTCTGCGTGACGTTGCCGCTGCCATCCAGCGTATAGGCAAACTGATAGGTCGTGCTGTCCGCTTGGGTTTGGGTCGCCACCCGTCCGTTGGCATCGTAGGTGTTGGTCACATGGGTGTTGCCATTCGGCTCCTTGTTCGTCAGCAGGCGATGGGACGCATCGTAGGTGTACTCACTCACACCACTCATCGGATTGGTCACCTTCCACAAGCGGCCACTCGCATCGTAGGTATAGGTGATCGTGCGGCCCAGAATATCGGCAACCTGGGTAATCCGATTGGAGGCATCGTAGGTAAAGGTGAGATAGCGGCCGTTCGGCGTAGTGATCTTCGCCAGATTGCCAGCCAAGCCGCCGGCGGCGGCTCGGGTCAATGTCAGCTGGTTGCCGTTGCGATCTAGCATGGCCACGAGAGATCCGTACTCACTGAACCGCCATTCGGTGCCGTCTTTGAACTTCAAGCGGTAGCGCTGGTAACTCTGGTCCCAGGCCAGGGTCGCGGCGTAGAAGCTCGTCTGCGTGGTCGTATGCTGCAACGTCGAGTCGAGACAATTGGTCCCACTCGTCCGGAGGAAAGCGATGTAGGCGCCATCCGGTAAGATGATCCGTGCCTCGGTGCAGAGATCATCCCGGAGCATATATTGATCGTAGGGATGACTCGCCCCAATACCGAAAACCCGTCGTCCCGTATCCTTGGTCCGATAGGTCCGCGTCAATTGGATCGGCATCACGTCCGGCACGTCGATGTCGGTATCTTCTTGGTAATAGAGTCCTGTCTTGGTATCACAGGGATCGCCCGCGCGACAGCTATTCCCAGGATTCGCCGCTTCATCCGGTTGGGGGTCAGGAAAGACGGGCCCGTTGTCCTGATTTGCATAATGAAAGTAGGTCACGTACGAAGGATCGTAGGCCCAGCAGATTGTCCCCCACGATACTGATGTAATGGGCCCATCAGTTAGTGGATTCCTTACTTGGTACCCCCCTGCATCACCGGCACCTGGCGCGCACCGTACAAGGATACCCCCCATCCATGGCCCGCCCCATCCGGATGGCATCACTGTCGTAGCGGTTACCCAAACCACGGCATCGTAGTACGAGGAAGAATTAAACGAGGACGGGACTGCATGTCCTCCCACATACACCGTCGTGGTCATTCCTCCCGTTAGAACAAGACCGGGTTGGATCGGCATACTGTTCACACTCCCTCCCCCGGAAGCGGTAAATCCGGAGGCCTCACGGGTGTTGGGGAGGAGCGCCAGCACCAGACTGAAACACACAACCACAAGTCTAGCGGCATGTGGGAGTCGTCGAAATAGGTAGCTCATGGGTTGGTCACCTGGAGGTTAAGACTGCCGGTGGCAGTCGTGGTGGGATTGATCGTGACGGTATAGGTCCCGGTGGTGGCGAGCGTCACGGTGGAGAGGTTGAAGCTCGCCGCCGAGTTCGTCGTCCCGGTCTGATAGCTCCCGCTGGGCGTATAGAGATAGACGGTGGTGCTGCCGAGGGTATTACCCGTGACCTTCACTGTCACTTGTTGGCTCGCCGTGCCGGCGAACGTATAGCGCCCGTTCTGGCCAGCCCGGCTGATGGTGATCCCGGTCGCGGGATCATTGATCAGCACAGACCCGGTCACCTCCGATGAGAGCGTGAGCGTCGCCGCCCCAGTATAGGCTCCAGAAGGATTGACCACGAGCGTGTAGGTGCCGGTAGCAGGCAAGGCCGCCGTCAGATCCAGACTCCCACCGGCCGTCCCGATTGAGGTTCCGGTGAGATAGGTCCCATCCGGCTTATAGAGTGAGACCGTAATAAAGGGAATCGAGACACTGGTAAAGCCGAAGCTGACCCACTGCCCTGATGTCCCACTGAACGTGTAGAGTCCGTTCTGGCCGACTGTTGAGATGGTCGCGGTGGTCGACGTCCCATCCAGATTCAACGACCCGGTGAGATAGGACATCAGATTCAGCGTGACATTCCCGATATAGGTGCCGGCCGGATCGACCACGATGGTGTAGGTGCCTGTGGCCGGGAGCGTCGTGGACGGTTCGAGGCCCCCGCCCCCGGTCCCCACTGAGGCAGACGCCAGAGTAGTGCCATCGGGTTTCACAAGCGTGACGGTTACGCTGGTGATCGTTACCGACGTGAGGCCAAGACTCACCCACTGGCCGGTGGTGCCGCTAAACGTATAGCGGGCGGTCTGGCCGATGCGAGTGAGACTCACGGCCACCCCTCCACCATCCAATGTGACCGACCCGGTGAGCACCGACGAGAGCGTCAGCGTCATGCTGCCGGTGTAGGTGCTCGTGGGATCCACGACGATCGTGTAGGTCCCGGTCGTCGGGAGCGCGGTCGTGGGATCCACGCTGCCGCCCGCTGTACTAATGGTATTCGACACCAAGGTCGTCCCATCCGGCTTGAGGATGGAGACCGTGCTGGACGTAATCGAGACCGTGGAGACTCCCAGATTCACCCATTGACCGGCGGTGCCGCTAAACGTATAGCGCGCCCGCTGGCCTGGCACCGTGAGAGTCGGAATGACCGTCGAGCCATCGATGGTGATCGTCCCCGTGACATCCGGCTGGTTATAGAGCGTGAGCGTCACGCTCCCGGTATAGGTGCTGGATGGATCCACCAGGATGGCATAGGTCCCGGAGGCGGGCAGTACCTGGCTATCCAGAACACCACCGCCAGTGCCAAACGATGTCGGCGCGACGAGGTTCGTGCCGTCCGGTTTGATGATGGAGACAGAGCCCGTGGTGATGGTCACGCTGCTCAGCTGGAGACTTACCGTGCCGCCGGCAGAGCCGGTGAAGAGATAGCGCGCGTTCTGACCAATCCGACTGATGGAGATCGGCACGGCTGCACCACCGGGTGTAATATTCCCGGTTAACTCGGTCGAGACCGTAACGGTCACGTTGCCGGTGTAGGTGCTCACAGGATCGAGAACGATAGTATAGGTGCCGGTCGTAGGGAGCAGCCCGACATCTATACTGCCGCCTGCAGTGCTGAAGGTCGTTGCAGTCGTCAGCGACGCGCCATCTGGCCGGTACACACGGGCGGCAAACTGGGTGACCGTGACACTATTGAATCCAATGTTGATCCGTTGACCCGCGATCCCGTCAAACACCATGAGGCCATTCTTGTTTGCCGTGGTGATGGAGGCGGCGACGGTCGCGCCGTTGACCGTGATCCGCCCTGTATATTGAATGTCCGCCGCCGTCACGCCCGGTGGGGCCACATAGAACTCGGTGCTACTCGTAGCCTTGCCCTTTGTCGTGGAGACGGAAATCGGGCCGGTTTGAGCGCTTGCCGGAACCGGCACGGTGAGGCTCGTGCTGCTGGCCGTGGCCACGGCCCCGATGGCCGCGGTAAAGGCCACGCGATTATTGATCAGGGTGGTGTCGTAATTCGTCCCGGTCAGGGTCACCGTATCGCCATAATTGCCGACGCCGGGACTCACGCTGGACAGCGTGGGGGCGCCCGCAGTCCCCACGGTAAAGGTCGCCGTGCTCGTGGCCGTAGTGCCGGCCACTGTCACACTGATGGTCCCGGCGGTCGCTCCAGACGGAACGGTGGTGGTCAAGACCGTGGTCGAGGCGGTCAGCACGGTGGCCGTCGTGCCGTTGAACTTCACGGTGTTGCTGGCAGGCGTGGCGCTGAAGCCGGTCCCGTAAATCGTGACACTCGTGCCGACAGGGCCCTTGTCCGGCGTGAATTGAAAGATGGCGAGCGTCGACGACGTTTGCCGCGTGATGCCGGTGAGATTGCCGACCGAATCATACGCATACACTGCGGTGTCGGTGGCCGGATCAATGACGGCGATGACACGACCGAGGTTGTCGTAGACGTAGCTGATATCGCCCGCACTGCTTGACAACACACTCGTAGCCAGCAGGGCCAGCGCCGCTCCGATGATGCAGAGTCTCGCGAAAAACCGGCGCCACCGGCCAGTCAGATGTTCCCGCGCCTTTGATTCAGCCACAACATCTCGCTGCCGGCTGGTGTCTCGATCCGTCATGGGCTGCCTCCCCTCGCATGGCACACGTGCTGGTAGTTTCATAGCCGCGCACTCTATGCTCTTTTTCCCCCGACGCAATCCCGTCAAATGGGTATACCCATTTGGGGGGATCATGATAATTGTCCTCCCAGCTCCTGCGGCAGACGAACTATAGAACACGTCCAACACCTGAGCATCGGCGCGAGAGCAGTCGCATGAGCGGAAAACGGCGGCCGGATCAGGAGGGATTGATCGACGAATTCTTCTTCAGCTCGATGCGGGCTTCCAGATTGGTAACGCTTTCTCGCAGTACGACAACGGTGGGATCGATCACGGCCACGAGGAATTTCCCGTCGAGTTGGTCCCCTTGCTGGAGAATGTAGATCTCGGTGCCCTTACCTATAAACGCTTGCTGACGGCCATCGCGGTCTGCATATCCGAGATACCGATATTGCACCATCTGCTCACGGGCCTGCCTGGACAGCAACTCGTGCTGTTGGCGCGCGGCGATGGCGGCAAGTTCTTCGGGAGTGGGCCCTGTAGGAATCGGCGGAGAAGGTGGAACGGGGGGAGGAGGCGGAACCACAACGGGCGGCGGTGCCGGAACCGGCGGCGCGCTGCGCTTGACCACTTGGAGTTGCTTGGCGTTTTCCGGCACAACAGCCCGGCCCATCGAAAAAATATTTTTCTGCGGACCCGGCGTCGTTGCCTGCCCTTGGACCTTAAACGGTTTGATCATCAGCCCATCTGCGCTCTGTCCTCCCACTGCCAGGGCGACTGGATTCTGCCCGGTTTGAAACCGCAATGGCACTTCTTGGGGCGGCTCTTCACCAATCCATCGCAGGACAAGCAGTATGGCCCACAGCGCCGCACAGCCACCAAGAAGTAGATATTTCACCCGCTGTGTCATGACATGTTGCCTCGTGGAGGACTGGGCCGAAGAAACGTCGCGACAGTCACGTTGAACACGACTGCGTGCGACGTGGCGCGGGCTGCTTTATCCGCCCTTGCGGCATCGAGACTCTCGACGACCAGATAGGACTCCGCAGTCTCTATTCGATGGATGAACCGGTACATCGCCGCATAGTCCCCGATGACGCGAAACGACAGAGACGCTTTGACCGGCAGCCGCCCTTCCGATTCTTCCAGGTGATAATTCATGCCTGGGATGGTCAGGTGCTCTGCTTTTCCCAATTCTGAAATAGCCATCGCCAAGGCCGCGTACTCATCTTGGGAAGGCAGCGCGCGCCAAAAAGTATCCACCTGCCCCTGAGTCAGCAACGCCTTTTCAAACAACGCACGTTGAGATCGGCTCTGTTCCTGTTCCAACGTTGCCTTTCGATAGGCGGCCTCCGCGCGCTCAAGACGATCGTCCGCCGGTATCACCCACTCCACATAGGCCCCGACGAGCGCGGCAAGCGCCAGCAGCGAACAGGCGGATGAGAGGGCCAACGATCGTATCGCCGGTCTCGTCACGCTCGGCACCACCAGACGTTCGACTATGCCTATCATCGTTTCCTTACAGCATCGGGTGATAGCGAACCGAGAGGCGAAATTCAATGGCGGCATCACCCGCCACCTGCTGCTCGCCCGTCTCATGGCGGATCTCATGCTTCTCGAGCACCGCATGGCGGAACGCCTGATGCGCGTGCAGTTGCGTGATGAACACATTCACATCTTGAAGCCGGACGGCGGTACCTTCCAGAACGACAGCCGAATCTTGAAAATCGAGTTTGATGTTGACCAGCGCCACATGGGGCGGCAGGGTCGCTTCCAGATCGCTCAGCAGCTTCGTCCAAGAGAAACTCCGCTTCTCGGACAGCTGATTGGCAAAAGCGACTTGCTCACGGATCGCTGCTACCTGCTCTTGGCTGAAAACCAGGCGATTCTGCCGCATCTGTTCTACGAACTCATTCGTCGCCCGTTCTATACGCACCGTAGACCGTTCGTAGGCCGCCGCCGTTTCATCAACCGCCCGGCTGTTCCATCCCCACCACCCCACCACCACCAGCGCCGCGAGACAGCCGACGGTCAGCCCTCGTTGTATCCATTGCACGGCGCGCACTTCCGCAGGCGCGACCTCCAGATGCAATTGATGGAACGTGAGCGAATCAGCCGCGGGCCGCCACCACATCATCACAGGCCGGAACGTCATATATCGTCACACCACTTCTGTGCTTGCTAGCGCGCACCATCGGCCGATCGACATCGTGGTATCAGGCGGCCAGAGCTGTCGGCCTTCAGGCCAGCCATTTCGAACCTCAACCTGCCATCGCGGATGTCCGGCGGGAGTCCATAGGGCTCTGTCCTCGGGTTGGTCCTTCTGTTCGTCCACCTGTTCACGCATGACATACAAGATGGCGGGATCGGTCCCGGACGGTCCATCGCTATGGGGACAGTCGTCATCGAAACATTGCAGGCTGGAGACGAGCTCCGCCCGCACATCGTCATGCTCCTTGACGCGCGTGCCGCGCAGAAACACCGGCACTCCTCCGCGACAGGCGACGAATGTCAACCGGTCCGACATTCGGAGCGCCCAGAAGTGTTCGGAGGCCGGAGCAACGGACATCCGGCATAGATCGAACGCCTGTAATGAGGAGAACCCGATCGAGACGGGCAGAAGCCCGGCCTGTTCGCACACCATGTGATACTGCCGCAGGATGGATGGTTTGACAGCAATCGCCATCACGTACGCGGTCACCGTACCGCCGTCCGCAGATCCCGCGGGATGCGGGGTACGCGCAGGGGCAGGATAGATCCGGTAGGCGATCTGCTCGTCCGTCAGCGCGCAACGCCGGTCATGCTGGAATCGCCATCGCACGAGGGTCTCACGCTCACGCTCGCCGACGGGAAGCGACTCGAAGGGCAAGATCGCCATGGAAACGCACCCGTCCGGCAGGCTGAGGGCCACCGTTCTTGTACGGGCCGAGCCAACCGCCGCTGCGAGGTCGCGCGCGAGTTCGTCCACATTCTCGACATTCACCTCCGTGCACGACGGGCGGAGCAGCCCGCTCCTGATGGGCCGCTCCTCAATACAGCGGACCTTCGCAGGCTGTCTCCAGGCCCGCATCACTCGCACCATCGTGATCCCATCCGGTCGAAGACACACCCCTGTGTCGGCGCGATGAGTCTGAAGCAAGTTCATACGTACCCGTTACCCGACGAACGTCATGCGATGGACTTCTTTCATGGTCGTCTCTCCCGCCAGCATCTTTTCGATACCAGCCTGACGCAAGGTCGTCATGCCGTTCGCCAGAGCCATTGCGCGAATTTCCGAAGGAGGCCGCCGCGCGAGAATCAATTCTTTGATCTCCTCGGTGACCGGCAGAAACTCTGTGATCGCCTGGCGCCCCCGATAGCCCAAACCATGGCAGGCGACACAGCCCTTGCCTTCGTAGAGAACCCGACCGGACACCAGCCCCGCATCAAACCCCAATTGTTCACACTGCGCCGGGCTCACCGAAACCGGCGTCTTACAGGATGGGCAAATGGTTCGAACCAGCCGTTGCGCCATGATGCAGTTCAAGGACGAGACAAAATTATACGGTTCAATCCCCATGTTTACAAAACGCCCGATGACATCGAAAGCATTGTTGGCGTGCACGGTCGAAAACACGAGATGCCCGGTCAGGGCGGACTGAATTGCGATCTGGGCGGTTTCGGCGTCGCGAATTTCGCCCACCATGATCTTGTCCGGGTCGTGACGCAGGATGGACCGCAAACCACGGGCGAAGGTGAGTCCTTTCTTTTCGTTGACCGGGATCTGTACGACCCCCTTCAACTGGTACTCCACCGGATCTTCGATGGTAATGATCTTGTCCTCTTTGGAGTTGACTTCGTTGAGCGCGGCATAGAGCGTCGTGGTCTTGCCGCTCCCCGTCGGTCCGGTCACCAGCACCATGCCGTACGAGGCCGTGATCGCCCTCTGGAATCGCCGCAAATCCTCTTGCTTGAGGCCGAGCGCATTCAGATGTATTCCACGCTGTCCGGACGTGAATTCCTCTTTCGCCAGAATGCGGATCACGATGGATTCGCCGAATGCGCTGGGGAGGATGGAGACTCGGAAGTCGATGGTGCGGCGCTGAAGCCTCAGCTTGAAGCGACCGTCTTGCGGAATGCGCCGCTCGGCGATATCCAGTTCGGACATGACCTTGATTCTGGATACCAACGGATTGTGAAATCGTAGGTCCAACGGTTCCATCGCCAGATAGAGCACGCCGTCGATGCGATACTTGATCTCGGTGACTCCATCGGCCGGCTCGATGTGGATATCGCTTGCCCGCTTCTCTAACGCATTCACGATCATCGTATCGATCAGCTGGACGATTGGACTCTGTTCGTTGTTCAGCTTATCGACCGAAAGGACCTCCTCCCCTTGCTCGGTCTCCTGAACCAGGAGAGGACGAAACTCGTCGCTCACGCGCGCAACCATCTGCGCGTTTCGCTCGCTTTCTTTTAGTGCCTCCAGAATCGCAGCCGGCGAGACGATCACCGCTCGCCACTCCCGGCCGAGAAGCGCATCCAACCGATCCAGCCGGTGGAGATCGTACGGATCTGGCACGCCTACCGTGAGCGTCATCCCGTCGTCTTCCAACGGGACAAACCGATACTCACGCATCGTCTCCACGGAGATCGCGGCAAATTTCTCAAAGTCCACACGATACCCATCGAGGCTGCGGTAGGGAACCGCACATTGTTCCGCCAGTATTTCCGCCAGCACGGACTCCGACAGCAGTTGCTCTTCCAGCAAGAGCGCCTGCAATCGGCGCTGGGAAGTGCCCGCGCGACCAGACAGCTCAGCGGCCCGGCCAGCCGGAAACAGGCCTCGCTCCACCAAAAGATCGGCCAACGGTTTCTGTCTGACGAATGTCGGCATCGGGAATATCCTCGGAACGCTTCGTTCTGCGTTATTGCGCTGAAATCGGCAGCATCTGTCCGGTGCGCCGCGCATCGATGGGAAGAACCACGGGTTTCGACGGCCGTGGCCGATGATTCTTTCCGGCAGCGGACGTCGGTCTGGAAGGCTCCTCGGACAGCGCCGTCGCAGCAAGCACCGCTTCCAATACCTGCTCTTTCAGCCGGTCCATTCGCTCCGTCAACGCATGCACTGTTGTCCGCAACTCGGACAGTTCCCGTTCCTGTTTCGTTTGCTCAACCTGCGCCCACTCTGTTCGTATTCGATCGGCTTCTTCCTGCGCTGTGTCCACCGTCCGTTTCATCACCGTCAAGGCGTGATGCGAATCGGCATTCTCCCGCCGAAGGTCTCCGACCGCCTTCCGCAATTCCTGCACCTCTGCCTCCTTCTTTGCCGCAGCAATCTTGCTTGCAGCGATTTCTACACGCGCAGCCGCCAGCAGCGCATCGCGCTCGTCGATGACCCGCACAATCCGTATCTTGCAGTCCTGCATGCCGGCTTCGTTCGTGGCGGGAACTGTCGCACAGCTGGCGAACAGCCCCCCGGCAACCATAGCCCCCATCGCAATGCCGATCACTTTGGTCCACATGAGATCACCAATGATTGTAGGGTGTGCCGTCCGATCCGACGAGCCTGCTTCCGCTATGGACATCGCTCACTCCCCCTTCCGGTTCCGCGGGAATCTCCTGCCAGGTCGCGCTCGATTTCGTCAGCGGATCGATCGGCAGGACACGCAAATACCCGGCCTTCACCACATCGCGCAGGCTCACGGGGTAGCCTCCCCGATCAGCCCGATACTGATCGATGACATCCCGCATGGTAAACAACGTCCGCCTCAAGGCCGCTTCGCGCGCTTTCAGCACCGACTGCTCCCAAAGCGGCTCCGCCAGCGTGGCAAGCGTGCCCACAATCGTGATCACGATCAAGAGTTCCAGAAGCGTATAGCCGCCATCACGCCGCATCTCGACGCCCTCTCACTGCACGTGCACGACCGCCTGCCGGACCGGCTGTTCCCCACCCTCACTCGATGAACCGGCAGCCGCGATCGTCCGTAAACTCAACTCGCTGTCTCCGGGGACCTTCGCATGAAAGAACAGCATGGCCAGCACGGCTTCTCCCGCTCCTCCCGGCGCTTGTCTATTGACGGCAATCACGACTTGACCGTCGGCGGCGCGGGCAGAAATCGATGCTGCGCCGGGGACGACACGCATGAATTCGATTGTCTGGGGATCGTAACTGACCGTTAGGCCCGCCTCGCCTATCGTCGCAGCCTGTGACGTCACAAGATCGAGACGAAATTCCTGTCCGACTGCGGCCGTCAGTTCTTCCGGATTCAACGACAGACCGCCCATCACTCGTGCCGGCATCTTTCGCGTGGACAGCGGTGCCTTTCCTGCCAGTTCGTCGTTCGCCCTGCGTCCTCCAGGTGACGGAGTGTCGGAGGTTGCAGCCGTGTCATCAGGTACCGACACCCCTTCCATTCCTGCACCAGCTTCTGCAGCCGGACGCACGACACGGTCACCGGACGATTTTGAGGCCGCATACTTGACGGCCGATGGCCGGGGAGGGAAAAGCTGTTCTGTCGCATAGGTGCTTTCGGTACCGGACCAGAAGGCTTGCTGGGCGATCGGCGGCGCGGTCATGCTCCGGACGATTCGAGGCGTAATGGTGAGCACGACCTCCGTCGCCACCCGATCAGTGGTGGTGGAGGTAAAGAGTTGGCCCAGCCAAGGGATGTCTCCGATCAATGGAACGCTCGACCGATTCTTACGCTCTTCATCTTGAATCAACCCGGCCAAGACCACCGTCTCATCGTCCTTGAGCATCAGCACCGTTTCCGCCATTCTCGTTCCGAATTTGAACTGCTTGATCTCCGGACTCGCCTGCAACGTCACTTGGTCACCCAACCTGGTCACTTCGACCTTGAGCTTGAGCGTCACTTCATCGACCAGATTGATGCTTGGTTCGACCGTGAGCTTCACGCCCGTATCTTTGAATTCGATGGAGGTCACGGTCGATGTCGTCGGTACGGCACCTGTCGCCGCCTGCCCCGGCAGCACATTCGTGGTCGACAAGAGAATGGGTTGCTTGTCGCCGACATTTATACTTGCCGTCTTGTTGTTCAAGACACGAAGCTTGGGAGAAGCCAGCGTCTTGGCATCGGAATCCTGTTTGAAAAAATCGATCAGGACGCTCGACGGGATCAGGAACAGATAACTCCCCGCTCCCAGGGAGGTGAGCGCCTCGAAGGCCCAGGTCGTCGGCGCGGTGGAGATCCCGCCTGTGCCGCTCGGAGGGCGGAGCCCATAGCCGGCCTGCTTTGCGTAGTTAAGTCCATACTTGAGGCTTTTCGTTCGATTCACTTCCAGCACTTCCAAGTCAAGTTCCACTTCCGGCTCACGGCGATCGATCGCGAACAGCAGGCGCTCGGCCAATTGCAGTTTGGCCGGCTCATCCCGCACCACGATGGCGTTCACTTTCTCATCGACGTAAATCTTCTTACTGTCAAGCAACGTCCGCACCATGTTCACGGCATCCTTGGCCTTGGCGTTGGATAAATAGAACGTGCGCATCAATAAATCTTGGTACTGCGCTTGTTTCTGCTTATTGTTCGGCATCACCAGGATCGTATCCGCCGCCACCCGCTGGGCGACCAGGCCATTGGTGTTCAAGATCAAGTCGAGTGCCTCATCGAACGGCAACTGCTTGATGAAGATGGTGATGGGATCGTCGCGCACTTCTTTATCGAAGATCACGTTGACACCGGCTGTCCGCGCGACGATTTCAAACACTTCCCGCAACTTGGCGTTTTGGAACCGGAGGGTGATCGGCTCCAAGCTGCCTCCGATCATTTTGGCGGCCCGCTGCTGTTTCGTGATTTCGGTGATCCCATCGGAGGCGTGGCTCAGGGATGCGTCCAGCTCGATGGCCCGCTCGAACGCGGCGAGGGCCTCCTCCAAACGCCCGAGTCCCTGCAACTTCTCACCGGTGTGCATCTGATCACGCGCTTCTTTCAAGCGAAGCACCATGGTCATAGCGGCATGATGTTCGGGCTTCGACGGATCGAACCCGAGCGCCAGTTTGAATTCCTGCACCGCGTCTGGCAGCCGGTCCGCATCGAGAGCCCGGCGGCCTGCCTCATAATGCCTCTCGGCCGCCCGAGTCTTGGCCAGGCCCATCCGCGACTGAACGGTCTCTGAAAACGGCTCCTTCTTAGCCGCTTCCCGATAGGCTTCGACCGCCTTGTCCCACTCGCCATGCTCCGCATATCCGTCGGCCTTCCGCAATTCCGGCGAGGCGCAGCTTGAGACGACGACAGCGACGAGCAACAGAATAGCCCCCATCGTCTTAGATTGGGGCAAGCCCCACACCCTCATCCGATCACCTCTCGCAGCCTACGATCACGGGAAAATCTACAGGATGAATCTCAACCCCACGATGACAAGCCCACTCTCTGCGAATGGAAGCTCCCTCACCCATCGGACATCGGCAAGAGTGGGCGTTTGGATCCCTTGTGTCGCACTTGGAATCTGCACACGCCACACTTCGCCTGACGCCGGACACTGGTCCACCAGCAGACAAAGTCCCGTACTGCTCACGTTGAGACTGAGTCCAACTCGGCTATGGAGCATGATCTGCTCATCTTTGACATGATGGGCCGACGGTTCGAAGACGACGGCCTGCACAAGCGGCACCCGATCCGAGCGAGACTGTTGCTCGTGAAAGTGACTCCAGCTCTCCCATGATCCTGTCTCGAATGTCATGTCCATTTGGTTAGGCTTTCTACACTCATGAAGACCGCTCCACAACCCCCCCGGATAACTCCCCTCAAATGGGGGGATGGACAAAATGTGTAGGAAAGATTACAAGTTCACCCCCTCAGCAGGCTCGATCCCATATAGGGCCATTAGTACTAAGTACGTACGGTCCCATCATGGATAGGGCCGTACAAAATAAATCCTGGTGCCGCTAGAGAGTTCCAACAGGGAGGTTGCGGACTATGTACACGGTATCAACCTATTCCCGATCACCCGCACAGAGTAACCGCAACCTCAAATCGACGCGAGAGCTCAATCCCGGCATTGTCCTTCTTTCAGCCGAGCATGAGTTCCTCTACCTCACACCCACCGCCCGGCAGATATTGCACCGCATAGATCCAGGGGGAAGCAATCTCCCTTCTGCAAAACACCTCCCGCCCATCATTCGAGACCTGTGTGACACAATCGAGAACGCCCGCCGCCATTGTTCATCGCCGACCGAATGGGCAACCGTACAAATTCGTCGTATAACACTGACGACTCATCATCGAATCGCGCTTGGAGGATTTATCATTCCCGAATGGGGCACTTCTCCATCTCACAGACTATTGATCGTGCTTGAAATGCTCGTTGCTGAGGCGCCGCTCAACGACGCCAAAGCAGCACCGCCTCCTCAACTAACCGCCCGGCAAGAATCCATCGCGCAGGGTCTCATGCGGGGGCTGACAAATAAAGAAATGGCGACAGAACTATGCATCAGCGCGCATACCGTCAAAGAGTACGTCCGGGCGATCATGACGAAAGTCAAAGCCACCACCAGAGCCGGTGTGGTCGCCCGGTTAGTAGGCGCATCGCAATCAGTCAACCAGGTTGAAACGCCTGTTCCATCCGATCACCGCCCCACCCTGCACACATAGGCTGGAACGGCATTCACACTCGTATCTGGATCCGGTACATCGCATGACACGTGTCACTATCGTCGGCGCCACATGCGCCGTAATTCTGTTCAACGGAATACCCATCCAAGGAGGACCGCTGTATCAATGCCGTGATGCCTCCGGCGCCGTGACCTATACGGACAATACCGCGCAGCTCGGACGCTGCATTCCGCTACAGTCCCTTCCGGTCCAGGGCACAGTTCCCTCGGGGCTCTCGTACGCTCCTCATACTGCGATACCATCATTCTCCGAGCCTGTGACGGCATTTCCGATGGAACCGCCTCCGGTCACAGATGTCACCACGCCTTCTTACGATCCCAATAGCACAGGCATGTCCTTGGAAACGTCAACGACCGCTCCTCCGCCGATACCGGCCGCCCAGCCCTGCCACCCCGGGTTAAACCCGTTCAATCCGATTGGCGCTCCACCCTGTCAAGTCCAGGAATCGCCCCGAGCGACCACGGAGCTGCCTCCTTTTTCGAACGACATGTCGGCCTCTGCGCCGTAATCCATGCGCAAGAGACCTTGCCGACGCGATCGACTGTGAAGGGAGAAAACCGGTCCGGCCTCAGACAAAGTCACGCCGCTCGAAGATCATCGTAGCAGCGAGCAACAGACAGGTCATATAGGCAACGGCATACCCCAGTACCAGAGTGAAGTCCGAGGCCGCCAGGGATTGGTGGTACGGCACATGGCCCTTGAGATTGAAATACTCCAAATCAGGATAGAGATACGTGAATCCTTTGACCGCAGTACGGGCAACTCCCTCAAGCTTGTCCGCGAACGCCCGTACATACATCACACAGTGACCGATCACGTAGAACGCCAGGGTGAATATCGCGCCGAGCGTTGCCGTCGTGAACGTCGAGCAAAGCAATGCCACACACATCACGACGGCCGTTTCGGCATAGATCAAGGCTACCGCTTGCCAGAGACTGAGCGTCACCGGCACATCCAGCATCACCAGCATCAAGATCAACGGTAGAGCGAGTACTACAACATTGAGCGCCAGCGTCAGGGAGAGCCCCAAGTACTTGCCGAGGATGAGCCGTGAGCGCGGCACCGGCTTTGCCAGGATCAAATGAACCCTGCGGCGATCCATTTCACGTCCAATGAGCCCGATCCCAAGAAAGATTGCGGCGACGGTGCTAAAGAACTGAACGGCTCCCAGACCCAGGTCGAGAATCACCCGATCGGGATCGCCGACAGTCAGCCGCGATAACAGGGCGGACCCGGCGACCAGCAAGAGGCCGACGATCACCCCGCCATAGAGCAATCTGTCGCGCAGGTATTCTTGAACCGTCGTCCATGCAATGGCACTCAGCCCTCTCACGCCGCGTCCCCTCTCTTCTCTCCCACGACGTTGCAATACAATGTTTCGAGCGCGGTGACAGAGGCCTGGCGCCCTTCCCCCGGCGCAACCTCAGAACCTCGATAATCTGTAGCATCTTCTTCGTCGTTCGGCAGCCTCTTGACCGCCGCCACCGTGGCGACTCGACCGTGAGAGAGGATCGCGGCCCGATCGCACAGCAGTTCGACATCCTGAAGCAGATGAGAGCTCATCACGATCGTCTTGCCCTGCCTGCTCAGGCGCAGCAACATCTGGCGCATCTCGCGCCGTCCGATCGGATCCAGTCCGGACATCGGTTCGTCCAGCAAAAGAAGGTCCGGATCGTTGATCATGGCTTGGGCGATCGCCACCCGCTGCAGCATCCCTTTGGAGAACGTCCGTAGCCTGCGGTTGCGCGCCCCCTCTAACCCGACCAATTCCAGTAGCACTCCGACTCGCCGAGCCAGGCCAATACCGTCCATCTCGCAGAGTTGCCCGAAAAACCTCAAACATCCTTCCGCTGTCAGATGGTCATGGAGGTAGGGCGCCTCCGGGAGAAACCCCACCCGCCTTCTCGCTTCCCACTCATGGGCGGGCCGTTCGAAGATCCGAACCTCGCCGCTAGATGGATGGATCAACCCGAGCGCCGCCCGCATCGTCGTCGTCTTGCCCGCACCGTTTGGGCCCAGCAAACCGAACATCTCGCCTTGCCTGATATCAAGATTGACGCGATCGAGCACCGACACGGGACGGCTCCATAGCCCGCTGGAAAAGGATTTGCACAAATCTACGGTTCTGAGCGCACTGGGGTAAGTGGTCATGGCAAGGCCGCAGCACTGGTGAACGGCTGTATCTCATCCGGACGAAAGAGCCGAAGCCGGCGGGGATGCGTCGAACTCCGCACCTGTCCCGTTTCCGCATCCAGTTCATAGGTTCCACCGAACGGTTCGACGGGAATCCGATCGAGTAAGTGTTCTTCCACCAGAACAGAAAGCGCCGCAGGGTAGCGGCCGTATTGCTCCCAATAGCGGGCGACCGCTTGTTCGATCACTACCAGATCCCGTTCGATGAAGACTTCATCGCGCCGGCGATCCAGCGCTGCGACGACGATCGGATCGTTTGCTGACTGCCGCACCGACGCGAGTAATTGCAGAGCGAGGTCAGGATGCTTAGCCTCCGCGTAGAGCCGCGCCGCCAACTCCGGCACATAGCCGGGTCGCCCGGGAAGCTTGGCCGCCACCGCCATGTAATCGGCTGCCGCGCGATAGTCATGCTGGTGAAAGAAGTGATTGAACCCCAGCTGAAAGGCCAGACGCCAAGCCTCAGGATTGGCGTCCAATCCTTTCTTGAGCAACTGATTGCTCCATTCGACCTGGCCGGCCAATTCGGCCAAGACAATCCCGCCGGCGTCATAGACATAGACATAGTACGGGTCGAGCGTCGTGATGACATCGAGCGCGTGGTAGGCCCATTCGTAATCCGGCGGCGGCACTTCTTTCTGGCCCAGCACTTGAACGACTTGCAGCCACAGCACATCCGCGCCGAGATGGTGATACCCCAGCAACGCCGCTTTGAGTACGTCCCCACGGGGCAGGAGACGCAGCTGCTCACGAGTCTGCGCGACGCCGCCGATACGATGTTCTAGTTCCTGCCGGATCCAGACGATGAGACTCAGCAGCAGGCACAGTGGAAGCCCAATCATCAACACAGGCCGGACTCGGAAGCTATACAAATTCTCGGCACAGGCACGAACAGGCATCGTCCCTGAAGAAACACCTGTCGGAGAACACAGCGGATCCGATTGTCCGGATGAAGCAGAGATCACAACTGCACTCCTGCCTTAAGACCACCGCACCCGATTGGCGAATACCGTAACTCAATCATCGGATGCCCCGCAGGATGGTCAAAAAGACCGTCCAGCGAGGCCGCAGCGAGCGAAGGGGCGAATCGTACTCCCCGCCGTACGTTGAGCCTCTGAGCGATGCGAGAACAAAGCTGGCGGACTTTTTCAACATCCTGCTAATAGACGTTCGGCGCGCAATCCACGACGTGGCTCACCTCTGACACCATAAATCCACCACGCCTCCCATCGCCATCAAGATCGCTGATCGCCTGCGCGAGAAATCCCGTCGTGGGTCCGGTCGCCGCGCCGGACGTGATTGGCGCCGGCCAGCCGGGGCAGCCGTTCGTCACAGGTCCAGGCGCAGCAGTGCGCGTCTGACTTGCCGCGAGATGATAGTTGTAGCGAACGTGTCCCGATGGCGAGAACCCTACATCGCCGAACGTCCCCACCGCCGACGCCGGTCCTCCGGTCACAGGATTCACGCACAGCGCACCCGGCGAGGGCTGCGCCGCCGCCGAAGGCCAAGGCACCTGCGCGCCATTCGCGGGGATGATCCCGGGCCAGCCGTTATTTTGCACCGACAGGTAGCAGGAGCGATCGGCCGCAAAGGTCAGCTCAGCGGTCTTGATGCCGGCCAGGTTGGTCTTCGCCTCGATGGTCTTCGACTTGAGTTGGTACGACAGGAAATTTGGAATGGCGATAGCAGCCAAAATCCCTATGATCGCGACGACGATCATCAACTCGATGAGCGTGAAACCGTACTCTTTCCGATTGTGCTCTGTCATGCTGCGCCTCCTTCGTAAATCGATGCAGGTGAGGACAGGGAGTCGGCAGTCGGAATGCTAGCGAAAACCGCGAGGCCCTACAATCCCGTCAAATGGGGGGATTGGGTTGCACAAGAAATGAGCGAGGGAAATTCAGAAGCGATCAGTCTGCCGCATGCGATGCACAACGGCCGATGTGAATTCTGTATTGGCTGGGCGCAGGAGAACAATGAACGGGAAAGTGTTGAGAACTTCTTTGGAAGGAGGTTGGTGGAGGAGTGCTGCTCACTCCTCCACCAACCTCGGTGTTCACGTGGCAAGACTACGGGGCTTCATCAACAAGTACATCGCTCACCCCGACGAAACGACACAAGTGAACGCGCGACACGACAGAGGTTTCAGAAGCTAAATCTCCGCCCCGCAATCTCTCACCTGCCTCCTTGATCTGATCTGCAGACCATCGGCCGATCCAATCAAGCACGCCTCAATTCGTAGGTGCTAATCGCTACGTTACACCCCTCTGTTAATTATTGTGTCTGCTCCGCAAACCAGCCGTTGGTCCAATCAAGAGCGCTTTCGATAGTCTGGCGTGTAACGCCCCTTATCCCCCGGTCGACATAACCACCAGCCTCCCCATAGGCCTTCGTAAGGTCCCCTCCGAAGCTCACCCCCATCGCACCTCCAAAGGCCCCACCGAGAGCACCGGCAGCAAAGCCCTTTCCAAAACTTTTACCGCTAATACCATCCTTCAACCCACTACCAACAGAGCCTCCCACAACCGTTCCACCAAATTTTGCAGCCACAGCAGCAGCATCTGCGCGTAGAAAACCGAGTGACGCACTGAACATGGTGTTCCCTGCGATTTCTCCTACTCCAGCTCCTAGAGCTCCTCCAGCAGCACCAATTAGGCCTCCTAGGGCTGCCGCTTGGAACGGATCGCCCCCAGTGATGGCCGCTTGAGCGAGGCCAGACGCAGATCCAACCGTCGCACCAATATAAGCTCCAGTTGCCACAGTCCCTACTGACACCCCCAAATACGGAATGGTCGCGGTTAGACCACACCCCCCGCAATAGAACGTAGCGATAGCGGAGCCGGCGACAATAACCCCGGCATCGATGTAGCGCCCGGTGGATGAGTCCCTAAAGTTTTGGAGTCCCCGCAGGCCCGCATCAAGCTCTTCCCCCAACCCTGCAGCCCGAAGTACCGGATTTGAGGCGATCGCGCGATAGGGAATTTCTCCATAGTAGTATATCGGCGAGATAAGCCGAAGTGGTTTGTGCCAAATATCCTGCGCAATCTTGATGCCCTCATTGAAGGGCCTGAGAATGTTCTTGCCAAGACCTTCGAAGAAGTCGCCGATGGCATCAAAGATGTCGTCGAAGAAATTCCCCGTGGGATCGGTATACCGGAGCGGATTGTTCCGGACATAGGCATAGCGGTTGAGAGACTGGGGATCATATTGGTTCGGGACGATCGTATCCGGGCTAATGAACCGTGCAAGCGTGGGGTCATAGTACCGGGCCTCGTAGTAATAGAGCCCGGTATTGTCCAGTTCTTTGCCGGTGTACTTATACGGCACATCCACGGCAGGGGTGGAGAAACTCTGATTCGTGCGCGTCCCGCCGTAGGGATAATAGCTGACCGCTTGGACCTTGGCTCCCGCACTGTCCGTGATCACACTGGAACTGCCCAAATGATCGCCGTGCCAGTAATGAATCGTCCCACTGGTCACGGCAATGGTGGCAATGCGGGTACTCCCCGCCCAGATGAAGCGGGTGCAGTTCGCATTGTCACACTCGTAGATCTTACTGATATACCGGGTGGTCGTGCTGCCCACGATCTTCTTCACCCGTCCGCCATCGCCGTCATAGACGAACGTCGTGGTGGTGCCACCCTGCACCGTGGTCAGCGGCTTGTTTTCGAGGTTCCAGGTATAGGTCCGGCCAGCGCCCGTGACCATGTTGCCGTTTTTGTCGTAGGTGTAGGTGTTCCCCCCCGCCGCCGTGACCGCATGGGGCCGCACGACCCCGGCGCCACTGGTGGGATAGGTATAGGTCCCCACCTGCGAATTCGTGAGCAGATTCCCGATTTGATTGTAGGTGTAGGTCAGCGTCGCCGTGACACCTCCGGCCCCATACGGCCCGCTGGCACTGGTGAGCCGGTCCTGCAGATCGTAGCCGAAGGCCTGATTGCCGTTGAGCGGATCTTGGATCAGATCCACATTGCCCTCGGCCGTGAAGGTATAGGTCAGGTCTTGGAGAACGGGATTCGTCCCCTTCTGGGTCTTGAGGGTACAGAGTTTAAAGGTATTGGCCGGCACGCAGGTCGGATGCGCCGGATCGGCATAGGTGTGGGTCGTCACCACGCCGTTGCCATAGGTGATCGTTTGAGCTTGGCCCTGCGAGGTGTAGTTGGAATAGGCCGCATAAATGGTGGTGCCACTGCCTGCCTTATCTTGCACCTTCTCCAAGGCTGGCCCGGTGTAGAGATACTCCACCGTCTTGGGGGTAGCCGTGGGATAGGTCACTTCTTTCAAGCGGCCTAAACCGTCATACCCACTCGTCGTCACATAGGTGGTCCCATCCAGGACTTTGGTGCTCTTGCTGATCCGGCCCAGCGCATCGTATTCAAAGGCGACGTTTGTGGCCGCATCCGTCACCTCTTTTAACCGGCCTTTGCGGTTATAGGTCGTGACGGTATCGTCATACACATAGACCACATCGCCGCTGCCTTGCGCCTTTTGCGTAGTGAAGTCTTTTTGCGTACGCCGATTGAGCCCGTCATACCGGAACCAGAGGTGCTGATCCTTGGCATCGGTCTGCCGGGTGAGATTCCCCGAGGCATCGTATTGATAGTTCCAGCAGGGAGCCGCATACCAGGGATACGTCGCATTCGGATTCACTGCGGTGAGATCGCCGCATGTGGTGGTCCCATTGGTGCTCATGTTGGGGTCGGACATGGCGAGCTTACGGTTCAAGGTGTCGTACCGCATGGTGGTGCGGTTGCCCAGCGCATCCACCACTTTGATCAGATTGCCCAAGAGATCGTAGGTATAGGTCGTCGTCGCA
>MSXM01000029.1:5209-11399 GCA_002083565.1 Nitrospira sp. ST-bin4 | reverse complement strand
GATTCATTGGGTCATTCTGGGAGAAGGCAGACAGTCCAGATGGGTGCGGGAAGAAATTGTGAGACGGGGTCTCGGCCACTGCGTACATATGCTTGGTCAGCACCCGGAGAATTCGATGCCTGAGTGGTTTGCGCGAGCTGACGTGCTCCTGGTGACTCTCAAAAGCGATCCCATCTTCGCATTGACGATCCCTTCGAAGATCCAATCGTATATGGCCTGTGGCCGCCCGATTTTGGCCGCGTTGGATGGGGAGGGAGCGCGTGTCGTAAAAGAGGCTTGCGCTGGCCTCGTAGTATCGGCTGAGGATGCCGCGGCCCTGGCTGAAGCAGTGCTGCACATGTCAAATATGCCGCTATCGGAGCGAGAAATGCTGGGTCAGAATGGTAGACGGTATTTTCTTCAAGAGTTCGACCGAGACACGTTGCTCGCTCGTCTGGACTCTTGGATGAAAGAGCTGGTGAGGGAAGAATCCAAATGCGCATCCTGATCCTCGGCGGGGACGGCATGCTGGGGCATCAGCTGCTCCGCCATTTTAGCGGGCAGCATGATGTCCGCGTGACTCTTCGGCTTGGTCGCGAGGCCTACGAAACGCACCGGTTGTTCCAGCCGGGCACGACGTTTTATGGAGTCGATGCGGCATCGACGGAGACACTTTTGCCAGTGATTGCAGAATTCTCTCCTGAGGTGGTGGTCAATGCTGTTGGAATCGTCAAACAACGGGTGGAAGCGAAGGAAGTGATCCCCAGTCTCGAAATCAACTCGCTGCTGCCTCATCGGTTGGCTCTTCTCTGTCGGACGATTGGGGCCAGACTCATTCATTTCAGTACCGACTGTGTGTTTTCAGGCCGACGGGGAAATTACCGAGAAATGGATCAGCCGGATGCCGAGGATCTCTATGGGAGGACCAAACTATTGGGAGAAGTGTCGGAGTCTCATTGTCTGACGCTTCGCACCTCAATGATCGGGCCTGAACTTTCGCGCAAGACCGGCCTGCTGGAGTGGTTTCTCTCTCAGCGGGGGAAGACCGTGAAGGGATTTACAAAGGCGATTTTCTCGGGGTTTCCCACTTCCGAACTGGCACACATCGTGGAACTCGTTCTGATCAAAGTTCCGGCGATCCACGGCTTGTACCACGTGGCGGCGGAGCCGATCAGCAAGTACGACCTGTTAACTCTGATTCGTGACCGGCTTCGACTGCCGATTACGATCGAGCCGGACGTGACGTTTGAATGTGACCGGAGCCTTGATGCTTCTCGCTTTCATCGAGATACAGGCTACAAGCCTCCTGCATGGGAAGCGATGATCGACAACCTGGCGTATCATATGACGGAAAGGACCCCCTAATGTTTAAGGACAAGACCGTGCTCGTCACGGGTGGCACCGGTTCAATGGGGAAGAAGCTGGTGCATCGACTGCTGGCAGGAGAGTTGGGGACGCCGAAAAAGGTGATCGTGTTGTCGCGCGACGAGGCCAAGCAGCACGACATGAGAATGTCGTATCTCCATAAACAGGTGACCACCGACGAAGTCATCTTCAATAATTTCGTGAATGTGCTGGAGTTCAGAATCGGCGATGTGCGCAGCTATGAGGATGTTTGCTCCGCCGTCAAAGGCGCCGACATCGTCGTCAATGCCGCCGCGCTCAAGCAGGTGCCGACCTGCGAATATTTCCCAACCCAAGCCGTGCTGACGAATTGCCTGGGCGCCTCCAATATCGTCCGGGCTATCCAGGAGCAGAGCTATCCGGTCGAGACCGTCGTGGGCATCAGTACCGATAAAGCATGCAAGCCGGTCAATGTGATGGGCATGACGAAGGCTGTGCAGGAACGGATCTTCGTGGCGGCGAACATCCTGAATCCCAACACTCGCTTCATCTGTGTCCGCTATGGAAATGTCCTCGCTTCCCGAGGGTCGGTCATTCCGCTCTTTCACGATCAGATCAGAAACGGAGGGCCGGTGACGATTACTGCGCCGGAGATGACCAGGTTTCTTCTCAGCCTGGACGACGCGGTGGATACGGTGTTTGCCGCGGTCACAGAAGCGAAACGCGGTGAGACCTATATTCCGCGCGCGCCGTCGGCTACGGTCATCAATCTCGCCCGGGCCTTGATCGGGTCCCGCAAGATCGACGTCAAGATGGTCGGTATCCGTCCCGGTGAAAAGATGCATGAGATTCTGATTTCTGAGGAGGAGATGCATCACTGTGTGCGCCGGGGCGGGTATTATGCGATTCAGCCTATGCTGCCGGAATTGCGGCAGGGCCCGGCATCCGAGCCCAACGCGTTGGCGAAAGAGTACAGCTCTGGAGATGAAGTCCTGGATCTGGCCGGTACGGCGGCCTTGCTGAAGAAGCACCGCCTTATGATCGAAGATGTCGAGATAGGGGATCGCGAAGAACTGCTACGTTAGTCGTAGCGTCGTCAGGCGAGGAGGATAGCCACACGTGACTCAGATGAAGGTTATGACGATCGTCGGGACTCGTCCCGAGGTGATCAAGTTATGCCGGGTCATCCGGGTGCTTGATGCGCATGCGCGCCATGTGCTGGTCCATACGGGTCAGAATCATGACTACGAGTTGAACCAGGTCTTTTTTGACCAGCTCGAAATCAGAAAGCCCGATCATTTCCTCAACGTCGTCGCAGGCAATTTAGGAGAGACGCTGGGAAATATCCTGGCCCGGGCCTACGACGTCATGGTTTCGGAACGGCCGGATGCCCTGCTGGTATTGGGAGATACCAACAGCTGCCTCGCGACAATCGTTGCGAAACGGTTGAAGATTCCAATTTTTCATATGGAGGCGGGAAACCGCTGTTTCGATCAACGGGTTCCGGAAGAGCTGAATCGGAAGATCGTCGATCATATCAGCGACATCAATCTGACATACAGCGACCACGCCCGGGATTATCTGCTGCGTGAAGGGTTGCCGCCTGATCGCATCATCAAGACCGGTAGTCCGATGCGCGAAGTCCTCTCGCATTATCGATCGAAGATTGATCAGTCGGATGTGCTGAAGACCCTTCGTTTGAAGCCGGGAGAGTATTTCGTGGTCAGTGCCCATCGAGAGGAGAACGTGGATTCCGAGAGTCATCTCCGTCAATTGAGCGAAGTCCTCACGGCGGTCGCGGATACATATGGCCGTCGGATCGTGTTCTCTGTTCATCCGCGCACGAGAGCTCGCATCGACTCTGCGGGGATCAGCCTGCCTGCGCTGGTCGAGCAGCACAAACCGTTCGGGTTTTTTGACTACGTGAGTTTGCAGCGCCAGGCCCATGCTGTGATTTCCGATAGCGGAACGATCACGGAAGAATCCTCCATCCTGAATTTTCCGGCGGTCAATATCCGCGAAGCGCACGAGCGTCCGGAGGGCATGGAAGAGGGGGCCGTGATGATGACGGGGCTTGATCGTGAGCGGGTTATGCAGGCGCTGTCTATTTTGGAGAAACAGCCCCGGGGAGAGCAACGAACGTTGCGGATCGTGCGGGACTATGATGTGCCGAATGTCTCCGAGAAAGTTCTCCGTATCATTCTCAGCTATACGGATTACGTGAATCGCCTTGTGTGGCATAAGTGAACGGGTCTCAGAGGGACCATGAGCGAGCGAATTGTGGTCACAGGAGCGAGCGGGTTTGTCGGGTCGGCGCTGTGCCGCCGGCTTCATTCCTCCGGGTTGCTCGTTCGAGGCGCGGTGCGGGATCGGGCGAAGTTGCCGCAGCAGGGGGACTCGGAATCCAAGGATCTTGAATGGGTGGCGCTGCACGACCAATCGCCGGAGGATGAAACCAGACATGCACTGCAGGAAGTGTCGGCGGTCGTTCATCTGGCGGCGCGAGTCCATGTCATGGCCGACGATGCGGAAGACCCGTTGCGCGAGTTTCGCCTGGTCAACCGCGATTGGACGGAGCGGTTGGCTCGAGCCGCTGCCTTGCAGGGCGTCCGCCGATTTGTATATCTGAGCTCGATCAAGGTGAACGGGGAGGAGAGCGCCCGTCCATTCAACGAACAGGATCTCCCGAAGCCGCAAGATCCCTATGGGATATCCAAGTGGGAAGCCGAGCAGGGACTTGCTCGAGTCTCATCCCAGACGGGCCTTGAGATCGTCGTGATCCGATCTCCGCTCGTGTACGGACCAGGTGTTGGAGGAAATGTTCTGCAACTTCTGCATACCATCCGCCGTGGAATCCCTTTGCCGCTCGCATCTGTGCACAATCGCCGCAGTCTGATCTATCTGGGGAATCTGGTCGATGCCCTTGCCTGTTGTGTGAAGGACGTGCGTGCTGCCGGGCAGAGCTATCTTGTCAGCGATGGAGAGGACCTTTCCACGCCTGAACTGATTCGACGATTCGCCAATGCCTTGGAACTGCCAGCGCGTTTGTGGCCCGTTCCTCTGTCAGTGCTTCGCTGGATCGGATCGGTGGCGAGAAAGCAGGCGATGATCGACCGGCTGCTTGGTTCGCTGCAAGTCGATTCGTCAAAGATCCGGAAGGAACTGGATTGGTGTCCCCCCTATTCTGTCGGCCTAGGGTTCGCTGAAACAGCCGCCTGGTACCGTGGCCGGTTCTTACAGATCGCTCAGGTTTCGTGATGCTCGCAGCACAGTTCATGTCGAAGCTTGTCATGTTCCCATGATCGAATCATGTTCGCTGTGCCTGTACGGGGCTCCGGTCGCATCGTTTGCCGTGACATGGCTGGCGATCACCCTGTTGCTTCGCTCATTTTCCGACCGGATCCTGGACCATCCCAATGATCGTTCGCTTCACGAGCGGCCTGTGCCTCGTACGGGCGGAATGGGAGTAGCGGCCGGTATCGCCGCCGGCGTCCTGCTTGTCTCACCGGTGTCGTGGTGGCCGCTCTGGGTCGGCGCCGCGTTCCTTGTCGGGGTGTCCTTTCTCGATGATCTTCTCGGCCTGCCGATTGTCGGGCGGTTGATTGCTCACTTTATCGCGGGAGGCTTGTGCGTGACCGGCCTCATGGCCGATCAGCTGGGGCTTTTGTGGATCGCGCTCGCGATTGTGGCGACGGTGTGGATGATCAACCTCTATAATTTCATGGACGGGATGGACGGGCTGGCCGGCGGCATGGCGTTGTTCGGATTCGGGTTTCTTGCGATCGCGGCCTGGCTGGCGGACGATCGTTCGCTTGCTCTCGTCAGCCTGTCCATTGCGGTGGCTGCCGGGGCGTTTCTCCTGTTCAATTTTCATCCGGCCCGGGTGTTTTTAGGGGATGCAGGTTCCACGACGTTCGGGTATCTTGCGGCTGGACTTGGCCTGATCGGCTGGCGGGATGGAACCTGGTCGCTCTGGTTTCCGCTGCTGGTCTTTTCCCCGTTCATCGTTGATGCTACTGTGACGCTGCTGAGGAGAATGGTGCAAGGTGAGCGATTCTGGCGGGCGCATCGCACGCATTATTATCAGCGGCTTGTGTTAAGCGGGTGGAGCCATCGAAAAACTTCGTTGGTGGAGTATGGGGTGATGTGTGCCTGCGGGATCGGCGCGCTTGCCTTTCAGCAGATGCCGGGCGGTTATCAAGTATTGATCGTGGGAATCTGGGCGCTTGTGTTTTTCGGACTGAGCCAATCCGTTTCGATCGCGGAACGGCGGATTTCCAATCAAGGCGCTTTTGATGGACAGTGAGCTTGTCCGGGCCGGCACTGAGCCGAAGGCTGTTGCCGGGTCTGCCTCGGTCAGCCATCCGCAGGCTCAGGCGAGTCATAAGAGCGATGTATTGCGGCTGGCTGTTCAGTTACGCGATGAAGGCCGGCTGTTCCAACGGGGCGATGCTGAGCTGGAGGATGTGTTTAAGGGGAGTATCGACCGGTTCTGTGACATTGCCGTGGCGCTACGCGGCGCTCATCGGGTGTTGGATGTGGGAGCGGGACATGGGCTGTTGCTGTCATTGTTGACGGAGCTGGGGCATGAGTGCCATGCGCTCGATGTCCAGGATCAACCGACGGCCCATCCCGATATCTATGGCGCCAAGAATATTGCATTCCACCTGTGCAACGTCGAGGTTGACGCCATTCCCTATCCGGACGAATCATTCGATGCGGTTGTGTGTTGTCAGGTCTTGGAGCATTTCAGCCATTCGCACCTGCCGGCGATGAAGGAAATCAGACGAGTTTTGAGGCCGGGCGGCATTGTGGAAGTCGATGTGCCGAATGCCGCAAGCTTTCGGAATCGAAGCCGGATGTTGCG
>MSXM01000029.1:0-5146 GCA_002083565.1 Nitrospira sp. ST-bin4 | reverse complement strand
ATGTCGTTTTTCCCGCGCCGGCACAACCGTGAGTTTACGAAGTCCGATCTTGAAATTTTGTTGCGGGCTTCCGGGTATCGTGACATAGACGTGCAGTTCCTCAAGTCCAGGCGGTATCGGGAGGGGTGGGGGCGGTTGCAATCCGTCGGGACCGCCATAAAGGATCTGGTGCCCTCTTTGCGAAAATCGCTCATCGCGTTTGCGGTGAAGTGATTGTGGTGACTGGCCGGGCGATTCAGGTGCATGCTGGGTCGATCGCCGGTTGGGCGGTCGCGGGGCTGGGGTTCAGTCTCCCGATCTCGACCAGCCTCGACGGGGTCTTGCTGGTCGTGACCGTTGTCGCGTGGCTCGTCAGCGGCCGATTCGCAGAGATCCCCGGGATTGTCCGTCGAGACAGATATGTACTGCTGCTGCCGGGGTTGTTCCTCCTGCTCGCTGTCGGGATGACACATGGCCTCGCTTCATTCGGTGAGCGGGCGAAGTACCTCTGGAAATACGACGATTTTCTGCTTCCGCTCGTGTTTGTTCCTCTGTTTGCCGACCCGGCTGTGCGTGAACGGGGACTGTGGGGGTTCGGCTGCGGCATGGCCGTGACGCTCATAGTGTCGTTTCTGCTGGCCGCCGGGTGGTCTGCTCCGGAGGCCTGGTTCCATGGCGATCAGGCCAATGCGACCGTATTCAAGCACAAAATCACTCACAATGTGCTAATGGCATTTGCTGCGTTTCTCTTTGCAGAGGTCGCAATAAGAGAGTGCAGATCATGGCGGCGGTATGGGTTGGGCGCACTTACAATGCTCGCCGTGATCGATGTTTTCATGTTTGTGCAGGGACGAACCGGACAGATCGTATTGGGTGCCTTGATCATCCTATGGTGTGAACGTCGGCTTGGACTGCGCGGCCTGGTTCTTGGCATGGCGGGAGTTCTTTCCCTCGTCGCGTTGTCGTATGCCGTGTCGCCGGTGTTCTATCAACGTGTGGCAAAGACCGTGGAGGAAATGGAACGAGCGCAAGTTGAATCGGTGGCGTCGGAGAAATCCTCAGTCGGGGTCCGACTCGAGTGGTATCACAACACGGTGAATCTGATCGCCAATCACCCTCTCGTTGGAGTCGGGACCGGCAGTTTTCCACGGGCGTATGCGGAGATGGTGACGGACCCTGCGGCTGTCAAACCGGCCCACCCCCATAACCAATATCTGCTGACGGGCGCAGAACTGGGCATGGCGGGCCTGTTGGCATTGCTTGCGATGTTTGGGACGCTGTGGTGGAGGTTCAGGCAGGCCGGCGGCAATCTCTATGCAGAGATGGGACAAGGCGTTGTACTTGTGATGGCGATCGGGTGCATCTTCAATTCGCTCCTGGTCGATCATACTGAGGGGCTTTTCTTCGCGTGGGTAGTGAGTGCCGCATTTGCTTCGGAGGGTCTCGGGGTGAGCAAGGACATATGCTGAAACTGTCCGCCTATATCATCGCGTATAACGAGGCCAATAAGATTGCTGATGCGGTCAACAGTGTGCTGTGGGCTGATGAAATCGTGGTGGCGGATTCAGCCAGCACGGACGGCACCGATCGGATTGCGCGGGAGTTGGGGGCGAGGGTGGTGCAGATCCCGTTTGAAGGGTTCGGCCATCTACGAAATCGCGCAGTCGAAGCCTGTACGCACGAGTGGGTGCTGAGTATCGATACCGATGAGCAATGTACGCCGGAGGTCAGAGATGAAATTCTGGCCCTCCTTTCGGGAACTCCTGCGCATGATGCCTATCTCATACCGAGGCGGAACTATTTCATGGGGCGTTGGGTCCGGCATTCAGGCTGGTACCCGAATTTCAGGCAGCCGCAATTGTTTCGAAAGAGTGCGATGAAATACATGGAGCTGCAGGTTCATGAAGGGTACGAACTGCTGTCCGCCAAACCGGTCGGACGGCTGGAGCATGCGATCTGGCAGATTCCATTCAGGAATTTCGAAGAAGTCGTGAAGAAAGCCAACCGGTACTCGACGCTCGGTGCAAGTAAACTCAACGGTACACGAGTGTCGATGGGGACAGCGTTTTTGCATGGCATCTGGTCGTTTCTGAAACATTATGTGGCGAAGCGGGGTTTCCTGGACGGCTGGGTCGGGTTTGTCATTGCCTTTGGAAACTTCGAGGGGACGTTCTACCGCTACGCGAAGCGATTTGAACAGCAGGAACAGTGGCCGATTCCCAAGCAACCGGCCCTTCGCCGGCCGAAGAGTTCGTCGCCGGAATGAAGACCGCAGTCATCGTGACAACCTATAACCGGCCGGATGCGTTGGCGGTCGTCCTGGAAGGGTATTGCGGCCAGAGCGATCGAGAGTTTTCGCTTGTGGTGGCTGACGACGGATCGACAGAGGAGACCGCGGCGGTCATACAGGAATTTGCGAGGCGCGGTCTCTTTTCACTGGCGCATGTGTGGCAAGAGGATCGGGGGTTCCGCGCCGCGGCGATCCGGAACCGGGCGGTCTCATCGACGAACGCCGACTATATTATTTTCACCGACGGGGATTGTGTCCCGTCCCGTCATTTCGTGAGGGCTCATAAGCGGATGGCGGAACCAGGGTACTTTCTGGGGGCTAACCGTGTGTTACTCACCGAAGCATTCACGAGCCGTGTCGTGAGCGAGCAGATTCCAATACATGCTTGGAGTTGGATGGATTGGGCACGATCCTGGTCGAGGCGCGAGGTGTATCGATTCCTTCCGCTGGTGCGGCTGCCCGATGGGCCGTTTCGTAAATGGACGCCGGATCGGTGGGAGGGGATTAAGACATGCAATCTGTCTGCATGGCGGAACGACCTGATTCGCGTGAACGGGCTCGACGAATCCTATGAAGGATGGGGGTTGGAGGATTCCGATCTGGTGATCCGTCTTCTTCACGCCGGTGTCAAGCACAAGACGGCGCGTTTCGCCGCGCCGGTGTTTCATCTATGGCATCCTGAACAAGATAGGATGCAGCTGCCGGGTAATCAGAGACGGCTGGATGACCTGCTACGATCGTCCGATATCCGGGCCGCTGTCGGGCTCGATCGATATGGCGTGGCCGACTCTTCGACAGGGGTTACGCATGGTTCATAAACATGCCGGTTGCCATCGCGATGTTCAACTTATGCGAGACGGGCGAGAGTGGCGGGACAAGCGAGAGGCAGGGGTCGGCTTTGCGCGTCACGCGAGTCGCGCTCTTCACGCTTGACGCGTATGGTCAACCGGTTTGCGGCGAATGGTCATGAAGAATGTGGACTAAGTGATGCCGGACCTTCGTAGCGTATTAGTCGTGTGCACAAGACGGATCGGTGATGTGCTGTTGGCGACACCGGTCGTGCGGTCGATCAAAGCCGCATATCCGGAGGCCGTGGTCGATATGTTGGTGTTCGAAGGGACTCAGGATATCATTGCGGCGAATCCCGACATCCGCCGAATCTGGACGATCATCGAACGTCCGCCGATCGGGACTCATCTGAAGCTGCTCCGGTCGATCCGGCGCCGGTATGATCTGGCGATCTCGGTGCTGGCAGGCGACCGCCCGACGTTCCATGCCTGGGTTGCGGGACGATATCGTGTGGGAACGCTGTTGGCGGACGCGAAATCGTGGTGGAAGCGGCGGTTGCTGGATGAGTGGGTGCCGTTCGACAATTTGAATACCCATACGGTTGTGATGAATCTCCGCCTCCTTGAACGGCTGAACGTCGTGCCCCTCGCGACTCCTGTGGTCAGCTGGCGCCACGAAGACGAAGTCTCGGTCCGGAGGCTGTGTCCCGCTGTCGACGGCGCACAAGCGTATGCGGTGCTGCATGTCTCGCCGAAGTTTGTGTACAAAGCCTGGACGGTAGCCGGGTGGGAGGCGCTCGGACGGTGGTTGGCGGATCAAGGACTCACAATAGCGGTAACAGGCGGGGATGCGCCGGGTGAAAGGGCCTTCTGCGAGGATGTGGTCGAACGTTTGCCGAAAGGAACGGTGAATCTTGCGGGCCAGGTCGGGCTTCCGGCGCTGGGGTATCTCTTGAGCCGTACCGCGCTCTATGTTGGAACGGACACGGCGGTGAGCCATATGGCAGCGGCGGTCGGTGCGCCGACCATCGTCCTGTTCGGTCCTTCGAATCCGGTCAAGTGGGGTCCATGGCCCAAGGATGTTCCACTTGCGGACAGCCCGTGGAGAAAACATGGATCGCAACGGCAAGGCAACGTGTTCCTTTTACAAGGCGAGGGAGATTGTGTACCCTGTCTTGGCGAAGGGTGCGATCGGCACATCAATAGTCTGAGTCACTGTCTTCAGCAGTTGCCGGCGGGCCGCGTCATCGAGGCCGCGCAGATGATGTTGGCTGAACAGCATGATCGGCACCATACACCGTTGCCCATGATATCAGGACACCTATGAAACAGTGGACCGCTAAACTCTTCCACATTGTGGCGGGTCGATACGGAAGTCTGCTGCTTGACCATCGATCATTAGTCGTGATCGGGACCCAGCTGAGCCTGATCCTAGCGGCGAACCTCACCGCCTTTGCCTTGCGCTTCGATGGTGATATTCCTCCGCAGTATCGGCTCATCATGTGGAAGTACCTTCCGGCTGTCCTGCTCGTCTTTGGGTCGGGCTTGTGGGTATTCGGGATTCAGCGAGGACTGTGGAGGTATGTCGGCATTCACGACCTGGCAAGAATCTTGTGGGCGTCTCTGGCCGGTTCTGCGATCTTCTATGCGGTCGTTCATCTGCTCATCGGGAACACGCAGTATCCGAGATCCGTCATTATTCTGACCGGCCTCTTGAGCGGGTTGTACCTGGCGGGCATTCGATTGGCAGTCCGATGGTTCCGGGAGTGGCTGCAGATCACCGGTTCGAGTGCGAGGCGTGTGCTGGTCGTCGGAGCGGGAAATGCGGGGGAGTTGCTCGTGCGGGATATGCTCTCCGACTCCGGCTATAACAGCAAACCGGTGGCCTTCGTGGACGACGATCCCGTCAAACGGAAGATGAAAATCCATGGGATTCCTGTGGTAGGCATGATTGCCGACATCAAGGCAGTGGCAGACCGCTTCGGAGCCCACGAAATTGTCGTGGCCATTCCGTCGGCTTCGACGGCGGTGAAGCAAGCCATTCTCGCCGCTTCCGAAGGCTGCACGGCGCCGATCAAGATCCTGCCCA
>MSXM01000028.1:52644-57135 GCA_002083565.1 Nitrospira sp. ST-bin4 | reverse complement strand
GGGCGCGGCTCTCGGCCGCGCCCCTGCCTGTTACTCACGCTGCGCCTCGGACAACGCATGGCTAGGTCGGCCATCCCCTCAATTAATGGTCCAGATCGCTGTTTCATAGTTGCACGTGTGATTCACGGTTATCTGTTTTGGCTCGCGCTGTGCGTGCTCCTGTTATCGCCTCCCGCTCTGTCGCAATCGAGCCCCCCGCCACCGGTGAAACAGGTTCACGGGGAAGTACTCATGTTCACCAGCGAGCTCGTGGTCGTGCAACTGGCGGATGGCACCAGTATTCTCTTCCGCCTGGAAAAGGACGCATCCGTGGATTCGTCGCTCAAGGTCGCTGATCGAGTCGAGGTGCGCTTTACGTCCGATGACCACGTCATCTCAGTCAAGAAACTGATCACGGGTTCGGAACCTCTTCGATAGAACTCGGCTTCTTCTGCAACCCATCGATGCTCGCAACAATGGGAAGATTCGCGGAAACTCCGCTCAACGCCGTCGCCATCCCTTGACCGTCTCCATGATGACAAACGGCAAAATGCCCGTCGCGCCCATCAAGATCCAATCTTCGATCGGCAATGACGCAACCTTGAAGATCGGTGCCGCAACTGGGATGGTCAGCACCGCCGCTTGAATGGCGAGCGAGAGTAAGACGGCAAGGAGCAGAGGACGGTTCGTGGCCACCCCTACGTGGAATAACGACCACCGTTCGCTCCGGCAGTTGAACGCGTGCACCAGCTGCACGATGACCAACACGGTAAAGGCCACGGTCCGCGCTTGTTCGACATCCTGGTGGAGACCGTACAAGCTGTAGGCAAACGCCCCCAAAGCGATGGCGCTCAGCATCAACCCTTCCGCGCCGATCGCCGCCAGTCTATTGCCACTCAATAATCGGGCTTCCGGCTTCCGCGGGCGTCGCTTCATCAAGTCCGGCGCCTTGGGATCGACCGCCAGCGCCAAAGCCGGAATGCCGTCCGTGACGAGGTTCATCCAAAGAATCTGGATCGGCAGGAGCGGAAGCGGCAATCCCAACAGCGTGGCAAACAACATCACCAGCACCTCGCTCACGTTGCACGACAGCAGGAAATGAACGGTCTTCCGGATGTTATCGAACACGGCACGGCCCTCTTCCACCGCCGCTGCGATCGACGCAAAGTTGTCGTCCGTCACCACCATGTCGGCGGCTTCTTTCGTCACATCGGTTCCGGCGATCCCCATCGCCACGCCGATGTCCGCCTCCTTGATCGCAGGGGCATCGTTCACACCATCGCCCGTCATGGCTACGACGGCGCCCCGCGCCTTCCAGGCCTTGACGATACGCAACTTATGCTCCGCCGAGACCCTTGCATAAACCGCCACCTGCTCCACAGTTCGGTTCAATTCATCGTCGGACAATCGATCGAGCTCCGTCCCGGAGAACGACTGTATCGGTTCCTTCGCCCCTCGCAGTTCTTCGGCAATCGCTGCGGCCGTATCCTTGTGATCTCCCGTGATCATCACCGTCCTGATGCCCGCCTCATGACAAGCCTGAACGGCGGCCTTCGCCTCAGGCCGCAGCGGGTCTTTCATGGCCGCAAGTCCGAGAAAGACCAGTCGTTCCTCCAACTCCTGCGCCCGATACGCATCGGGCTCCCGATCCAATCGCCGCCGAGCTATCGCCAGCACACGCAAGGCCTGATGCGCAAACGAGGCATTCGCCTCGAGGATGGCGGCGCGTATCGATTCTGTGAGAGGTTCATCCGTGCCGTCCATGGCCAGCCGATGCGTACAATGCCGCAACAACACATCCGGGGCTCCTTTGACGTAGGCGACCGGTCCATCGGATGTCTGCCGGACAACCGTCATCATCTTGCGTTCCGAATCAAACGGCACCTCTCCGAGGAATCGATGGGTGGGTTCCAGTTGTTCTATCCGCAGGCCGGTCTTCGCGGCCACAACGAGCAACGCACCCTCCGTCGGATCTCCGAGAATACGCCAGCTGCCCTCCTTCTGTTGCAACGACCCTCCGTTGCACAACACGGAGGCAGTGAGGAGACTGCGCAAACCTGCTGTAAGGGGTGAGGCGTGAGGGGTAAGGGGTACGGAGTGTTCAGAGGTCGCTCCTTCCCCATGAACGATGGACCATTGATCGTTCATGTCCTCCGATGGCACCTCACGTTTCACGCCTAACGCCTCACGAATCGTTCCCACCGGGGCATAGCCCTCGCCGGTCACGTCTAATACCGTATCTCCGACGAAAAGCTTGGTGACCGTCATTTCGTTCTTCGTCAATGTTCCCGTCTTGTCCGTACAGATGACCGTCGCCGATCCAAGAGTCTCGACAGCCGGCAGCTTACGGATCAGCGCATGCCGCTTCGCCATACGGGTGACCCCCAGCGCCAGGGTGATCGTCACCACAGCCGGCAGTCCCTCCGGAACGGCCGCCACGGCGAGACTGACCGATGTCAGGAACATCACCATCAACGGCTCGCCGCGCAGATAGCCCAGGATAAACACGACGCTCACGACCCCCAATGCCAGCCACAATAGAGTGTAGCCGAATTGTTCGAGCCGGCGTTGAAGCGGTGTTTCGGTCCGCTCCGCCGCCGCCGCCTTCTGAATCATGGCGGCGATGTGTCCCAGTTCCGTTCGCAGGCCCGTGGCGATCACCACCGCGCGGGCCTTGCCCGACACGGCCACGGTCCCCATGAAGACCATGTTGGCCTGCTCAGCCAGCGGTACCTCCGCTCGGTCGATCACCTCGGCGCCCTTCTCAACCGGCGTCGACTCTCCGGTCAGCGAGGCTTCCTGTGTGTGAAAGTTCGTCGTGTACACGAGCCGCGCATCCGCCGGAATACGGTCGCCTGCCTCCAGGAGGATGACGTCACCGGAGATGACTTCACGCGCTGGAATCACATACAAGACTCCGTCACGCATGACCCGGGCCGTCGCGACCGACATGCGCTTGAGCGCAGCCAAGGACTGCTCCGCCCGGAATTCCTGGACAAATCCAAGGAACCCGTTCAAGAACACGATGGCGAGGATTGCCGCCGCGTCGAGCCAATCTTCCAACAAACCAGAGACAACCGCGGCCCCGATCAGCACCCACACGATGACGCTGGTAAATTGCGAGAGGAAGAGCTTCACCAGAGAGGGCGGCGGCGCTTCGGGCAACTCGTTGAACCCCTCGCTCGCGTGTCGACGGCCGGCTTCTTGGGAATCGAGACCTGCATCGAGATCCGTGCGCAGCTCCTTTGCCAGCGCCTCGACCGGCACTGAATGCCAGGGCCTTGCAGCAGGAACGTCCTTACGAATGTCCACTTCCCCCTTCTCGTTCATCGAAACAACAGCCAGAGTCCGAGCACATAGGCGGCGATCATCAGGAGACTGTCGGGTTCGATCAACATGAAGCGTTTCTCGGCCCGATAGATGATCCCCATCAATCCGATGTTCATCATCAAAATGGACCAGAGCGCGGTGAGGGCGTGGGTTGAACTCACACTGCTCAGCAAACCGCCTTTTCGATAGGCAAGATCGGCGAACAAGAACGCCGCCATGTTGAAGGCATTGCTCCCGAACAGATTCCCCACGGCAAGATCGAACGCACCCAATCGAACCGCACCGATCGCAACAACCAGCTCCGGCAAAGAGGTCGTGATGGCGACTAAGGACGTCCCGATGAATGTCGCGGTGATGCCGGTCTCTTCGGCGATGCGATTTGCGGACCAGGCCAGGAAGGGTGCGGCCACAAGCAATGCCAGGGCGCACACAGAGAACGCGATGATTGCGCGGCGCAGTTCGGCTCGCCGACTGAGGCCGGCTTGCTGGGCGATGGTTCCTTCGACCAATGCTTCCCGTTCACGCTGGCGGTGCTCCATGTCTTCCTGCCGAAAGATCACTCTCATGCCCAACACATAGAGGATCAAGAGCACCAGGCTCCCAAGTCCAATACCGGCATGAGTCACATTGGCCGGCAACAGCACGAAGAACGCGGCAAGCCCCGTCAGCACCATCGCCAACGCAGCAGTGAGCGCGTGTCCCAGTGCGGCCTGTTGCCAGACACGCTTTTGCCGATGGAGGAGATCGATCAGACCCAGCGTGAGCATGTTGCTCATGCCGGCGCCGAACAGATCGCCGGCCGCAAGATCCGGTGCGTTCAGCCACCCGGCACTGACGGTCGTGAAGATTTCCGGCAGCGACGTCGCGGCGGCCATCAGCACGACCCCGATCCACAAGCCGCCCAAACCGGTCAGCTTCGCGAGCTGATCGCCATAGCCGGACAGTTTCGTCCCGGCATAGACGATCACCGCTGCGCTTGCCAAGAAGATCAGCCAGGACATCGCCGTTCCGCTCCTCCTGTTCGACAGGTCCCGGTTCAGAATAATGAATGAGCCGCGCGAATGTCTATTGCAGGGAATACGACTCCTTATTCCCTTCGTTCCTGCGCACTCGATTCGGAACGCTGAGCGATGGCACCCACACTCCGTTCCTTCCAGCGGCAGCCCGCATTATTCATGACGG
>MSXM01000028.1:39819-52592 GCA_002083565.1 Nitrospira sp. ST-bin4 | reverse complement strand
GGTCTTTGCCAGTCCCGCTTGTCCTGCTGCTCTCGCCCCTCTCGCGTATGTCGAGCATCAGCGATTGCAGCAGCAATGCTCATGAGTAATGCGGGCTAGAACCATATCCGCAGGCCCGTTACGAATCGAATCTGACGCGGATCTCCGCCTTCCTGCCGGACCAGCGTCGCGGTTTCGCCGAAGCTTCGATCCAGGGAAAACCCGATATAGGGCGCGAACTCACGCCGGATTTCGTAGCGGAGACGAATCCCGAACTCAAGATTGTTCAGCCCGGAACCTGTCGTGAACCGCTCGACCCGTTGCGCCGCCGCATTGGTTTCAAACCGGCCTTGAAGGATCAGCCGCTGGGTCAGCAGAAAGTCCTTGGTCAGCGACAGCCGGCCGGACACCTTGCCGTCCAGATCGATGAAGAGCGCGGCCTCGAAGTCGTAGTTGTAGGGCACCACCCCTTCGATCCCGATCACGGTCTGCCCCCGCGTGACGTTCGCCCCGCGAAACGACTGCGTTTCAACGCGGCCCCCCACTTGAATGTCATAATACTTCCGAAGGAACCGCCCATAGAGGAGTTGAAAATCCACGTCGTAATCCGCCTTGAAGGCCGTGTCCCGCTGTCCTTCGCTTTTGAACCAGAGGCGATTGTAATCCCCGCCGTACCAGCCCTCGATGTCCCACCGGTAGTCACTCGTGCTTTCCCTCTTCGCCGTACTCGGACGATATTCCAGGACATCAACGAGGGTGAACAGGCGGTGTTCCTGATCGTTCACCGGACTGGGCCAATCCTGCTGTGAAGAGACGTTCGGCAATATGCGATCCTGCATGGTCACCGGACCAACCATCTCTGAGCGATTCAACGCGTGAGAGGCAGCGCCAACGCTCGATGTCGTTATCGAGTGAGGTGCCATGGCCTTCAGGGCAATCAGGTCCCTGGTTCCTGCAGTTTGCGCAAAGGCGAACGTCGCGCCGGTTCCAGCACTGACCAGGCAAGTCATTGCTGCGGCCACGACAGTTTGTCGACCAGCGTTCACGAGTGCCCGCCGTGCTCATTGTCGGCCACTTCGACGACGCGGAACATCCCCGCCTCCATGTGAAGAAGCAGATGGCAGTGAAACGCCCAGCGCCCCGGCGCATCCGCCGTAATGACGACGGACAGCCGCTCGGCCGGCTTGACGACGACGGTGTGCTTGCGCGGAAAATGCGGGCCCATTCCATTTTCGAGGTACATCCACATTCCATGCAGATGGAGCGGATGCTCCATCATGGTGTCATTCACAAAGGTGAGCCGCAGACGCTCACGATACCGGAAGCGGATCGGGTCTCTGGCTTCTGAATATGTTTTGCCGTCGAACGACCACATGTAGCGGTCCATATTGCCGGTCACATGTAGCTCGATCTCCCGCTCCGGCTCACGTTGATCGGGGTATGGCGCCAGGCTCTTCAAATCGGTATAGACGAGTACCCGCCGGGGACTTCCTTCCAGTCCACGACCCGGTTCGTGCAGCATATTGCGTGAGTACTCGGCGATCATTTGGTTGCCGGTACCGTGATCGTCGGGGCCGTGTTTGACCGGTTCGATACCGGGAATCTCCGAGCGGCGCTTCGCCTCCCTGCCCCTGGCCGGCATCTCGTGCATACCCTCGCTATGCTCCGTCCCTAAACCGGGATGCACAGGCTCTACCATGTCGTGATCATCAGGCTGTTTCCTGCCGGGCATATCGTCGAGCGCCTCCATGCCCTCCATCTCCGCGTGTTTCATCTGCATGCCCATGTCAGCCATCGTACGCACCGGTCTGGGACGGCGGGAAGGAATCTCAGCCGTCATCCCCGCGCGCGGCGCAAGCGTGCCGCGCGCATAGCCGCTGCGATCCATCGTCTCGGCAAAGATCGTGTAGGCGCGATCCTCAGGTAGTTCGACGATCACATCGAACGTTTCGGCCACCCCGATACGGAACTCCTCCACGATGACAGGCTGAACGTTCTGCCCGTCCGCCTGTACCACCGTCATCGTCACACCCGGAATGTGCACGTCGAAGAATGTCATTGCCGCGGCGTTGATGAACCGCAGGCGTACTTTCTCGCCCGGACGAGCCAGCCCTGTCCAATTGGCTGCAGTGGATAAGCCATTCATCAGATAGGTGAAGGTGTAGCCGGTGACGTCGGCAAAGTCGGTCGGGTCCATCCGCATCCGGTCCCACATCAAGTAGTCCTGAAGGGTAGGCCACCACCCCATTCGTGAAGCATCGTCTAAGAACTGACCCAGGGTGCGCCGCTGAAAGTTGTAATAGCCGGGGAGCTTTTTGAGATTGCCGAGCAGAGATTCCGGCGATTCAAAGGTCCAATCCGAAAGCATCACCACATATTCCCGGCTATACCGAAACGGATCCGGCTCAATCGGGTCCACAATCATCGGCGCGTACAGGCCTTGCAACTCCTGGCCGCCTGAGTGGCTGTGATACCAATAGGTGCCGCTCTGCCTGACCGGAAAGCGATAGATGAATGTCTCGCCTGGCCTGATGCCGCCGAAGCTCACGCCTGGCACGCCATCCATGTCGGGCTCCAAAAGAATGCCGTGCCAGTGAATGGACGTATGTTCGGTCAAGCGGTTCGTGACCCGCAGCGTCACGTCTTGTCCTTCTTTCAGACGAATCAACGGGCCCGGGACCGTCCCGTTGATCGTCATAGCCTGGGCTGACCGGCCTCCTACCGTAAAGCGAGATTCACTGATGTCCAGATCGATGACCTCGCCGCGCAGCGTCTCGGGCTGCCTGCCGGCAGGACTTGTGGTACCCAGTGAGTTGACCATGCAGGCAGGCAGAAGGTGCTGCATCGCCGCAAGCAGTCCCAGCGCTCCGGTTCGCTTGAGCAGCAGACGCCTGGAGATCACTCTGAATTCGTTCTGCATGATCGTGCCTATCTTTTCCCCCTTCATCACTTTCTTGTGCCCGGCTCACGATCAGGGATGCTCTTTGGCGCTTGGTTGCGTGGCTGCGCTGTCTTCCTTCACCTGATTCCCCTTCCGTTCTTTCCACCAGCGCCATATGACATAGACTGGGGGGATGACGAACAACGTGAGGACCATCGCGGAGAAGACTCCGCCGATCTGCGGGGCGGCGATGCGTTTCATCACATCGGCGCCGGTCCCGGTCGCCCACATCACCGGAAACAGGCCGATCACGTCCACAGCACCGATCATCGCCATCGGCCGGATGCGCTCGACTGCTCCCAACTGGACGGTCTCGATGAGGTCTTGAAGGGATCGCAGCCCCCCGGCCTCTTTTCGTCGCTTGCAAGCCTCGTCGAGATAGGCCAACATCACGGCGCTGGTTTCCGCCGCCGTGCCCACAACCGTAATGAGCCCGACCCATACCGCAATGCTCATATTGTATCCCAGAATCGAGAGATACCAGACCGCGCCGACCAGCGAGAGCGGCACGCCGACCATCACCATGCATGTTTTGGCAACCGATCGGAACGCAAAATAGAAGATGACGAAAATGATGATGAGCGTCAGCGGGACAACCAGTTTGAGCCGTTCTTTCACCCGCTCCATGAACTCGTATTGGCCGGACCAGACGATCGTGTAGCCCGGCGGCAGCGTGACCTTCTCTTTGGCCACTCGTTTCAGATCCTCCACATAGCCGCCGACATCGCGTCCCGTCATGTCCAGGAAGACATAGCCTGCGAGCATGCCGTTTTCGTCCCGGATCATGGGCGGGCCGTTGACGAAGCGGAGCGTTGCGAGCTGCGCGAGCGGCACTTGCATCCCGGTCGGCGTATCTACGAGCACGCGCTTCAGCTTTTCAGGATCGTCCCGCAATTCCCGGAGATAGCGGACATTGATCGGATACCGCTCACGGCCTTCGATGGTGGTGGCGATATTTTCTCCGCCGATGGCTGTTTCGATGATCTTGCCGACATCCATCAGCTTCAGACCATAGCGTGCGATTTCATCGCGGTTGATTTCGAAGTCGAGAAAATAGCCGCCGGACACCCGCTCCGCATAGACACTGCGTGTGCCCGGCACCTCCTTGAGCACCATTTCCAGATGTTCGCCGATCTGTTCGATCTGTTTGAGGTCCGGACCGAAGACCTTAATCCCTACCGGTGTTCGTATCCCGGTGGTCAACATGTCGATCCGCGCCTTGATCGGCATCGTCCACGCATTGATCACACCGGGGAATTGCAGGGCCCGGTCCATTTCATCCACCAGGCCTTCATAACTGAGACCGCGCCGCCATTGGTCCCTCGGTTTCAGTTCGACCACCACTTCCATCATGCTGAAAGTGGCCGGATCGGTAGAAGTTTCCGCCCGGCCGGCCTTGCCGAAGACATGGTCCACCTCTGGGAACGACCGGAGTTTCTGGTCCATGATCTGCAACAGGCGTCCCGCTTCCGTGATGGAAAGACCCGGCAAGGTCGTCGGCATATAGAGCATCGTGCCTTCGTACAGGGGCGGCATGAACTCGGAGCCCATCTGCTGATAGACCGGCACAATGCTGCCCATCAACAGAATGGCGCCAATCACCACCGCTTTCCGATAACACAGGACTGCCCGGAGCATGGGCGCATAGAGCCGTTGGAGCGAGCGACTCACCGGATGCTTCTGTTCCGGAAAGATTCTCCCGCGAATGAACGTCGGGAGACAGGCCGGGACCAAGGTGATCGCCAACACGGCACACATGGCGATGGCCAGGTTGTTGGTCCAGGCCAGCGGCTTGAACATCCGGCCTTCTTGGGCTTCGAGGACAAAAATCGGGATAAACGAAATGGCGATGACGAGGACGGAAGCAAAGATCGGTGGCCCGACTTCCTTGGCGGAATCGATTAAGATGCGGAGCCGCTCGCCCTTGCGCCCGTCTCGCTCCCACTCCTCTAACCGTTTATGCGCGTTGTCCACGATCACGATGGCCGCATCCACCATGTCGCCGATAGCCACAATGATGCCGCCGAGCGACATAATGTTGATGCCGATCTCCATCAGGTACATGGGAATGAACGCAATCAGTACGGCGATGGGCAAGGTAAGGACCGGCACGATCGCCGACCGGACGTGGAGCAAGAAGGCGATAATGAGTACGCCTGTGACGATCAGCTCTTCCAGGAGGCTTTCGCTTGCCGTGGCGATGGATTCGTGGATCAAGCCGCTCCGGTCATAGGTCGTGACAACCTTGACGCCCTTCGGCATGGATGGTTCGAGCTCTTTGAGCTTCGCTTTCACGCGCTCGATGACATTGAGCGCATTCTCACCGAACCGCATGATCACGATCCCGCCCACGACCTCGCCCTGGCCGTTGAGCTCGACCAATCCTCGCCGCATGTCGGGACCGAGCCGCACCGTCGCCACGTCACGCAAGAGAATCGGCGTGCCGTTCTCGTTGACACCCACGGCGATCTTTTCGATATCGTCGGTCTTCTTAATGTAACCGCGCCCACGGACGACGTATTCGATCCCGGAAAACTCCACGACGCGCCCACCGACATCGTTATTGCTCGCGCGAATCGTTTCGATGATGGAAGGGAGGGAGAGGCGATAGGCCGACACCTTCGTCGGATCCAAGTTGATTTGGTACTGGCGAACAAAGCCGCCGATGCTCGCTACTTCCGCCACCCCCTCCACGGCCCGCAGCCAATACTGCAAATACCAATCTTGGAAGCTGCGTAAGGCGGCGAGATCGTGCTGCCCCGACTCATCCACGAGGGCATATTGGAACACCCAACCGACGCCGGTTGCGTCGGGTCCCAGCTGCGGCGTGACGCCTTCCGGCATGCGGCCGGAGAGTTGGTTCAACCGCTCCAAGACGCGGGAACGGGCCCAGTAGATGTCCGTGTTGTCCTTGAAGAGAATGTAGACATAGGAATAGCCGAAGTCCGAAAAACCGCGAACCACGGTCACATTGGGCGCGGAGAGCAGCGCTGTGACGATCGGATAGGTAATTTGATCTTCGACCAGATCCGGCGAGCGCCCCGGCCAAGTGGTGTAGACAATGACCTGCGTGTCGGAGATATCCGGTAAGGCATCGATGGGCGTCCGCCACATCGCCCACAACCCGACCGCTGAGAATACCAAGACCAGCAGAAAAACGATGAAACGGTTTCTCGCGCTGAATTCGATGATGGATTCAACCATGATCAAATAGCTTTCAGCGTTCAGCTCTTAGCAATCAGCTTCTTTGGCTGATAGCTGGTGACTGACAGCTCTCATTTCATCCCCGGCATCCCGCCCATGCTGTCGACGACGGACTTGAGCCGGCTTTCACTGTCGATCAGGAAATTTGCCGACGTCACAATATGCTCGCCCTCTTTCAGCCCTGCCAAGACTTCCGACCACTCGCCTGTCTTCACACCCGTTTTGATCAGGCGCGGCTCGAGCTTGCCGCCGCCCAGATGAAGAAACACGACTTGCTTCTGGCCCGATTCGATGATGGCTTCCTGCGGGATGGCCAAGCGAGTTCCCAGATTTGCCCGCAACTCCACATTAGCGTACATATCCGGCTTTAACTGCTCATCGGCGTTGGCGAGTTCGAACCGCACCTTGGCGGTGCGGGTTTTCGGGTCCAAGGTGGGATAGACGAAGTTCAGGCGGCCGGTCAGGACCTTGCCGGGATCGTAGGAGAACGTGACCGCAGCTTGTTGTCCGACCTTCACGAACGAGAGTTCATATTCATAAATGTCGGCGAGAACCCAGACGCGCGAGAGGTCTGCAATGGTATAGAGCTCTTCCCCGGGCTCGACGTGCGCGCCTTGCAGAATGTTTTTGCTGATGACTGTTCCGCTGATCGGCGAATGGAGCGGCAACGTTTTGCTCACCTGCTTTGTCCGCTCCAACGCACGGATATGCTCTTCGCCGATGTCCCACAGGTGGAGGCGATGACGAGTCGCTTCCAGCAAGTCCTTGGACCCTCGCGCCACTTCGGGGAGATCACTGTCTCCAAGCTGCATTCGGCCCTGGAGCGCCAACAGATACTCTTCCTGGGTGGCGACGAGATCCGGGCTGTAAATGGTGAAGAGCTGTTGCCCTTTCTTCACATGATCTCCGGTGGCGCTCACAAAGAGCTGTTCGATCCAACCATGGAACTTGATGGTGACTTTGGCGAGCTTGCGCTCGTCCACGGCGACGCGCCCAACCGTCCTGATGATTTTCTCCAGTGGTCGCCGACTCACCTGCTCGTACTTCACCCCGATCGTTTGGAGCCGTTCCGGTGGAATCGTCACCGTACCCGCTTCGGGCGTAAGGCGTGAGGCGTCAGGGGTACGGGACTGTTCCATCCCCGGCATTTCCATCCCGGCCATCTCGCCTTGTCCGGATTCCGCCGGCGGGACGAGCGCCGGGCTCGACAGCAGCCAGATGAGAAGGCCTGCCATCAACACGAGAGCGATGCCCGTTCCGATGAGACTGCGGCGGATCATGATCCCCGCTTCCTTTCCTGCAGCAGACCGTCCAATGGCCCGCCGGTCACAGCTTCGAGGCGGGCGAGGGCTTTTTCGTGGCTCACCATTTCGCCATGGAGTTCGAGTTGACTGTCTTGCAGCGTCAACAGGCTGTTGAGCAGCGTCAGGAAATCCACTTTGCCCACCGTATAGCCGGCCTGGGCCGCCTGCAAACTGAGCGTGGCCTGCGGAATGATCGCATCGCGCAAAATGGTGATCAGCCGCTCGGCCCGCTGGGCTTGCACGAAAGCATCTTTCACCTGAAACAGCAGATCCTGCCTCATCGCCGTGAAGTCTTCGCGGGCGCTTTCGAGACCGGCCAACGCCTCCCGCACACCTTGCTTCTGCTTCGTGTCATAAAACAGCGGGATCTTGATCCCCACCATCACCTGATATCCGTTGTCATTGATTTTGTCGTTTCGGATGCCGAGGGCCGTCACGTCGAAGTCGGGATAGTACTGCCGCTGGGCGAGGGACACCGCCTGTTCGGACCGGTTGACACTTTTCGCCGTCGCAAGCAGCGCGGGAGAAAATTCGTCCGCGCGGCGGTTCAGTTCCGGCAGCGGAATCGTCAAGATGGTGGCATGCACGTCTTCCGGTGTGCCTAGCGGCCCGTCCGGCGGACGATTCACGAGACGGTTAATCGCCGCGTGAAGGCTCTCCTTTTGTTGATCGAGCACGGCCAGCCGGTCGAGCACGCGTGAACTTTCGACTTGGGCGCGGAACACGTCCTGCTGTGCGGCCTGGCCGACGCTGTACCGCGCTTTGGCCGTCTTCTCGAACTGGATCAGGAGCGCTTTGTTCTTTTCTACGACCTCGATGCTCTTATGCACGAAGTGGAGATCGAAGTAGTTCTGTTTCAGCACAGCTATCAGTCTCAGCCGGGTCGCAAGATACTCTTGCTCCAACCGATCCGCCTCGCGCTGCGCGACTTCCCCCTTGAGCGTGAGCTTGCCAGGAAACGGAATCTCCTGCCCGAATCCATACGTGGCCCCTTCCACCACCGGCGGCACCATCGGCATACGCTGATATCCCAGCTGAAGCCGGGGATCCGGTAGCGTCTGCACTTGCGGGACGACGGCTTTGGCTGCCTCCCAGCGGTGACGAGCTGCTTTAATCTCCGGACTCGCCTCTTCCAATTCTTGGATGAGGCCGGGAAGGTTAAGGCGCGGTTCATTCATCCCGTGCTCATCCGACCCTTGGACGCGCCCGTGTGGTAGCAGCACGGCAAACAGGAGAAGAACAGAAGCAGCCCTCACTGGATGGAGAACGTCAGTTGGTTTCACGGCAGCACCTCCGATGGCAAAAGAACGGCCGCCTGCTCAGCCTTTGCAGGCGAGTAGGAAACGATCGAGTCGGAGGTAGGGAATCAGATTCGGAGGACCGAGGAGGATGCTATGGAAATGGGGACAATGGAATGGGCGCTGCTCCGGAACCATCGCATCCCGGCCTGGGAAACAGTCGGGATGACAGCCTGACCTGGCAGGATCGACGCATGATCAACACCCAGGACCACGCTCTGCTTTATGTGCCGCTCCGGAGACGAGGTGAGTGACGGCGGGCACATGATTGCCTCGTCCATCGGACAGGCCATCCTGTCCTCAATCAAACTGGCAGTTTCATGCCGCTCCAACAGATCGGGTACGGCACACATCACTCCGATCACCTGACAGAAGGTGAACAGTAGTGCCAGTGCCATGTATCGTCCATGAACTTGTGAAATCATGAGAAAATCGACACTCCTCGGAAACCGGCGCTCCCGTTTCCGGCCCGGATCATCTCTACACCCCATAGACCAGGCACTTCAAGTAGCTGTGGCCTCACCTGAGATCGTTAAGCATATGCGATGCCAGAAAGACCCGAACCGGAGCCTTCGATACCCCGTGCGATTCCAACCTATTCTGCGGACAAGCCGGCCACGACTTAAACCTCTCAAATCGCCCTGTTGGGGCATTTCGGGTCATACGGCTACCCAATAGCCGTGGCAATGTGCCTCTTAACCCGCCTTACTCATGACGGTTCGTCGAGAAATTGCGCTAACGCGCCGGCCCCGTGAAGCGTATCTCGTATCTCGCAAACAAAGATATGGGCATACTCATTCCATCCTGCGCTCGCTCGCCTCGCGGCGAAGCCGAGGGCCTCGCATCTTCGGCGAAGCAGGCTTCACGCTTCACGAGAGACGGTTCACGAGAAACGGTGGTTAGCAGATCCTCGGGAGTTGTTCGCCGGATAAGAGGTCGAGAATCCGGTGTGTGCCCAGGACGGTCTTCAGGACGACGGGAGATGAGCTTCTTGAACCGATTGACCCGACCTCACCGACCAGCGAAGCCTTTCGCGCAACCGCGTGGTTGCGCATGATAACCAGGGCACGCGCTACGTCCGCTCTTGGCACGAACGCCACGAACCGCCCTTCATTGGCGACATACAGCGGGTCCAGCCCCAGCACTTCGCAGGCCCCCTGCACCTCGTTCTGAACGGCGATCGCCCGCTCGTCGATCGACAGCGTCGTTCCTGAGGCCGAGGCGATTTCGTTGAGCGCGCTGGCGAGCCCGCCTCTGGTCAAATCCCTGAGGCAGTGGATCTCGATGCCGGCGGCAATTAAATCCGCCACCACGCGATGCAATGGCGCTGAGTCGCTCACAATATTTCCGGCAAACGACAAACCTTCTCGCACGCTGAGCACTGCGACTCCATGCGACCCCAGGTCGCCGCTCACGAGGATCGCGTCGCCCGGCACTATCTGTTTGGGGCCGATTTTCACACCGGGCGGTACGACTCCGATCCCGGCCGTATTGATGAAGATGCCGTCGCCTTTCCCCTTATCGACGACCTTTGTGTCGCCTGTCACGATTGCGACACCGGCCTCTTTTGCCACCTTGGCCATCGAATCAACGACCCGTTGCAACGTCTCAATAGCCAGTCCCTCTTCCAGGATAAATCCGGCGCTGAGCCACAAGGGTTTAGCCCCGCACATGGCCAAATCGTTGACCGTACCATGCACCGCGAGACTGCCAATGTCTCCGCCGGGGAAAAATAAAGGCTGCACGACGTAGGAGTCCGTGGTGAAGGCTAATGTTCCTTCAGCCACGGGCCAGGTCGCCCCGTCGTGCAGGTGCGTCGAGAGTGGATCGCCGAACGACCGGACAAAGACATCCCGGATGAGCTGCTGCATCAGCCGCCCGCCTCCGCCATGGGCCAGTTGCACAGTCTTCTTTTCCGTGATCGGCAAAGGACAGACCGGCTCAAAGGATTGGTTATTACTCATGATTCGTATCTCCAAACTCGATACTGAGTTCCAAGGGTCAAGGTCCAAGTTTCAAGTTGCGCCGAAACCAACAACCTCAAACTTGAACCTTGATCCTTGAAACCGTTGGCCGATACGTTTTACGCCTCACCCCTCGCGCGGCCCCGATACCGGTAATACGCGGCGCAGGCCCCTTCGCTCGACACCATCGGCGCCCCGAGCGGACGTTCCGGCGTGCAGCGCGTTCCGAAGGCCTCGCAGTCGGTCGGCTTGAGCAAACCCTGCAACACCAGACTACTCCGGCAATCAGGATCTTCTCCGCCCGACGAACCGGACTTGGCCAGAACGTCACGGAATCGCAACGCAGCATCGAACCCGGCATAGGCGGCAGTCAATTTCAGGCCACTACGTGGGATCTCGCCGATCCCTCGCCAGGTTTGCGCTGCCGGCTCGAAAACCTCGCGCAGAGCTGCTTGCGCCGCCACGTTGCCTTCGCGGCGCACCGATCTCGTATATTGATTCTCGACGACCGCCCGTCCTGCTTCCAGTTGACCGACCAGCATCGCAACGCCTTCCAAGACATCGATCGGCTCGAATCCCGTCACGACCAAAGGCACGCGATAGCGCCGGGCGAGATCTTCGTACTCTTCATAGCCCATCACGGTGCACACATGACCGGCCGCCAGAAAGCCCTGCACGCGGCAGCCGGGAGCGGACAGAATGGCTTCAATGGCAGGTGGCACGAGCACTTGGGCTGTGAGTAGACTGAAGTTGGCAACTCCCAGACGCCGCGCCTGGATTGCCGCCATGGCATAGGCCGGCGCGGTGGTCTCAAACCCCACGGCGAAACAGACGATCTCCCGATCAGGGTTCGCGCGGGCCAGCGCCAGCGCATCTAACGGCGAATAGACGATCCGGACATCTCCCCCCGCCGCCTTGGCGCCGAACAGATCTCCCCGCGAGCCTGGCACGCGAAGCATGTCGCCGAATGTGCAAAGAATCACGCGAGGGATCGAGGCCAGCACGACCGCGTGATCGATCAGCGCGGTCGGCGTCACACAAACCGGACAGCCGGGCCCATGCACCAATGTCACCGTCTCAGGCAACAACTCATCAAGTCCGAACTTCACGATCGAATGGGTCTGCCCACCACAGACCTCCATGATCGTCCAGGGCCTGGTGACGGTGCGTTTGATAGCGCCGGCCAAGGTCTCGGCATGGCCACGATCCCGAAACTCATCCACGTACTTCATGAGCGTGATTCCTCGCGACTAGCTAACACGCGTGCTTCGTGAAGCGTATCTCGTATCTCGCAAACAAAGATAGAGGCTCCGTCCCGCGCTTCACGTTTCACGAACGACGCTTCACGCTCACGGCGATTGCACTAGAAGCGTTTATGGAGACTGACGACTTCGAAGAAGCGGCGAGGCATTGTGGATCAGGCGCCATTGGAGCGGCGGCCGTCTGGCGCAGCGCGTGTTAGCCAGCTTCAGATTGAATCTTTCCGTTCATGCCCCAGTCAAGTAGTCCACAAAGTCTTCCTGGAATAGGAATCGGCGGACGTTGTTGTAGGTGATGTCATGAACATGTCCGAGATTTTCGAGCACTTGGAGCTTACCCTCCAAGTCTTCGTGCTCATCCAGGTAGTAGGCCAGGTAGGGCCCGTGGCTGTTATAGACCCAGGCGCGTTTCAGAACAACGAACTCGCGAGTTGTCGGATTGTTCCGAAGATCTTCCCGCATCTCCTCAAGGAGTGCCGGCATGAGTCGTTCGATCTTCGCATGACCGGGTTGAGAATCCCTCCCAGAGTCCCTGCTTTGAGTCAGAGCGACGGCCGCTGATCGTTCTGCCGCACGCTTCCAACCTTCCAAGACGACCCGGCTGAACCGGATAGGGTCATTGTCGATCAGCTTGGCGCAGCTCTGGCATAGCCAGATACCATTTGAAGAATCCGCGCGCTGCTCGGATAATAGATCTACTTCGTACCGCGCCCCCCCGGGAGAGGCTGCCGATATGTGCGCTGCGACCCCAATGTTGACAACACCAGTTGGGTCAGCTTGAGGGCCGCTGGTTGCCTGTCGGCACTCCGGATTGGAGCAGGTGA
>MSXM01000028.1:35518-39810 GCA_002083565.1 Nitrospira sp. ST-bin4 | reverse complement strand
CCTTGCCAGCAGGTCCTTCTTTCCAGCAGAAAAGTCGTCACGCATTTGGGATTACTGAATTCAAGCTGTCTAACTGCCAAGCTCACCGGCGGCAATTCCGCTGCGCTTCATTGCCGCCGGTGCAGCGTCTTGTTGGACATTTGTGTTTCGGTACAGATACCATGAGCCAACACTTCTATACGGCTTCCATCGATTTGCGACCTTTCCCATAGCCTCAACATCTGCTACGTCTAAATTGTAGACTCTTGACATTGCTTTTCTAAGTGCGAGGTCATTCACTGGAAATACATCAAGTCTACCAAGTCCAAAAATCAAATACATATCAACTGTCCAATCACCGATACCCTTAACCCTTTTGAGGACAGCGCGAACTACTTCATCGGGCTGATCCGAGAGTTGCACTAGATCAATGCTTTTCTTTTGAAGATGCTGCGCAAGATCCAGCATATACTGATATTTTCTTGCCGATACACCCACATCAATAATCTTTGATCGAGGCATGGCGACGAAAGCCTTGGGCGTTGGGCTGGAACCTCGAAAGAGGCCTCGAAGTCGATGAATTATCGTGTCTGCCGCTCCTTTAGAAAGCTGTTGACTCACAATGGCGTCAACCAGGAAATCAAAACCAGCTGGATGAACGCTCAAGTTGCACGGACCAATTCCGTCAATGATAGCGGCCAGCTTCTTGTCCTTGCTGTGGAGCCTGTAACACACCTCGGCGAAGTTAACGCCATCAGAAACGACCAGCGCATTCCGTGGTCCTTCTTCAGTGGGGAAAACAAATTCATGCATCCACTTGTCGACGATCGGGAGGAATGTACCCTGCTCACCGCTTTGAACATACAACGAGAAATCGGTGATAGGTTTACGGGCAGGTTGAGCCTTGATCTTGCCTGGCTGCACCTCTTCTTCCAAGGAATCAAACAGCGTAGATTGATCTAATGTGTTTGTTTCTCCGGCATTCCGCTTCTCGACATAATCACCCATGGGCGATAGGCCATGCTTGAAGCGTTCTAGAATTGTAGCAACAGATTCACCGCTAGAGTCCATTCCGATCCACTGACGCTGCAAGTCGTTTGCGACGTCTAGCGTCGTCCCGGAACCTGAGTAGCAATCCAGAACTATATCGCCAGGATTGGAAGATGCCTCAATAATACGACGAAGCAAATCGGGATTCTTCTCTGTTGGGTAGCCTGTGATCTTAATGTTCTGGTTATGCGCATCTCTGTAGTCGAGCCAAATATCCTGTATGCCAACACCGAGATGCTGATCAAGGTAAACTTTTCGTCGTGGGTTGCCGTTGCTTGACCAGAAAATCTCACCCCTGGCATCCATCTCATCAAGAGTGTCGGGAGTGTATTGCCAATGCTTTCCAGGTGGCGGCATTTTCCCACGCCAAGGACCTCCCGTAGCACCATTACGCTTGCCTGGCGCATGAACCGGCACCTTCATGAATCGACGTCCTGTTTCAGTCTCAATGTAGTGATACTCTTTAGAACTTTTATCTGACAGGGGCTCAACGGGACGGTTCCACACATACTGTTCACCCCTAGTGTAGAACAGGATGAAGTCTGCTGTATTACCATACGCCTTTCTGGTGTAGTTCTTTGGATTGCACTTCTTCCGAACAATAATATTCCGGTAATTGGCTGCACCGAAGATCTCATCCATGACGAGCTTCATTTGAAATATCATGTTCTCGTCAAGATGGAGATAAATAGAGCCTGTAGGGGATAATAGCTCCCTCAGAAGGACTAATCGCTCCCTCAGGCTCTCCACATACTCAGCTCCACAAAGATCATCCTCATAAGCCTTCCGTTGTTTGCGTGAGAGGAATGTGCCCCTGGTGGCGAAGGGGGGGTCGATATAAATTAAGGTGACCTTTCCATGAACGGAGGGTTCTTCTAACAAATGGCGCAGGCCTGCCAGATTGTCACCGCAGTACATGCGATTCAAGGAAGTTGACTTACGTACCAAATCAAAAAAGGCCGAAGGCTGCGAAGTTAGTATATCGACCACACTTTTCTTCCCGGAATAAGTCAATTCCAATGCGTGACCAGATCCGTTTCCCTTCTTACTTGGAATTCCTGTAGCCATGACGTTTACCTACTTAGAAAGGAGCCATTTCAGCGTGATACGTTCAGGGATCATCCTGAGTGTCACAACTTTGATCAGCCCCGGTCGGGACTCTTCAATGTATGCGTAGTCCCTCCACATGGACCCAAGCAGAAGTCCAGGCCCGTCGTTCAGGAAAATAACCTTGAGCGGAAGCGCGTGTTGCTTTGCGTAGTTAAGAACCTCCGTTGCGCAATCTCGATACTGACCAGTCCTGTCGTCCTCCTGTGCTCCGCCTCTATCTGAGTCATATCGCGCAAGGCCAATTGCAACTGGCCTGCCCTTGTGCGACAGGACGAAATCAACGGGTCTGTCCGGCTTCGGGTAATTGTCGAACAATTCACCGAGCAACACATCCTTCCCTGCACGCTCTGGCCCAGTGATTTCAAGCGATGGAAAATGCTCTCGAATAATCGTGAACAGCCTTTCGGTCAAATCGTAACCCTTCTGGCCCCTATCCTTGTATTCCCACAGGACTGCACACAGCGCCTCATCTGGCATTGGTCGCGATTGAAATCGATCTTGCACTTCAGTAACCTTTCGGAAACCTCTACCGAAGCGATCGCAGATGTTCTTTGCGCTACTTTTCTTCTTGAGCATTTCGACAGGGGTTTCAGGGCTTACGTATTTCCGAAACACTCTGCATAGCTGTATTCTCATCCATTGTGGCTGTGTCTGAGCAATCGCCATGAACAAGTCCACCGAGGAGTAAGCAGACTTCAACAACTGCCCAAACGTTACAAGTACAGGCTTGTATAGCTCACAGGCTAGAGGCAGTACGTCGGGATAGTACTCTCCCGTCGAAAGCGTGATCCACAGATGCCCCTCAACACGGTAATCAGCAAACGATTTATCTTTGCGTGCTGCCATATTGTTCCTGTCTTTTCTATGCCGAACCATGATTGGGCCGATCCGCGTAAGAGTTGGATCTGCCGAATGTTGTTCGCATAACACGCCACCGAATGGGCCGAGCATACAGCCAGCATCGTTAGCGTTTCAATGAGACAAAATGTGGGCCTACTTGTCAGGGGTTTTTAAGCAGATCGAGTGGGGGGGGGGGCTAACCTCAAATATTCATGAAGCATACCGTGCCTCTTCAGCCACGGCCACGCCGACCTACAAGGACAGCGAGAATATTCACAACCGAAGATGTCGCCTCCGCGCACAAAGCTGCCATGCGAAAGTCGGCTGTCCGTCTGTGCTGCAGAGCCAATGCGAGGCGTAGAGCGGCCTTTGCGTGAACCCGAGACTCCTCATGCGAACTGCCAGCGAGCTCTGCTGAGAAGAACGCCTCAAGCATCCGCGCTGCATCCGTATCGCTTGGAGCAACCGCGCCCTGATGCGGATGGCGGTCAGGGTCGTACACCTCCTGCGCGACTGAGATGAGCACCTCGCGGCACAGGAGACCGACCGCCTGATACTGCTCTTCTGACGTCGCCGTATCGAGTCGGAGGCGTACCTCTTGAAGCTGGCGATCTACTTTCTGCCAACCTGTCGGCTCTTCGAATACCTGGGTGCGATGACCGAGTTTTTGTGGTGCGAAGACGGGCTTCCCGGAAATCTGCTTCATCTCCACAAGTGACCACCCGTCTTTGGCCAGCTCACTGTTGTAGGCGGCAACCAGCTTTCTGACTGCGTCCGAATCCGGGCGAACTACTGGATGGACTGTCTCACAGAGAAACCGCAAGAAGTCGTGGTCAGGTGCCCAGAGCAGATTGAAGCGCGAGTCGTAGAAGACCCAGTCTGAGCTCCAGTCGAAGTTCATGATCCGGTGCTTCCAGATATCACCTGCCGCGTTCTCGAACCGACTATCGGTTGAAGGTATAGACGTTAGGTCGTAGAGCCGCGCTAAGAAATCGTCTTCACCCAGTCGACCGGCCCAGTCGGTTTCAGACGCGACAATGAAGTCAGCGATCGCCCGGCGAGTGACTTCGGAGAGTTCGTTCGCCAATGCGGCCTCTTCACGCTACCAAACACTGTCTAAGCCGATCCGCGCAAGAGCCGAATCTGCCGATTGTTGTCCGCTATAACACGCCATCGAATGGTCCGAGCATAACGCCAGACTCGTTGGCACTGCAATGAGAGCGGCCGGAGCTTGTAATACGGTATATGACTAAGCGACCAACCTGACGGCTGCCTCGTGCGTGATCTTGTCGCGCCGCGCTGCCGGATTTATG
>MSXM01000028.1:22773-35368 GCA_002083565.1 Nitrospira sp. ST-bin4 | reverse complement strand
TGATGTAGTACGTATGTTCCGTCACCGCCACATAGGCACTCAAGATCTTCACCCCTTTCTTGGCGGCAAGGTCCCGCTTGGCCCAGAACTCATTGAGCATCGTGGCTCCCTCATTACTTCTTCCCGGGCAATTCTCAGGCGTGTGCGTCCAATGAGCTACAAACAACATCCCGTCGCTATCATCCATAACTTTCCTCCTCGTTTATGCCAATAGGGGTCAGAAAACAATTTCAGCAGGACAATTAGTCCGTTTGGGCCACGCCCCCACATCCCTTGCTGCTACGTGCTCTTTCCGCCCGCTACCCTGTTCGGAAATGACACCTCGAGCACAACACACCCGACATCGGTCTTAAACGGACCATGACGTTCCCCGGGAGGGCGGCTTGCGTAATCTCCCGCTTCAAGCCAGCAATCGAACGCTTGGTCGTACAGCCGTCCACTGACAATAAATATCTCCTCGGGATATGCGTGGGTCTTTCCCCCGAACGCCGACGTATCAGCACCCGGCAGGAAGCGGGTCAGCCTGGTGTATTCGCCCGTCACCGGATCGATACTCAGGATGATCTCCTCGGCCATCCCCTCCAGACCTTTGATCGGAGTCCAGCGGGTTCGTTGGTCGGGAGCCAAGGGGTTCCAGTAGGTTGTCGTCGTTTTCGACATTTCAGTCCCGGCACCACGTAAAGTATGGCGGCTATCCAACATTTAGGCCGGCCGCGTAAGTGCCGGATCTGCCGATTTCTGTCCGTCTAACACGCCATCGAATGTTGCGAGCACAACGGTAGAGCTCAGCGCGCGAAGCGTGAGCGGAGTCTGCTGGAGCGATTTGTTAGGCCGTTGTTTGCCGAGCTACTTTTCCGACAACCTGCCACCGTGCCTCGATCGTGTCCGCTGATAAATCGGCCCCGCAATCCCATTCGACAAAGTACGAGCCATTGACCACCTTCACGAATTCGGTCTGGTCTCGAAGCGCCTCGAACGCCTCATACTGAAGATAGGGGCTCACATCAAACCGGCCAACCCGGCCGTCGTCTGCCACAATAGAGAGCACCCAGTTTGGTTGTGCCTGGAGTTCCGCAATTCTCGTGGTGGTCCTCCCCTCTCGTTAGGCTTTCGCCTTCGCTCTACGCTTTTGGGGTAACAGTGGAATAAGACAACGTAACGTCCTATTCACAGAGTCCGAGTCTGGGAAATACGGCTGAATATCCGGCTCAAGAACAACGGTACCCTTTTTCGGCACAACCTCCTTGACGGTACATGTACCATCCGCGTTGTGGATCGTGATGGTATAACCAGCTCGCATGGCTTTGGAATGCTTGCCACGCACCCCACCCCTAAAATCGTATTCGCTACGCATATCGGTATCCTCCGCCTGTGCTATTTTACTCATTGCCTTCTTCATAAAGTGTCTGCTCCGATAGAGTTGCCCTTCGGCAACTGATAATGCGTATATTCGAGCCACGTTCAGTATAGACCACTACCAGCACACGTCCCTTGTCGGAATTCCCAATGTCAACGTAACGCTGTTCCTCTGCTGAGTGCCCGGGGTCGGTGATGGTGACTGAAAAGGCATCGGTAAACACGGTGGCGGCTTCATCGAAACCGACTCTGCGTTTTTTGAAATTCGCTTTGGCTTTCTCATCGTCCCACTCAAAACCAAGTTTCATTATGGCTCCTTTGAACCACGGTGTCTTGCTATCGAGTCATGCAACCCACCTCTAGCCTATCATGGTCCGGAGCAGACCCACACCCTCGTTTCCTGCGGCTTATTAGCATAGTGTTTTGGGATGAAGACTAAGCAAGTCGCATTGTTTTATCAATTTCTCCATCCCGTACACATGTTCAGCCGACAGCAGTTACCCCTCGGCCGCATCTGATGACCTTGAGGCCGCCATCTTGGCGTAGGTCTCCAACGTTCGCCGTGCCGCCTCTTCATCCAACCGACTGATCGCAAAACCGACATGCACGATGACATAGTCACCTACCTGCGCCTCCGGCACCATCGCCAACGAGACGGACTTCGTCACTCCGGAAAACGACACGATCGCCGTCCGCATCGGATCATCCTCAATGGTCATGACTTGCCCCGGCACTGCTAAACACATAGTTTCCTGCCTTCGTTATTCGTCAGCCCTGTGAAGAGACCGACCCTCTCTGTCCCAATTGAGTCGCTGCAATGACCGCCTGCCCCAGCGCCAACCCTCCGTCGTTTGCAGGAACCTGCCGATGTGTCAGTGCGACAAATCCGGACGACTCCAGCCGCGCCCTGGCCAGATCGACCAACAGGGCATTCTGAAAACAGCCCCCGGTCAGCACAACTTGCGGCAGACCAACCCTCTCGGCCATCTGGCCGATCAATTCGGCTAACGCGCGATGAAACCGATAGGCGATGAGCGACCGTTCGGTCCCACGGCTGAGATCATCGGCAATCCGCTCGATCATCGGCCTCCAATCGGCAATCCACCTTTGCGGGCCGCTCCCTTCTGAATTGAAGACAATCGGATAGGCTTCGTCCTGTCTCTGGACCGACGCCGATGCCTGCACAGCCTCCTGTTCCAGCGCCATCGCTGCCTGCCCCTCGAACGTGGCCACCTGACAGAGGCCGAGCATCGAGGCCACGGCATCGAACAGCCGTCCCATACTGGTGGTGGTCGGCGAATGAGTCCGCCTGGTCAGCATCGCAACCAGAAGTTGTTCCTGTTCTTTCCAGCCATATTCCTGCTCAACGCCTACGCCACCCGGCTGAGCCCCGAATGTTTCCCATCGGACCGCCAAGGCAGCGCGCCGGGGTTCACGCGCCGCCTGCTCCCCTCCCGGCAGGGGGAACGGATGCAGGTGAGCCACGCGCCGATAATCCCCATAGGTCGCCACCAGAAACTCGCCGCCCCACAGGGAGCCATCCATTCCATACCCGGCTCCATCCCAGGCAATTCCGAGCACCTCGCCCGTTATTCCGTGTTCCACCATACAAGCGGCCACATGCGCATGGTGGTGTTGTACGCGAATCAGCGGAACGTTCCATCGCCCTGCCAGTTCCTCAGCCAGGCGCGTCGACCGGTAGTCCGGATGCAGGTCGGAGGCGACGGCGCGGGGCTGCACGTTGACCAACCATTGGAGATCGTCAATTGCCTGCCTGGCGGCCCGTTCCGTTTCGAGCGTGGACAGGTCCCCCAGATGCTGACTCAATCGAACATGATCGGCATCCAGCAGCGCCACCGTGTTCTTAAGATGCCCGCCGACCGCCAGCACCGGACCTTCGACATGGCCCGCCAACGATTCAGGAAGACGAATCGCGCGAGGAACCAGCCCCCTCGCCCGTCGAAGAATGAGCGGACCGGATTCGGCCATGCGAACGACCGAATCGTCCATCGGACGCGCGACAGGGCGATCGTGAATCAGAAACGCATCGGCAATACCGGCGAGTCGACTCACAGCTTCCTGTTCATCCGTCACGATCGGTTCGTCTGACAGATTGCCGCTTGTGGCCACAACCGGCCTGCCCAGTTCGCGCATCAACAGATGATGCACCGGCGCAGAGGGCAACATGGCCCCCACCGTCCGATTCCCCGGTGCAATTCCCTCAGCCAGGGACGCCTGCTCGTGCCGCTGAAGAATCACGATCGGCGCAGCCGGCGAGGTCAACCACTCTGCTTCGCCCGGCGACAGGTCGCAAGAAGTCCTGATCGTCTCCAGAGTTGGAAACATCACGGCAAAGGGTTTGTGCGCGCGCCGCTTACGCGCCCGCAGCAACTGAACCGCTTTTTCAGAGGTGGCATCGACCCAGAGATGAAATCCGCCGATCCCCTTCACCGCCACGATACCGCCGTCCCGGATGATCCGGCAGGTTTGCTCCATCGCCTCCTTCCCTTCCGCTACGACCTGCCCATTGGCCCCCCATAGCGCGACGGCGGGGCCGCATGCCGGACAGGCGATGGATTCGGCATGAAATCGCCGATTGTCCGGCGCGTCGTATTCGATCCGGCAGTCCTCGCAGAGAACAAAGCGCGACATCGTGGTGTTCGCCCGATCGTAGGGAACCGATGTCACCATGCTCATGCGTGGCCCGCATTGCGCGCAGGAGAGCCAGGGATAGTGAAACCGGCGGTCGGCCGGGTCGAACAATTCGGCCAGGCAGTCGGCGCAGGTCGCCAGATCAGGAGACATTGCAAGGTGCTTCGTGCCCGCCTCCTGACTCGGCTGAATCGTAAAGACAGTATCACCGATGGCCGGGATTGCACGCAGGGTCATCCGTTCGATATTCGCGCCGGGCGGGCAACCGGTTCGAAGCCGGTCGAGCAGCCGGTCGACCGCGTCGGCCGTTCCTTCCGCCTCGACCAGTACCCCATCCGTCCCGTTCATGATCCATCCGGCAAGGCCCAACTCCCGCGCCACTCGAAACACGAAGGGCCGGAACCCGACGCCCTGCACGACCCCCTCGATCTTCAGCTGCGCGCGTGTCGCCTGACCGGCGATCATTCCGTCACCGTCACGTCATGCACCACTACTTCCGGTCCCGACACAACATCAAGATCGTGCGATCCGCAGGCTTCGCACGCGGCATCCATCCGGCGCACCTGCGACTTCACGCCGCAGCATCGGCAGGTCGCCTCGACCGGTACCGTCACAATATCCAAGGCAGCTCCCTCCGCCGCTGTACCATGGCTGGCCACATCAAACGCCGTCTGAAGCTGAGACGTATCATGATCCAAGAGATGCGAGAGGGCGCTGACTTTGAGCCGCACCACCGACGGCTTCGCCCCATTGGCCTCCCGAAGCGCCTGGTTCACCGCCTTAACGACCTGACCCATCAGATGCACTTCGTGCACGAAATCCCCTCGATTTCCTTCAGCACCTGCTCAACGATGCTATCCAAACCGCCACGCACCGGTTCTGAAAGGGCCGCGCCGGATTCGAGGGAGTCGATCTCAATGCCGTACAGCATGACCCGCTTCGGCAATCGCCCCAATGTCCGTGCGAGATCGATCGCCTCCGCAATTCCTATGGCATGGGTCGAACAGGGGACGAGTTTCCCCCAGCGGCTTTCCTTCGACAAATCGAGTCGGAATGTCGTTCCGGTATGTCCGCCGCTCTTCACCGCGTCGATCAGCATGACTTGATCGGCGCCTTCCATCAGATCCAGTAACACGAGGCCGTCTCCTTCTGCTTCCAATACCTCGACCGAGGAGTCCAACCGCTCGCGCAGGCGGCGGGCCGCCAGGAGCCCCACCGCATCGTCCCCCCTGAACAGATTGCCGATCCCGATGATACGCATTACAGCCATGGTCCTTTTTGTCTGTCTGGTTTGTTTGGTTTGTTTGGTTGATCTCGTTCGTCCGGTCGACAGAATGTTGTTCGACGTCAAATGCACCGGAAGCCCCCAAGATGCTTATTCGCGTTCAATTTCCAATCGCAGAAAATGCGTCGCGCAGGAAATGCATGGATCGTAGCAGCGGATGACGCGCTCGCAGGCGAGCGACGCAGCTTCGTTCGAAAGATTCAACAGGCGGGGCATGAACTGGCGCAGGTCCTGCTCGATGCGGCCCTGGTTCTGTGAGGTCGGCGGGACGATCTTGGCTTCACGAACTATGCCCTCGTCATCCACCCGATACCGATGATAGAGAATCCCTCTCGGCGCTTCGGTACAGGCCGTCCCTGTGCCGGATCGGACAGTGACCGCCAGCGCCGGCGCTGGCGGAGGCGCGTACCGTTGAATCAACCGCAACGATTCCTCCAGCGCGTAGAGAATTTCGACTGCACGGGCGATGATCCCATGAAACGGGTTGCGCAGCGGCAACTGCACACCCGTGTCCGCCAGCACCTGCTTGACCGGCGGAGGCAGAAAGTCATGGTTCAGATTCACACGGGCCAACGGCCCCACCAAATACGGCATTCCCTGAAACGTGCACTGTAAGGCGTTGGAATAGCTTACTTGATGTTCGGTGAAATGCTGTTCGAACTCTCCCACGGAGATGCTCAGCCCGTTGCTGCTCTCCAGCCCGCCTTCATTGAACGGATATTCGTCGGGGTGACGCAATGCCACGTAGGTGTAGTCGGGCGCGAAGTCCGGATACTCGAAGGTCGCAGCCCAACGGATGGTGTCCGCCGCCGCATCGCGCGCCCACAAGAGTTCGGCTGTCAGAGCGTCCAGCTCGCGGCGGCCGGGCACCCGCGAGAATCCGCCGACTTTGACCGACACCGGATGGACGGAGCGGCCGCCCAGCAGTGTCATGATCGCATTGCCGGCTTTCTTGAGCCGCAAACCACGGGTCACCAGGGCAGGGTGGTCCTTCGCCATCGCGATGCCGCTGTCGTAGCCGAGAAAATCCGGCGCCTGCAGCATATAGACGTGCAACGCGTGGCTCTCAATCCACTCGCCGCAATAGAGCAGCCGCCTCAGATCCCGCAGCGCACCCCCGACGCGCAGGCCGAAAATCTGCTCGATCGCATGGACGGCGCTCATCTGATAGGCGACGGGACAGATGCCGCAGATGCGCGCGACGATATCCGGCACTTCACTGTAGTGTCTGCCGACCAGAAACGCCTCGAAAAACCGGGGCGGCTCGAAGATCCGCAGTTCCACATCACGCACCTCGCCGTCTTTCACCGTGACGCGCAACGCACCCTCGCCTTCCACCCGCGCAATCGTGCCGACGGCAATCGTCCTCGTCTGCCTTACTTCCTCCGGCCCTGTCCGTCTCTCCTCTGTCACTTCTTCCCTTTCACACCTGACTTCTTACGCCTTACGTTTCACGTCTTCTTACCCCTCACTCCTTACCCCTTACCCCTCACGTCCCCTATCACGCTTCACTTCTTCCTCTCCCACGCCTCGCTCTCCTGCTTGAATGATTCCACAGCGCCGTTGATCCCGCGAAATCGCCGCACCACTTCGATCGGAATCAGTCGGAGCCCCTGATGAAACCGGTTCGCGAGCGACGCCGTATTGGGCGGCAAGCCCGGCCCGGTCCGTGCCCCCTCGGTCGGGCCGAAGCAGCCGTAGCAATCGCGTCCCATGGAAGGACAGATCGCGCCGCATCCGGTCCTGGTGACCGGCCCCAGACAGGGCACACCGCTCGCGACCATCACACAAACATTTCCGCGACGCTTGCACTCGATACACACACTGTCTGCAGAAAGTCTGGGCCGAACCCCGGCCAGCAGATCGGTGATGACCCGCAGCAATTGCCCCTTGTCGATCGGGCACCCCCACAGTTCGAAATCCACTCGCACATGTGCGGAGATCGGCGTGGATGTCCCGAGGCTTTGAATATACTGGGGGCTCGGATAGACCGCACGTTTGAACGATTCGACATCGGCCCAGTTGCGCAAGGCTTGAATCCCGCCCGCCGTCGCACAGGCGCCGATCGTGATCAACGTGGCGGCCTGTTCACGCAGAGCCAGAATCCTGGCAGCATCTTCAGGCGTCGTAATGGACCCCTCCACTAACACGATGTCGTAGGGGCCGGGCTTCATGCCGCTGGAGGCTTCGGGAAAGTAGGCGATGTCCAATGCCTGCCCCAACGCGAGCAGGTCGTCCTCCAGATTCAAGACGCTGAGCTGGCAGCCGTCGCAGGAGGCAAATTTGAAGACGCCCAACCTGGGCCGTGCTGTGTGCTTGTGTGCCTCTTCACGATGTCCAGGCTGGTCACCCCCTGCCATCAGCCGCCCTTTCGATGATCCGGTTTCTTTGGTTTGTTTGGTTCATCTGGTTCAACCAGAGAGACCGGACAAACGAGACAGACCTCTCCACCGTTTACACCCCTTCGCTTCCCAACAACCGCGCCACCCGGTCGTAGCGCATCACCGGCCCGTCTTTGCACAGAAAGTACGGCCCCATCTGGCAATGGCCGCAGAGACCGATGCCGCATTCCATATGCCGTTCGAGCGAGACGTAGATTGAGGTTGCCGGAATGCCTCGATCGATGAGGATCGGCGCGCCCAGGCGCATCATGATCTCCGGCCCGCACATGAAGACCATGGTCCTCGCTGCGTCAATCGACACCAGCTCGAAGAGTTCCGTGACCACGCCCACGTGATCATGCCAGGCCTTGTCCGGTTGATCGCTGGTCAGCAACACTTCTGTATCGGGATACCGCCGCCACGTATCGAATCGTTCGCGATAGAGGAGGTCGTGCGGTGTCTTGACTCCATGAAGAATCTTAACGGCTCCGTATTCATTGCGCCGCCGGAAGATATACTCAATAGCTCCCACCACAGGGGCGCACCCCAGACCGCCGGTCACAATCACCAGATCACGTCCCTGTGCCTCACTCAGCGGCCAGCCTTGTCCGAATGGCCCTCGGATGCCCAGGACTTCGCCGATCTGCAATTGCGAAATGGCGCTGGTCACTCGCCCCGCCACACGGATTGTGTGATCGAGATAGTCCGGCTCGTCCGGGTCCGAGACAATCGAAATCGCCACCTCACCGACCCCAAACAGATAGACCATATTGAATTGGCCGGCGGAAAACCGATAACTGCGTCGCACCTGCTCATCGACAAACCGCAATCGATAGGTGTCGATACCGTCCGCCGCTCCGATCTTCTCCACAATGGTGGCCGGATGAATCAGATAGGGATTCGATGCGGTCGGTGCGATGGCCTGTGAAAAGGGTGTCATGCCTGGCCCGGTTTCTGTTGGGTTCGAATCGAAGGCTTCAGTAACGCCGGCAATTCTTCGGTCAGGTCGATCCCGACCGGACACCAGGTGATGCAGCGACCGCAGCCGACGCAGCCGGATGCTCCGAATTGATCGATCCACGACGCAAGTTTATGTGTCAGCCACATACGGTACCGGTCTTTGATCGTCGGGCGAATGTTCTTGCCGTGAATATATCCGTGCTCCTGCGTGAAACAGGAATCCCACAACCTGGCGTGCTCCGTGCGCTGCCCGGTGAGATCCGGCGTCTCTTCCACCGTGTGGCAAAAGCAGGTCGGGCAGACCATCGTGCAGTTCGCGCAGGCCAGGCAGCGTCCCGCCACGTCGTCCCAGCGAGAATGCTCATGCGCCTCATACAACGCCCCCGGCAGTTCAGCGGTGTCCAGGCGCCTTGTTTGACTTATCGCGCAGGACCTGATGTTCGCTTCTGCTTCATTGATCTGTGCCGGAGAAGCAGGATCGATCGCCAGCGCCGAGAGAATGTCGCTGCCCTCCGAACTCCCTGCTTCGATGAGAAAGACAGTTTCCAATTCAGTAAGGGCAAGGTCGAAACCGCTCGTGGCTCCGGGGCCTGTTCCCATGGATGCACAGAAGCACGTCGTGAGGGCCCGCGTACAGTTCACGGCGACCACAAACATGCTGTCCCGTCGCGCCTGATAATAGGGATCGGCATAGGCATCTCGGAGAAAAATACGGTCCTGCATGGCCAAACCCGCCACATCGCAGGCACGAGCGCCGAGGACGGCCACCTTCTGTGATTTCGGCAGGGTGGGGACTGACGCGAAGCTGTTCTTCGATCGCTCGATGGTGAGCAGCGCCTCCCGCGGCGCGAAACTGAAGGGCTTCAGGGATTGCGGTCCATGGACGACGCCGAAAAGGCGGCCATCACCGGATTGCTTAAGCCGGTAGCGTCCCGGTTCTTGTTGATCGCGCCAGCCGATCGGAAGATCCGCCGTTCGTTCGACAGTCTCCCACATAACCGACCCGTCTCGCACAACCGGACCGACTACCCGATAGCCCTTCGCGCCCAAAGCATCAAGCAGCCGTTGGAAATCGGCTTTGGGGAGAACGCCGCACCTGTCGGAGGCCGTCACCATGGCGCAGATCCTTTCTGCCTGTCTCCGAAAGAGCCGACCATCCGATCGGCTTGCCATCGTAAGAGTTCTTTCACTCTCTTGCAAGACACGAACTATCGCTTCGAAACATCAACGGTTCTTCGCACCCCCTGACCGGAGCACGAACTTCGAGCGCTCATTTTGAATTAGATCGTAGAAGACCACGGAGAAGCTACGGAGGAGAAAACTGTGTCTCTATGACGATGGGAAAATAGAACGCACGCGGCCGGGCGTCCTTAGAAGTCGGATCAGGCGATCACCAATCCCGGTAAAACAGATAGTACCCGATCGCGACGACAATTGCCTGGAACAGGATCAGCCAACGGATGAACCCCCAACCGATCGTGGGTTGCTCATCGCCCATCCTGCGTTGCACCGACTTATTGGCGAGAATGAAGCTCCCCACCAGCTCTCTCGCCTCGTCCCTGCTGATGTTCCACTCACGCTGAAGCAAGTCGATCGCCTCGCTCCTTTTGCCGCGCCAGAGCGCGTCATGCACGCTCTCGGGAAAACCAGTGGATTGTTCCGGTTGGGTTGTCATTTCGGGGGAGAGTTTACCAGAAACTAGAGCGCTCCTGTCAAAGCCTTCTGATAAGGGGCGGGCCCGGGGGATCGCTGTTCCCCTCCTCCCGTTTTTGTCGCTATAATGGAACACGGTGTCCGATTTCACACACCCGAACCGTCGCAGTTTAAACAGCCGGAAAGGAGGAACACCATGAACACAGCAACCGCTGAGGTCCCTATGCACCATCAGGTCCGAACCTTTGTCGGCGCACCCCTGAAAATGCTGATCGGCGGCAACTGGCTCGACGCCGCGTCGGGAAAGACCTTTCCGACCTATAACCCGGCCACAGGCGAAGTGCTGGCTCAGGTCGCAGAGGGCGCCCGCACGGATGTCGACAGGGCGGTCGCTGCCGCGCGAAAGGCCTTCGAGAGCGGCCCCTGGCCCAGACTCACCACATCGGAGCGAGGACGATTGATCTGGAAACTCGCAGACTTACTCGAAGCCCACCTGGAAGAATTCGCGCAACTCGAGTCACTCGACAATGGCAAACCCGTGGGTGTAGCCCGGGTGGCCGATGTGCCGCTGGCCGTGGATCTTTTCCGCTACATGGCCGGTTGGGCGACCAAAATCGAAGGCACGACGATCCCCATTTCGGTGCCCTACACGCCGGGGGCCCAGTATCTTGCTTACACCCTGCGCGAACCGGTCGGCGTGGTGGCCCAGATCATCCCATGGAATTTTCCACTGCTTATGGCGGCCTGGAAGCTCGGCCCGGCGTTGGCCGCAGGCTGCACCGTCGTACTGAAACCGGCTGAACAGACGCCACTATCGGCCTTGCGACTGGGTGAACTCATCTGCGAAGCGGGGTTCCCTGATGGAGTGGTCAACATCGTGCCGGGCTACGGAGAGACCGCCGGCGCGGCATTGGCGGCACACCCGCATGTGGACAAAGTCGCATTCACAGGCTCCACCGAAGTCGGCAAGCTCATCCTTGGCGCGGCAGCGGGGAATCTGAAAAAAGTCTCGTTGGAACTCGGGGGGAAATCACCCAACATCGTGTGCGAGGATGCTGATGTCACGGCAAGCATACCAGGGGTGTCCAGCGCGATCTTTTTCAACCAAGGCCAATGCTGTTGCGCCGGCTCACGGCTGTTTGTCGACAAGCGTATCTTCGACAAGGTAGTAGAGGGCATCGCGGAGGACGCGAAGAAGATCAAGGTCGGACCGGGCATGGATCTCGATACCCAAATGGGTCCGCTGGTCTCGGATGAGCAGCAACGGCGGGTGCTCAGTTATCTGGAATCGGGATTTTCGGAAGGAGCCAAAGCGGTGGTCGGCGGACACAAACTGGGCACCAAGGGTTATTTTGTGGAACCGACGGTGCTGGTCGACACGACACAGCAGATGAAGATCATGCAGGAGGAGATCTTCGGACCGGTCGTCTGCGCGGTGCCATTCACGGAGATAGACGAGGTGCTCCCGTTGGCAAACGACTCGATCTACGGCCTGGCGGCTGCGGTGTGGACCCGCGACGTCAGCAAGGCCCACCGCATCGCGGCGCAGCTGCGCGCAGGGTCGGTCTGGATCAACTGCTACAACATCTTTGACGCCGCACTGCCCTTCGGAGGCTACAAGCAATCCGGCTGGGGCCGAGAAATGGGGCACGACGCATTGGAACTCTACACCGAGGTGAAAGCCGTCACCGCGCGCCTGTGAAATGATTTCCAGGAACAGGAGGTTCGGACATGCGTCCGTCTCTACTGATCCCCGGGAGGAGGGAAAAGAGCGCGCGCGATCAGAACAGGGGATGGTGTGGCGCAGCGGAAAAGGGAGCGGCTGCCGGAGCCTCGCCGGCATTGCCGAGAAACCTCCAGACGCCATCTTCCTTGACCAGGTAGTGCACCTCACGGAACCAACTGTCGAGCGTGATCCGGTTGCCCGTTCGCTCCTCGGTCCCATATAACCCCCCGGTGCACGTGACCTCCGCCTGAAGCCGGGAATCCACCTGCCGGACTTTGATGTCAGACAGCATATGGAGAGACTCCACCGCCTTGTAGTGCATAAACACTTCGCCCCACACCCGCCGCACGTCGGTTTCTTTCAACCCGTGATAATTGTACGCCGGCGAATAGAATGCCATGAGCGCAACGAGATCTTCCTTCTGCACCGCTGTCTCGGCCCGTTCGAATGACGCAAGCAACTCTTTCACGACCGGATGACCAAGCAGCCGTTTGTGCTCCTTGATCGTCTTTCCGTCAACCATCAACTGGGCATCCGGCAACACCTGCACTTTGGCGAACGCAGCCTCTGATCCCAGCACTG
>MSXM01000028.1:0-22720 GCA_002083565.1 Nitrospira sp. ST-bin4 | reverse complement strand
CTCCTTAATTCTGCGCATTGACCGCCGTACGCGATGAGGCCACCAATGGTCTCAACCCCCTGTCTTTCCCGGTCATTTGAAGGGCTAGGAGCGAAATGGCTGGACATCACCTGCCTTGCGCAACATCTTGTTCACCTCGTCCAGATGCAGCTCTTCACCGACGATCATCTCTCGCGCAAATTCTTCCAACAGGATGGACTTTCCCTCGGAGAGTTTCAGAAGTTCGTAATACGCGTCGGCGGCAGCCTTCTCGTGCTCCAGGCTTTCCCGCAGGATATCTCCCACGTCATGCTTCTCGGTTTCCAAGAGCGTCCCGATTTTCAGCGAGGGATGGCCGCCAAGCAAAGTGACCAGTTCCCCGGCTTTATGCGCATGGGCAAGGCTCTCGTCGGCATTACTCTTCAGCCACGACACGATAGGAATGCGGTTATAGCCGTAGACCATGAGTGAGTAATGCATATAACGCACGACGCCCGCTAACTCGTGCTCCATAATCCGGTTGAGAATCCCTACTGCGCGTTGTGTGTCTTGATCGTTCATATAATCCTCCCATTCAGTATGACCGTCTCGCCTGATGAAGCGCGAGCGGGTTATCGCCGTTGCAGCCGATCGTTGATTCACGCCCCTTGGATCAGGAAATAAGCAATACCGGCCGCCACCACCAGAACTCCGATCAGCCAGCGGACCATCCGTTCTTTCGCTGTGGCGAGCACCTGATCCAGCTTTTTCTTGAGAGCCGGCTGGGAACCGATATAGGCGTCCACCTGTTCCTTCGCCTCTTTCAACCCGACATTGTGCTCCACGCGAACGACCTTGATCGCCTCGATCACATTGCCTTGCCACAGCGCATCGACGGCTGCTTTAGGAAGATCCGGGGAACGTCGTGATTTGTTCGACATCGTACCCATGCCGCGGCGATACGCGACACCATCCGCTATGTCTTGCTGAGAAACCTCGGTCGATCCCGAACGGAGACCATTTTCACTAAGTCCCGCACGGAGAGCACCCCGACGATCTTCCCGTTCTCTGTCACGGCCAAGTGACGCACCCCCTGTAAGGCCATCGCTTGACTGGCATCGCGTATCGTGCGATTCACATCGATGCTGAGTAGAGGAGAACTCATTACGGCACTGACGTGCGTGCTACCTGGATCCCGGTTGGAAGCCAGCCCCTTCCGGACCAGATCGCGCTCGGTCACGATGCCGACGATCTCGCCCGCCTCGATCGTCAGCAATGACCCCATGCGCTTCTCGCTCATCAGCCGAGCGGCCGCAAGTAGCGACGCGTCGCTTTGGATCGTCGCGAGGGTGGTCGCCATCAGAACGCTCAGCGGGCGGTACACCTGGTCAAGCTCACAGACGGGACCGCTCGCCGCATCCACAAACGATCGCACAAGGTCCCGCACCGAAATGATTCCGACAATCTCATCAGCCTCCGCTACACAGAGGTGGCGCACATGATTGGTTTCCATCAAATGGCTGGCATCCAACATGGAGCGGTCCCCGGCAATCGTCAAAATCGGGCTGGCCATCACACGATCCACCATCGTGACCGTGGGATCTAATCCCTGCGCAAGCACTTTCCGTACGAGGTCCGTCTCCGTCAGAATTCCAAACATTCCTCGCTCGGGATCATTCGATTCCACCAACAGACAGCCGATCTGCTTGACGCCCATCCGCTCAGCCGCGTCCGCAGCCGTCGTGTCTTGTGGAACCACCTCCAGGTAGCGATGCATAAAATCTTTAGCGGCTCCGCCCCCATGCTGATTCATCTCAACTCCTTGTTCCCTGAACAGGTTGCACGTTTGTTCAACCAAGTAAACACGACCACTATATCTGATTACGAGGATCATGCACAGGCACGATTGTGCCGCTATGGGTAGAAGTAGCCAGTCGAGTGCCAAAAAGTGTAGGCTCCTGCCCATCGACCCGCTTCACCGTTCGATGGAATGCCATGCATCGTCTCGACTTGAAAATTCCACCACTCGCCGTTGGTGCAGTAATCGCGATGGGCATGTGGCTTGCTTCCTACACCCTGCCCGAATTCGCGTATCCACCACTGCGAATCGTGGCTATGGGAATGGGAATAGTCGGGGCCGGCATCACGGGATCGGCAATGTTGTCGTTCTGGGGAGCACACACCACCGCGAACCCTATGAAGCCAACGTCCGCATCGTTCTTAGTGACATCGGGAATCTATCGTTTTACGCGCAACCCGATGTATCTCGGCCTGTTGTTGCTCTTGGCCGGCTGGGCTCTGTATCTGGCAAACGCCTTGGCGTTGCTCTTTCTTCCTGCCTTCATCCTCTACATGAATTGCTTCCAAATCAAACCGGAGGAACGAGCGCTGACGGACCGGTTCGGACGGAAGTATCTTGAATATGCGTCTCGAGTGAATCGGTGGATATGACATAAACAGCATGCAGACGCTCAAGCCGGGCATCGTCTACTTTCTGCTGGTCTTCGGAACAGGATTCGTTCTGGGAACCTTTCGCGAGTTGCTCGTCGTTCCTTATGTCGGCCACAGAGCCGCCGAACTCCTTGAGATGCCGCTGATGCTGCTCGCAACAGTACTCGCGGCACGGTGGATCACCCGGCGTTTCCCTGAACCTCACCATAACGCAGCACGATTGGCTATCGGTGGAATTGCGCTGGGCTTAATGCTGGCGGGAGAGCTGGCCGTCGGCATCGGACTCCGAGACCTGACTGCCGCAGACATCATGCTGAACAGAGATCCGGTTTCCGGGACAGCCTACTACCTGAGCCTCATCCTCTTCGCCGCCATGCCTTGGCTCGTCTCCCGCCGGTGAATGGTGAAGCGACGGCCGGGGTTGTAGCAGTGAGACCCTGCTGCAAGATGCTCTTTTGAACAGGGAACCACACCGACGACTATCAACTATGCACTCCCCAGGTCTTTGAGCGATACGTACTGTGGGACCGAGACGGAGCGAAACGCGGGCTCCATGCTGCCGCCTCTCACGAGGAAAGCTGCAAGCCCTCGGCTTCGATCTGTCCCTGATCCCGCTTCCAATCGCCGGAACGCAAGAGCTTGTCTCCGAGTCCGACAGCTAAGTTGCGGTAGATGATGACGCCGATGTCCGGGCGGCGGCGAATGAGATCGACCAGGTCGCGATGCAGCAGCTCAGCCGCTTCAACCTGCTCTTCGGCAGTAGCGGTTGCGGAGTGGGGCCTCGCCGAGAGAAGGGAGACCTCCCCGCAGGTCTCTCCGGAACGGACCTTGCCGATCATGGCAGGTGGGCTCCCCCCGCTGATGGTGACCTGACCCTGAAGCACGAGATATAACCGGTCCGCAGAATCGTGTTGGACGAACAGCCGCTCACCGGCCCGAATCTCACGCATCGTACAAACTCCGGCCAGCCTCATCGCCTGTTCCGTATTCATCCCGTGAAACAACGGAACCTCCTTAATCGCCTGCGCCATACGCGGAGCGATGACGCAGGTGGAAAACCCGCGCATCACGATGTCGGCCACAGCTTGAACCGGTTCCGTCAGGCCGAGCGGCCCGAGATCTTGCAGGTTGTTCAACCGCACCATCTTGACGATATCGAGCCGTTCGACCTGATAGAAGACCATGGCGGGCACATAGGCGACGGGAAGAAAATTCAACTCCAGAAGGGTTCGCTGCATGCGGGGAGCATACGCGCTGACATCGATCTCAATGTATTCGATCCCCATCTCCTCCCGGCACTTCCGTTCCAGTTCGGCCAGAAGAAATCGTACCACATCGTCGGCCAGGGCAATGAGTTCGAAAACCCGTACGATGTGTTCCACAGGGTCCATCGTGTAACCAACCGCCCCGACGACCTGGCCGCCCGAGCGGGCAAGAAAATACGTGGTCTGGCGGGCCTGAAGCTTGAAAAAGCCGTAATCCAGCCGCATGGGGCCGAAGATCTCTCGATTCCGCACTCGACCCCGTTCGATGCGCAACAACGCGGGATACCCCTCCGCCTGCAGTTGTTCAAGGCGATAGTCGCCGCCGGTTGGATAGGATGCAGAGTCTTCGTCCACGATGAAATCCGGCGTGAGAGGCGGCTGGCTCATCACGAGGTTGGCCAGGGTATAGGCTTCGGGGATGATTCGTGGATTGTTCCGGCGCAAGGCCAACGCATCACCGAAATACCGAGCCAGCAGCGCGAAGCTCTCCCGGTGGCGAAACGAATGTTTCAGCGGCAGAAAGCCGGTCGCGATGAATCCATGCGACAAGCTGATCCGTTGGGCGTAGGGATGCACCGTCCGCGCCACTACCAAGCCGACATGCAACCGGTTCTGAATGGCTTCGAGCCGTTTCTCCATCAGCAGCTTGCCCACCTGCAACCGGCGATAGTCCGGATGGACGGCAAGACGTCCGAACTCTCCGACCAGGTCGGAATGAGCCCCGAAGTCGAACAGCACGGAGGCAGTGCCGACGACCCGCCCCGACTCAGTGTCCTCGGCCACGAGAATGAGCACGTCGTCGGTAAAGACGGACCGCTTCAGCCACAATTCATCGTAGAGTTCGCGATGCGGATAGTCGGCGCCGTAGACGGCGAGGAAGATCTCCCGGATCTGGCCGACGTCTTCTTCGCGTGCTTCTCTGATCCGAATCATTACAGCCTCGCACCAAAGATCAGGGACGGTTGCGCTGTTCGCGCAAACGTTGCCCCGCGATCCTGGCCACCGCGCGATAATAGGCCGCGCCGACGGCCAGGGCCTCTTCGTCGAAATCGAACTTGCTGGAGTGTGCGGGAAATCCTTCCTTGCCCGGCACCTGTCCGCCGAACCGGACATAGGCACCCGGAATTTTCTCCATGTAATAACTGAAATCCTCCGCTCCCATGTTCGCGGTCTTGAGCGGCAGAACGTTGGCCTCGCCCACCGCTTCGACTGCGGCGCGCCGCGCGAGCGTCGCCATGTCCGGCGTATTGATCAGCGGCGGCGTACCCTCCTTCACCACAACGTGAATCCGTGCGCCGTGCAGCTGCGCGATCGACTCCGCGATGCGGCGAACCGAGTTCAGCAGTTGCCGGCGCACAGCCGGATCTTGAGCCCGGACTGTTCCTTCCATTCTCGCCTGGCCTGCAATGACATTCGGTGCGGTTCCCGCCTGGAATTGTCCGACGGATACGACGGACGGACGGGCCGGGTCGATCTCGCGGGAAACGATCGTCTGCAGCGCCATGATCATGAGGCTCCCGACGACCACGGCGTCGATACTCTCGTGCGGACGGGCTCCATGCGCGCCCTGTCCGATGATCTCGATGGTGAAATTGTCCGACGAGGCATTGACGGCGCCTTCCGCGACGACAATGGCTCCCGGATGGTAGTGACGATCGAGGTGGCCGCCGAAGATCATACCGGCACCTTCCAGCGCCCCGGCTTGAATCATCGCCTGCGCCCCGGTGCCTTTTTCTTCAGCCGGTTGGAAAATCAATCGTACAGGCGCCGGCAGATCCCCCTCACTGGACAGGAGCGCCGCCGCCCCGAGCAGCATTGCAGTGTGTCCGTCGTGGCCGCAGGCATGCATGACGCCGTCGTGCGCCGAAGCAAACTCCAGGCCGGTTTCTTCCTGAATCGGAAGCGCGTCTGTGTCGGCGCGCAATACGACGCAGGGGACTTCTGCCATACCGGGAATGTCGGCAATCACACCGGTGCCCGCCACATTCGTCCGGCACTGAATGCCGATTCCCCGCAGAAAGTCTGCGATGACAGCAGCCGTTCTGGTTTCCTGACCGCTCAGCTCCGGATACTGATGCAGCGTTCGCCGCACTGAGACGATTCGGTCGTACAGATCCTGCCGGATCAGTGCCATGGGATTCCCTCTCTTGGCCCGCAGCAGATGACTCCGCTGCGGGTGCCGACTCCTGCCTCCTACTCTTCCTTCGCCTTCACACCGGGCCGGAACGTCGTGTACACATAGACCGGAATGGGCAGGTGGCCGAGATGTTTGTCAATCAACGGCTTCACGTCGTCCCACTTCAGCCCGCCCACCCCGGTGGCCAGGCGGGGCAGCGCGACACTGTTGATCTTCTCGGTTTCGATCAACTTGGACAGGGCCTTCAGGCAGTGGTTGACGTTCTCGATCGTGGCCCGACCTGGCTTGGCGCCGTGGCTGGGAGCCGGCTCCTGGGTAAACAGATTCACGACCCGGACGCCGCCAACACCCGCCCAGGTCCATAACTCGCCGGGCTTGGGGGTCACCGTCTGGCAGTAGTGCCGGAAGTCCTTGTACATCGCCGGCCAATGTTCTCTCAGCGACAACGCCAGCCCGCTGGCAAAATTGTCGTTCGGCGCAACTCCGTGCGCCACCGCTAAGGCCTTGGTCAATAAAATGTCTCCCGTTACTTCTTTCAACATGTGCTGTTCTCCTCCTTGTTGACAACCCACCTACATTCTTCTGCCGAATGCGACATGAGGTCCTGAACACAAGAGCCAGGGCTATGGCGTCTTTGAACAACGGAACCCATAGCCGAAATGCCGGTTCATCGGTTGAGCGTTGAACCGGTGCGCAGACCGCAAAAAATCAGACACGTACAGCCAGGACCCACCGCGCACGACCTTCTGATCACCCTTTGCCGGCCCAATGGGGTTCTTTTCCAAACTGGTCACATAAGAGTCATGGTCGTACCAATCGAAGACCCACTCCCAGGCATTGCCGGCCATGTCGTAGATACCATAGGGACTCTTCCCCGCCTCGAACGATCCAACCGGGGCCAAGGCCAGATGGTCGTCCCAATCCTTTCTCCCGTAATTGGCGTGGAGCCGAGTCGGCGCTTCATTGCCCCAGGGGTAGATCCGCCCATCTGTTCCCCGCGCGGCCTTTTCCCACTCCGCCTCAGTCGGCAGACGCTTGCCCGCCCACTTACAGTAATTGACGGCATCCTCCCAGCTCACATTGACGACGGGCCGTCTCTGATGTTGGGGTTGATTCATGATGCTCCAGTCCGGAGGCTCCTCCATGCCCGTCACTTCCAGATACCTGGCGTACTGTCCCACCGTCACCTCAAACTTATCCATGTAGAAGGCATTGAGGTAGATCTGTCTTACAGGCTTTTCGTCTTCTCCGCGATTGCTTCCCCTCGCGAACTTCCCGGCCGGCACCAGCACCATCTGCATATCCAGCGAATCGGTCTCCGCCAAACTTCCTCCCGATCCCGCAAATGCCGGATGTCTCGATACGGCAGTGGATCGTGATCGTGGAAGTTTCGCCTGCAGCTGTTGATAGAGAGGTTGCTGCTCATTGTTGAGACCCAGCTCATCGGCGCTGTGCAAGGACTCCTCCGCCTGCTTCAGTTTTCCACCGGCCAGCAGATCCTTCGCCTCGTTCAGGAGCCGCCAGACCGTCATTTCATCCCGTAACCGCCACACCTTCGCTTTGGTTTTTGGCAAATATGACTTCGTGGGGCCGGATTTGGCATCCAGCTCCAAGGCAGTCTCGTAATGTTCCTCTGCGCAGGCCCAGACTTCCAGGGCTCGACAGGCCTCGGCCAGGTTGAAATGAGCCGGCATATTGGACGGATCTTTCAGCAGGCCGGCTTCCAACGCGGCCCGCGCCTCCGCATAGTGTTTGTTCTTCAGCAGGCCTTCCCCCTTGGTAAAGTCCTGCTCGCCACCCCCGGCGGCATGGGCGGTCACTGATTGTGCGCTCACCCCGACACATACGAGGAAACACAGCACGGTCACTCTTATCAGCCTCTCACTCATGTACAGTCCCCTCCCGGTTGACTATGATTGCCCTCAGAAATCAGCCTCGCATCCAGTCCAAGACGAGCTAGCCGGCCCGGCAGGCTCACGAAACACTCATACAAGATTAGTGCCCACTTCACTCCGGCGGGCGGCAGGGGGCAAGCCCTCACCGCGCGCATCAAGGGAGCACATTCCGATGTGGGGCCTCAGCTCTTCTTTTCTTCCACTTTCTCACGCGATCGTGCAGGGGAACCTGTCGATGGCGATACAGCAATCCCATGCCCACCAGCCTAACCTTCAGCGTGCGACGACATCGCGCCACCTTGGTGCCTTCATCGCTCCCCTTCATTTTTCTCACTGGGAGAGGGGCATCGTCGATCCCTTACCGCGCGCATCGAGGGAGCACATTCTGATCGTGCGGCCTCGGCGAGCGAAGGGATTGACGATGCTCCTCTCCCTTTCCCCCTTCACACCCATTCCGGCGCCTCCTCTTTCCCCACCTCACGCCCCGCGAACATGCTATAGAGCGCGGGGAGTACGACAAGCGTCAGCACCGTTGACGTGAAGAGTCCGCCGATGACGACGCTGGCGAGTGGTCTCTGAACCTCCGCCCCGATTCCTTGCGCCAGCGCCAGCGGCAGAAGCCCGAGCAACGTCGTCATCATCGTCATCACGACTGGTCGAAGACGCAGGCTGCAGCCGGCCAGGATCGCTTCGTCGATCGTCTGTCCCTCATGGCGAAGCTGGTTAATATAGGAGACCAACACGATCCCATTTCCCACCGCGAGCCCGAACAGTTCAATGAAACCGATAGAAGCCGGCACGCTCAGGTACTGGCCACTCAACCACAGCGACACGAGGCCTCCGATCAGCGCGAAGGGGAGATTGAGGATAATCAATATGGCATAGCGAAAAGAATGAAAGGCCCAAAACAGAAGAAAGAAGACAAGGCCCAGCGTGATCGGCACGACGATCATGAGCCGCGCATTGGCCCGCTCCATGTTTTCGAACGCCCCGCCCCACACAACGCTATACCCTTGCGGTAAGTGAAGTTGTGCCGCCAACTTGGCGCGCCCTTCATCCACAACACCGCCAATGTCCCGGCCGACGACGTTGAAGCCGATGTAGATACGGCGCTTCACATGCTCTCGACTGATACGAGCCGGGCCTTCACGCATTTCGATCGTGGCCAAGTCTCTCATGGGAATGAGCGCGCCGGAAGGAGACTTCACGCGGATTTCTCCTATGGCGGCAACGCTGTTCCTGTACGGCTCCGGAAATCTCAGGGTCAGCTGAAACCGGCGCTCACCTTCATACACCTGCGTCGCCGCTTTCCCACCGATCGCGGTGGTGATGATCTCCTGCACGTCCGCCACGTTGATACCGAAACGGGCGATCTTTTGCCGATCGATATCGATAATGAGGTAGGGCTGTCCAGCGACCTGTTCGACCTTGATATCTTTGACACCATTGATTTGTTGTATCAAGGAGGCAATCTCCTGCGCCTTGTCGCGGAGCACGTCGAGATCGTCTCCGAACAGCTTGATGGCGCATTGCGTCCTGATGCCGGAAATCAGCTCGTCTACCCGCTCTTGAATCGGCTGGCTCATGAGGACGGAGATGCCGGGAATCTCCGCCAGCCTTTTCCTGATGGCATCGGTCAGTTGCGACTGCGTCGCCGCCGTTTTCCAGGTGCTCCGGTCGTGCAATGACACAATCGGATCACTCTCATACAGATCTTCAGGGTGGTAGGGAATCTCGGCCCGTCCAATTCTGCTCACGGCCATCTTCACTTCGGGAAATTCGAGCATGGCCTTTTGCGTCTGTTTCTCCATCTCGATGGACTCAGGAAGTGACACACTCGGCAGCTTCACGACTTGCGGGGTCAGGGCCCCTTCCTCAAGGAGTGGAATGAATTCCCGCCCCACGAACGGAACGAGGGCAAGGCTGCACAGCACGATCGCTGTTGAACCTGTCAGGATGAGGCCGCGGTGCCGGAGCGTCCATTGCAACACCGGCAGGTAGCCTTGTTTCATCCAGCGCGTCACGCGCGTCTCTTCGGGATGGTCTCCGCGCAAGAGTAGAGACACCAGCACCGGCGACAGGGTCAGTGTCACCACGACCGAGGCCAGGAGTGCGATCACCAGCGTGTAGGCCAGCGGCGCGAACATCTTGCCTTCCATTCCTTGCAGCGTCATGAGCGGCAGGAAGACGACGCTGATGATCAGAATGCCGAACAGGATCGGTCGACCGACTTCCTTCGTCGCATGAAGAATGACGCTGAACCTGCTTTCCTGCGAGGCGCCGCTGTGTTGTGCGAGATGCCGATAGGCGTTTTCCACGACGACAAGGGACCCGTCTGCGATCTCGCCGATGGCAATCGCCAGCCCGCCAAGCGTCATCAAGTTGGCCGAGAGCCCGAACCGCTCCATCAGGATGAACGTCACAAGCGGAGTGACGATCAACGTCACTGTTACAATGATGGCGCTGCGGACATGGCCCAGGAAGAAAAAGAAAATGAAGGTCACCAGCACAATGCCCTCGATCAATGCGTCACGTACCGTGTGAATGGCGGCATTTACCAGTTCGATGCGATCGTAAAAAGGGATCAGGCTTGTGCCTCCCGGGAGAATATTACTCTGTTGCAAATCCTCTACCTTCGTCTTGACTGCCTCAACCACCTGACGGGCATTGCCTCCACGAAGCATGAGCACTGTTCCTATGACGACTTCCCGCTCCCCATTGAGGACCACCGCGCCATGACGAACGGCGTGGCCGATGCGGACCTCTCCAACATCGCGAACGAACACCGGTGTGCCACCGACCTCTTTCACGATTATGGATTCGATATCACCAACGGTCCTGATCAACCCAAGCCCTCGAACGATCGAGCGTTCGGCATGACGCTCCAGCACGTTGCCCCCGACATTGGCGTTGTTCTTCACCACTGCCTCGTAGATCTGCTGGAACGTCAAGTCGAACTTGCGCAGCTTGGCCGGATCAACCAGGACCTGATACTGCTTCACAAACCCACCCATGCCGTTCACATCGATCACGCCCGGTACGCTCTTCAGCTGAGGGCGCAGGACCCACTCCTGCATGGTGCGCTGATCCATCAATTCCCTCTCGACAACCTGTGAATCGGTCGCCGTCGCATGGGGCCCTTCGACATAATAGTGATAGACCTCACCCAGCCCAGTTGTGACGGGGGCCATCACCGGTTCCAGCCCGTCTGGCAATCGCTCCTTCGCCGCCATGATCCGTTCGAGGACCAACTGTCGGGCAAAGTAGATATCCACGTCGTCTTGAAACACCACCGTGATTTGAGAAAGTGCAAATTTGGAAAGTGAGCGGATCTCTGCAAGACCAGGCAGGCCGGTCATCTGAAGCTCGATCGGATAGGTGATGAATCGTTCGACTTCGATCGGCGAGAGGCCCGGTGCCTCAGTCAGCACCTGCACCTGGATGTTCGTCACGTCGGGGTAGGCATCGATCGGAATCGACTGAAAGGCAAAGAGGCCGGTGACGGACAGGAGACAGGCCAGGCCGATGACCAGAATCCGTTGCCGCAAGGAAAATTCCAGCAGGGAGGCGATCATGGCGTGGGCTCGATCTTGTGCCGCTCCATCTCGGATTTGAGGGCGAAGGAACCCTTCGTCACAACGAGCTCGCCGGCGCGCACTCCGCCCAGCACCTGCACCAGATCTCCCTGCTCGTCTCCCAACTTGACCGCCCGCGCTTCGAATTCCCCCGGCCCGCGCTGCACGAATACCATGGTGCCGGCCGGCCCGCTTTGAACGGCCTCTATCGGCAGGCTCAGTTCATCCGGACTCGACGCCGCATAGACACGAATCGCGGCGAACATCTCCGGCTTCAGCAGCCGATCGGGATTCGGCACTGTCACTCGAAGCCGCATCGTACGGGTAGCCGGATCGAGCGTATCTCCAACGTAAGTGATCGTTCCCGAGAAAATGGCGTGCGGATAGGCGGCGAGGACCACATCGACTTTCTGGTCCTTGCGGATAAATCGGACGTCCTTCTCCGGCACGTTGCCGACCACCCAGACATCGGTCAGATTAGCCACGGTGAAGAATTTTTGGTGCGTTTCGACCACCTCGCCTCGCGTAATATTGCGCATGATGATCCGGCCGTCGAACGGCGCGCGTAAGGGTACATCGGCCTTGATCGTATGTTCCCGATCCAGCCGGTCAATCTCATCCGGCGTCACTCCAAGCAGCTCCAGACGGTTCTTCGTCTCACGCGCTTCGGCTTGCGCCGTTCTCATGGCAGCTTCGCGCCGCAGCAGTTCGGCCAGGCTCACGGCTTTGTTTTCGTACAGCTCCTTGGCCCGCGCGTGCGCCAGTTCCGCTTCATGTAGCCTTGCCGCAGCTTTCAGGTAATCCCCCTCCGCTACTCCAAGGTCCATACTGTGGAGCACCGCCAGCAAGGCGCCTTTCTTGACGTCCTGGCCGACATCCACATGGACTTTGACCACACGCCCGCGGATGAGGGTCGTGACCTCGGCCAATTCGTTCTCATTGGCCTGGACGGTGGCGGGAAACTCACGATGTGTGCGCAGTTGCCCCTGCCCGACAGGCGCGAGTTCCAACTCCATCCGGGAGGACTCTTCAGGCGTCAGACGCAAAAGTCCTGATTGGGCGGAGGGTGCGTCCGGTTTGCCGACGGAGGGATCCGGCTGTTTGCTCTCACAGGCAACGATCCCGATCAGCATGAGGCAGATCAGGAAACTTGCCGAAAGCCGACGCGCCGAAGCTCCACTTGTGCTTCGTCTCAGCCGAATACCATCCACCATCACCGTTCCCAGTCCCTCCTCGAAGCCCACACGCACCCATACCTCCCTACCTATTGAGCATGGGCCATGCCCCACAAAACAGCGATTTTCTTGGTGAACAGGTTAGTGCCTGTAGCCTTTTGCTACGGTCTCGAATTCGCACCGTGGTGAAATGGGACAGGAACTGAATAACTTCCGACGCCATCAGCATCTATCTGTGAGATACTGACAACGGAAGAGCGACGGTTCTCTTTATGGATGTCCAGGCACAGTTTCCCAACGAGCAGTCCAAGGCCGGTGAATTCACCCGGCAATCGGATGCATTCCGAGGCTGGGTGACCGCTGACGGCAGTTCCGGATTTCCTTCCTCGCCAGACCGCTATCACCTGTATGTATCGTGGGCATGCCCCTGGGCTCACCGCACGATCATCGTACGCAAGCTGAAGAAACTCGAAGAAGTCATCGGGATGACGGTCGTGGACCCGATTCGTGACGAGCAGGGCTGGGCGTTTCGCGAAGGGTCTGGCCATTCGCTCGATCCCATCAATGGATTCCACTTTCTCCGTGAGGCGTATGAAGCGACCGATCCGCATTATCGAGGTCGCGTCACCGTACCGGTGTTGTGGGACCGGTTCACCAAGCGGATCGTGACCAACTCCGACGACGATCTCATGAGAATCTTCAATAGCGGGTTCGATCGTTTCACAGACAGTAGGCTCGACCTGTATCCGGAAGCACGACGCCAGGACATCGACGAACTCAACCGCTTCGTCTACGAAAACGTGAACGATGGAGTCTATCGGGCAGGATTCGCCACATCGCAGCGGGCCTATGAACGGGCCGTACGGCAGCTGTTTGAGGCACTGGATCTGCTCGATGCGCGGCTTGCAAACCGGCGCTTCCTATTCGGCACGACATTCGTCGAAACCGATTGGCGCTTGTTCGTCACGCTGGTGCGGTTCGATGCTGTGTACCACGGCCACTTCAAGTGCAACATCAGACGCATCGTCGATTACCCGAATCTGTTCGGCTACTTGAAAGACCTCTATCAAACTGACGGCGTCGCCGACACGGTGAACTTCGACCATATCAAGCGGCATTACTACCTGACCCATGGCGAAATCAATCCAACCGGCATCATCCCTCTCGGCCCGGACCAGGACCTGACTACCCCCCACGGACGCGAGCGGCTACCCTAACTCGTCCTCCTCTCATATTGTCAAAAGTTCTGGACGGTCTTGAGGATATTCTCCACAGCGTTCGAATTCAGCTGACCATACGCATTGCGCAAACCATTCATTACACGGCGTTTGCAAGAATTGGTACTCCGCCATGAACTCAGCATGATAGTTGCTCAATCAGTCTGAACAAGAGGGGCATCGTCATCCAAACCAAAGGAGTCGCTATGGATATGCTGACACTGTTCGCGATTGTCATGGTAGGGCTGCTGGTCGGTGGGCTGGTCGTCTACAAGAAGAGCGCCTAGGCTGTGGCCGAGAAAAGAACGACGGCCATGACTCTGTACGGAGTTCATGGCCGTTTCTTTTTCTGCGTTGCCTGTGGAGGCGTTACGCCTCCCTTACCGTACAACCAGGATTGAGCAGTCGCTCCGCTGGACTATCTTGGTCGATACACTGCCTTGGAGAAAGCGGGCAACGGCGCTACGCCCCTTGGCCCCGGTGACGATCAGATCCGGCTGTTCACGACCCACCACTTTCAAGATTTCCTCCGCAGCCGGCCCCACTCTTGGAAACTGCCTGACACGATATCCGGACTTTTCGAGTTTGGCCGCCTCCTGCGCGAGTAATTTCTCGCCGGCCTCTTTGACGACCGTATACCGTAGAAACGGCATGACGTGGACCAGGAGAATTCCTATCGGATCAGCCGCTGACTTGACCTGAAACTGTCCGGTGAGGAATCGCAGCGCTTTGCCTGAGGAGGGAGAACCGTCCGTTGCGAACAGAATCCGCCGGATCGGCTTCGGCGGCTCTTTCACAACCAACACAGGACCGGACGCATGGATGGTCACGGCAGTGGAGACGCTTCCCATCATGAGCCGGTCCAGCGCATTCAGTCCCCGACTGCCCACTACCACCAATCCATTGCGTCCCGCATGCTTGAGCAGAACTTTCGCGATCGCTTGCCTCTCCACACGCACCGAGCCTTTCAAGCCTAGTGCCTTCATACGTTGCTGCGACTCCGCCACCACTTGCTTGGCTTGGGATTCAAGGAAGTGAATGACTTCGCCCTCATCCGGCTCATTCCCGCTCACAGACGGATGTGTGATCAACGATGTCGGTACAGACTGAGTATCGAGGCCATGCACCCCGACGATACTCGGCACCGCCTTCAGCGGCAGTTTCGCCACCCATTCCAACGCCCAATCCCCATACTTTGACCCATCGATTCCAACGACAGCTTTCATCGCAGAATCCCCCCCGGGGTTAGAGATTGCACAACAATTGACTCGCTCAAGCGCAAGCTGGATCGCAGAACAGGCCTCCGAGGATGAGAACGGTACTGAGAGCAGCGCTGAGTCCTCGATAGAACTCGGGAACGAGCAATAGCAATGCCATGCTTGTCAGATCGAGGAAATCCTTCAAAACGTGGAGTCCTGGATCATTTCCTGTTCTCGCATCGGCACCTCCTCTTCTCTAACCCGTCGCTAAACGCCACAGGCTGTTTTTCCACCCTGCCGCGAAACGCGACATGTTCGAGCCTCGGATGCGCGCCCATTCAGGATAAGCTGTGCCTCAACAAGTTATTGAAATTGTTGAAACATATGGCCAAGCTGCGCAGCCGATCACCCGATTCCAGAAGCAAAATTAATGATTGGCGATTGAACCGGCTTTTGGTAAAGTGCGGCACCTATTGGCAGGTACGGGGATAATCTCACAGGGAGCAGAGAAATAGAATGACCGCCGATATGAACAGGGCAACGGTGCTTTTGAGAGAGTCCTTCATTGGACTAACCTTACTCGTGACGCTTCTCTTGTTTTCCGGGTGCGCCAACCAAGTTGTTTCAGGGGCCCTTCCGCTACCCTCCACCGGTCAGTTGAGCACATCCGTTCCGATCATTGCGGCAGCTTCCTCCGCTTCGCCGACAACGACTGTTCGTGACCAGTCCCAAGAAGAACCGTTTGATCCCTTTGCCAAATCTGGTGAGGCAGGTCTCGAAGAATACGATCCCTGGGAGCCTCTCAACACAAAGGTCTTTGAATTGAACCGGCAGCTCGACCGCTGGATCCTGAAACCGGTTGCAAAGGGATACGACTTTATCATGCCGAATCCGGTTCAAGTCGGCGTCAGCAACTTCTTTTATAACACGAGGTTCGTGCCGCGATTTGTCAACAATGTCTTGCAGGGAAAGTTCCGTGGAGCAGGAATCGAGACCGGCCGTTTTCTCGTGAACACCACGGTTGGTATTGCCGGATTTATCGATTGGGCAAGCGACATGAATCTGAAGACGCCAGAAGAAGATTTAGGCCAAACACTCGGTTTCTATGGAGTCAAACCAGGACCGTACATTATCGTGCCGCTCTATCCGCCGTTTACAGTCCGGGACTTTGTTGGATACGTCGGGGATATTTTCCTCAATCCCATTTACTGGCTGGCTCTGCCCGTCATTGAAATCGGCGACATTCCGTCCGCAATTCCCCATTACAATCGAACGACGACTTCTCTCATACTGTTCGGTGCAAAAGTCACCGACGTGGTGAATGACCGCTCACTCAACCTTGAAAAATATCAGGGCGTCGAAGAATCTACGGTCGATCTCTATAGCGCCGTCCGCAACGCCTATCTCCAGAAGCGGGCCAAGGCTATTCAAGAGTAGTGCAACCGCCGCCAGCATATAAACTGTCCCTACTAAGGGCGAGGGACAATAAACGATCGGCAATACCGGCAGATGGTCGGGAAGCTCCGATTGACGATTCCAAGTGAAATATCAGAGGATTACTTGTGCAGTGATTGTGGGAAGCACCAGTGACTCGGTCATGGCACACACCATCACTCCACCCGGAAACAATCTCGATGAGAGGAAGACACACCTTACAAGAGACGAAACCGAGTCACCACGTGCCGCCTATCGGCTGACTGAGACGCGACGGTTTACTGGCTTTTCTTATACACAACGATCCCGCCGACCAGGATCCCGAACATGACGACCGCGAACATTAAGAATGTGCTATCCATGGTTACTCCTTTCGTTCGAACCGTTACGCAACGAAGTAATACACCATAGCAACCCCCACAAGGGCTGAAACTAACTGCTCCCTCCTTTCTGTATTGGCACCGCTGTTCGCATCACAGCAGCCCTTAGGGCCGTGGAAGGTGCGCGATACGCTCGGCTCATTTACCATTCCGAGCTTGATTTATACCTAATAAGTTTATTCCCGACAAATGGCCTTGTCAAGATTGCGTGGCAGTCCACTAATCCCCACCACGGAGTTCGGCTGACCGACCCAATTGGCATTTAGTACGAGCCGCCTGCCGAGCGTTATTGATTGTCGAAAGATTCCACAGTGCCAGAAACGGTCCTGCCCTGTAATGCAACAGCGTGTCAATCCACAGTGCATGGCCTGCACCTCGCCAAGCTCGCAACTCCTTGATTCTGTACAATCGACCGAGCCTGCTCCAGGCTGCCATCAATGTGGCATTACCGATGCAATCTGACTCTGCAGCGGTCGCACCTCACCGAACAGGGAGTCCTGACGGCGTAGAGATGCCACGGTAGGAATGACCGTAACCATACCTATTGATTAACAAAACAAGGAGGGTCTGCCATGTCCGGACTCAGCAGATGGGAACCGTCGGCTCGTTGGAATCCGTGGAGAGAATTCGAAGATATGGAGAAACGCCTTTCGACGATCTTCGGGCGCGCCCCAATAGCGACGAGCGGTGAAAAGAAGGAAGCCATGGCGGTCGCTGAATGGTCACCCCTCGTCGACATCAGTGAAGACGACAAGGGATACGTCGTGAAGGCTGAACTTCCCGAGATGAAGAAGGAAGAGATCAAGATCAACGTCCTTGACGACGTCCTCTCGATCAGCGGAGAACGCAAATATGAGAAAGAGGAGAAGGGCAAGAAGTATCACAGGGTGGAACGGGCCTACGGCAGCTTCATGCGGAGCTTCACCCTTCCCGAAGATGCCGACGGCTCCAAGGTCAGCGCCGAGTACAAGGATGGTGTACTAAACGTACGTCTCCCGAAGTCGGAGAAGGCCAGGCCGAAATCGATCGAGGTGAAGGTGTCGTGAGGAAAAGGAGGACACCATGTTCCGGCATCAAAAATATCTTGAGATCCCCTGGGATGTCCATTGGCAACAGGGGGAGACCAGGCGTCACCGCCACTTCTGGTGGCTGATGGTCTTGCTGATCTTGGCCGCTATGTTTTTAATCGGAGTCGGGGTGACCAGCGGCATCAAGTAGTCTCACGGTCTGTCTCGGTATTGAGACTGCCCGGTCCGCCTAGGCCGGACAGACCGGAAATGCTTGAACGACCACATAGACAGGATAGTAGACGGGATAGACCGTATTATGATTTTCAAGAATCGTGAAGAGGCCGGTCACCGGCTCGTCGAACGACTGAGCAGCTACCGTGACCAGCCGGGAACTCTCATCCTGGCGCTCCCCCGTGGCGGCGTGGCGGTCGGGTACCAATTGAGCCTGGGGCTGCATCTTCCGCTGGACGTGTTCATTACCCGCAAGCTGGGGGCGCCGGATAATCCGGAGTACGCCTTGGGCGCGGTGGGCGAGACGGGAGTGGTCTATCTGAATCCGGAGGCGATGGCGGCCTGTCGTCTCTCCCGTGCGGACATCACACAACTTGTTCGAGCCCAGCAGGAGGAGATCGCCCGCAGACAGACTCTCTATCGGCAAGACCGCCGGTTTCCTGTGCTCACCGGCCGCACCGTCATTCTCGTGGACGACGGAATCGCCACCGGCTCCACGTTCTTCGCGTCGATCCAGTCGATCAAGAGCCTGAATCCGCGTCGCCTGATTGGAGCGATCCCGGTCGGCCCGACGGACACCATCCTGGAGGCCCGCGCGCAAGTCGATGAGTTGGTGGTGCTTGCCACACCAGACCCATTCTGGGCGGTAGGAAATCACTATGTCGATTTCGCCCAGGTCGACGATCGTGATGTCGTGGAGTACTTGAATCTGGCTGAGGAAGCGATGCGCGAGCGGGCAGAGCCTTCCTCCGCCTAGCCGCATGATTCGCGAGCGTCTGTGATGAAGCCGGTGGAGAAGCTGCCTGTGATGCAACGAGGAAGGGAGAATGCGATGCCTGTTGGAGGCCGGAACATGTATGTCGCCGTCACCGCTTTATTCATGTGCTTTTGCCTGACCCTGACCGGCCCGGGAGGCACGGCGCAGGCCAAGATCGTCGTCCCGGCCGGTTCCGTGATCGAAGTGGACGAAGTTACCGTCAAGTCCGTAGTGGCCGTATTCGAGCGGGCTGAACAGGCGGTGAAGGCCCATGATCTCGACAGGGTCATGGCCGTCTACTCTCAGCACTACAACTACCATGGGCTCAAGAAGGATGATATCCGCAAGGTTTGGAAAGACCTGTTCGACGAGTATCAAGAGATTGCTAGCACTCATATCCTCAGCAAATTCACCAAGGTCGGATCGGGAAGCCAGACCGTGCTGGAGGTCACCTGCACCGGCCATCTGTGGGCACGGTCCAAGACCAGTGGCCTATACGTGCCCATCGACAGCTGGCATGAGGAAGTGCACTACCTCGTGATGGAAGAAGGTGAGTGGCGCATTCGAGGCAATCTCGGCGATTCGCCGCGTACGCTTCCGTTCGGCACATCGCCCCATCCTCTGTTTTGACGAAGAGACGAAGGAGCCTCACGTATGAGAATCGCGATCGGCATCGATTGGTCGGACCAGGCCTTTACCGCTGTCACCCAGACGTTTCATGTCTATCATCCAACAGACGTCACGCTGGTGCACGGGGTCAATCTCGGCTTTTTCGAGCAGCCGCTCCTAGCCGAGATGACCAATCTGCAAGGCTACGACGACTTTCGTAACGCGATGGTGGACGCAGGCCGTCAACTGCTTGAACGCGCAGCCGCCATGGTTCCACCCGACGCAGGGACCGTGCGAAAGGTCAATGAAATCGGCAGCCCCGCTCAGATCATTCTCGACAGCGCTCAAACCGTCGCGGCCGACCTCGTCGTCGTTGGCGCGCGCGGCCGCAGCCGTGTCGCTGAAACCGTCCTCGGCAGCGTCTCTCATCGCGTGCTGTCGCATGCATCTCGTCCCACGTTGATCGTCAAAGGACCCGCGCGGCCGATTAAGCGGGTACTGGTCGCCATTGAAGGCCATGATGACGCCGATCGAATCACGCAGTGGCTGACCCGTCACCAGTTTGCGACGCCGGTTGAACTCTGTGTGCTCAATGCCGTCGTCCCCGTCGGGTTAGACAGCCCCTATGACGCGCTGGGGGCAAGAGCCTGGTGGGAAGGCGCAGAGTCCTATGCGGAGGAATTCGTCAAGGCCACTGCGGCCAAACTCCTGGATTCCCGATATACGGTCAGCACAAAGGTGGCGGTAGGCAATCCGGCGGCGATGGTCGGAGAGCAGGCGCAAGACATGGACTTGGTGGTGGTCGCTTCGCACGGACGCAAGGGAATCGACCGCTTCCTCCTGGGAAGCGTGTCGCACGCCATCGTCCATCAGGTGACATGTCCCATCCTTGTCATACGGTGAAAGGGATCGATCATGAAAACGACACTGGCTGCTGTTGTCATCCTCCTCCTCATCGGAACGTCCTGGGTTTCGGCGCAGATGTCTCGCGGAAATCCAAAGATCGGGCAAGGCGTGTATGAACAACAGTGCCTTCGTTGCCATGGATCCAAATTGGACGGGAACGGCCCCGACAGCGAAGACTTGATCGTGCGTCCGGCGAATCTGCAGTCTCGCATCACCCGCTCGAAAACAGACTGGGAACTGCTCGTGGCAATCTCGAACGGCGTGCTGTTCAGCCCGATGCACGGATTCCGCGGCAAGCTGACGGACGAACAGATCCTGGACGTGTTGTCCTATATCAGAGCCATGTCGCCGCCCGACATCGTCAGTTAGGTGTTCTGCCAATCCACAGCCGGGCAGGGGCGGGTTCTGCAACTTGCCGCTGGTCTTTTCATTCTGCTGTGCTTCACCGGCACCACACAGATTCACGCTGAAGAAAGAGCTCCGGACATCGAGGTCTTCGTCCGCGCAGGCTGTCCCCATTGTGAAACCGCCAAGATCTTTCTCGATGAACTTCAGCATGATCGCCCATCGCTTCGGATCGCGAGTTACGACATCGCCGAGAACTCCGCCGCGCGTAAGCGCCTTGCATTACTGGCGGCTGAACGGGGAGTCGCCGACTTCGGCGTCCCGGCCTTTCTGATCGGCGGGGAACTGACGATCGGGTTCCGCTCAGCCGACACGACCGGAGCGGAGATACGCGCCCGGCTCGATCGGCCCGTGCCAGGCGTCGCGCCGGTTGTGGGCGAGGGTATCAAGACAGAATGGTTCGGCGAGCTACGAGTCAGGGACCTTGGCCTTCCGCTGTTTACCGTTGCCATCGGGTTGCTGGACGGGTTCAACCCCTGCGCGATGTGGGTGCTGCTTTTTCTGCTGTCGCTGCTCGTCAATCTTCAGGATCGGCGGAAGATGGTCCTGATCGCCGGAACGTTCGTGCTCGTCAGCGGCGTGGTCTATTTCGCCTTCATGGCGGCCTGGCTGAACATGTTTCTCTTGATCGGCCTTTCCCGCGCTGTTCAGATCATACTGGGAAGCGTTGCCCTGGTTGTGGGAACGGTCAATATCAAAGACTTCTTTGCCCTCCATCGCGGCATCTCGCTGAGCATTCCCGAATCTGCCAAGCCGGGGCTTTACGCCAGGGTCAGAGGGATACTCCAGGCCGAGAACCTCGCCGGCGCCATGGCAAGCGTCGTGATCCTCGCAGGACTCGTCAACATCATCGAACTGCTGTGCACCGCCGGATTCCCGGCGCTCTATACACAGATTCTCACTCTGCAGCAATTGCCGATGTGGGAATACTACGGCTACCTCGGCCTCTATAACCTGGCCTATATCTTTGATGACAGCCTCATGGTGACAATTGCCGTAGTCACATTGGGTCGGAGGAAACTACAAGAAAGTGCGGGGCGCTGGCTGAAGCTCACGAGCGGCCTGGTGATGGCCGGATTGGGGGCTGCCTTGCTTCTTCAACCCAAGTGGCTTATCTGATGAGGGAACGCATTGAACCAAACGTGATTATCCATGCAGGAAGGTATCGATGGCTGGCTCTTCACCTGATTGCGGTATCAACTCGCTGAAGCCGTTTTTCTATCCCCGTCATGTCGCCGTGGTCGGCGCCTCCCGTAAGCCAACCGGTATCGGGCATCGGATCATCGAATCGCTGCAACAGGGCGGCTTCGCCGGAACCATCGTCCCGATCAATCCACATGCGACGGAAATTGCAGGGCTACGGGCATTCCCCTCACTGAGGGCCATTCCCGGCCCTGTCGATCTCGCCGTCATCGCCGTGCCATCTGAGTGTGTTCTTTCGGTTATGGACGACTGCGCCGCCAAGCAAGTGCTCGCCGTGGTTCTCATCACGGCGGGATTTGCCGAAACCGGCGCATCGGGAATCTCACTCGAAGAGCAACTGCGTGCAAAAGTCCGTCAGCATGGGATTCGCCTGATCGGACCGAACTGCTTCGGACTGATGAACATGGACTCCACTGTCCGTCTCAATGCGACCTATACGCCGACAATCCCGCCCACCGGTCGAGTCGCCCTCGCCTCTGAAAGCGGCGGGGTTGGGCTCGCAGTGGTGACGGCGGCCAGACGGTTGAATCTCGGCCTGTCCAGCTTCGTCAGTGTCGGCAACCACATAGATGTCACGGTGAATGATCTTCTGGAGTACTGGGAACAGGACCAGGCGACAGACGTGATTCTCCTCTATCTTGAAACCATCGTCGATCCTCACCGGTTCAGATTGATTGCCGAGCGGGTGGGAAAAAGGAAGCCCGTCGTCGTCATGAAAGCGGGTCGGACACAGGTTGGACAATCAGCGGCCGGATCTCACACGGCGGCACTGGCCACGAACGAAACGGCGGTTGCCGCATTGTTCACACAGTGTGGCGCAATCCGTGGGAAAACCCTCGAAGAATTTCTCGCGCTCGCCACTGGCTTATCCAATCAACGGCTCCCGTCGGGTCGCCGAATCGGCATCTTGACC
>MSXM01000114.1 GCA_002083565.1 Nitrospira sp. ST-bin4 | reverse complement strand
ACGATCAGGTGGTGCACGATGTGGCGACACAGAATCTTCCCGTCGTGTTTTGCATCGATCGCGGCGGGCTCGTTGCCGAAGATGGGACGACGCACCATGGCGCGTTCGACTATGCGTATCTGCGCCACGTTCCCAACATGGTCGTGATGGCGCCGAAAGATGAAAACGAGTTGCAACACATGATGAAGACCGCCGTGCAGCACAACGGTCCGATTTCCGTGCGATATCCGCGCGGGGTCAGTCTTGGCGTGACCATGGATGCGGCGCCTCAGGTATTACCCATTGGCAAAGGGGAGTTGATTAAGGATGGGACGGATGTCGCGATTGTCGCGATCGGGGTGTCGGTCTGGCAGGCTCATCAGGCCGCCGAGCGTCTGGGTCAAGAAGGCGTCTCTACGGCTGTGGTGAATGCCAGATTTGCGAAGCCGCTCGATCACAAACTTATTGCTGATGTCGCGAAACGGGTCCGCTACGTTGTCACTGTTGAAGAAGGGTGCAGAATGGGCGGGTTTGGATCTGCAGTGCTTGAAACGCTGTCCGAATCCGGGGTTAACGATGTGACGACGAAGATTATCGGGCTGCCGGATTGGTATATCGAACAGGGCCCGCAAGACCTGCTGCGCGAGCGGTATGGGTTGACCGCCGAAGGCATTTACCAGAGCGTCAAGGAGCTCATCGGCAGTACGCCGGCAACGGCCAAAGGCCGGTTTACGGGTGTTGCGTCGGGAAGTCATCACCCGCTCGGAGACGAGCAGGGCAGCTGATTGGAAGACGCGAGGGGTGAACGGTAAGGGGTAAGGCGAAAGACGTCGAATGCATATCGCACGAAGAAAAACTCGGCAGGTTCAGGTCGGCAAGGTCAAGGTCGGCGGCGATGCGCCGGTGTCCGTACAGTCGATGTGCTCGACCGACACGCGGGATGTTGGAAAGACCGTCGAGCAGATTCTCCAGCTGGAAGCTGCCGGGTGTGAAATTATCCGCGTGGCCGTGCCGGATGAGGAAGCCGCGGCAGTTCTTCCTCAGATCAAAGCGGCGATGACGGTGCCGTTGATCGCGGACATTCACTTTGATTACCGGCTTGCGTTGAAATCTGCGGCAGTCGTCGATTGTGTCCGTATCAATCCCGGCAACATCGGCGCCTGGTGGAAAGTTGAAGAAGTGATCAAAGCGGTCAATGATCATGGTATTCCGATCCGAGTCGGCGTCAACGGAGGTTCGCTCGAACGCCCGCTGCTGGATAAGTACGGATGGCCTTCTCCCGAAGCGCTCTCCGAATCGGCGCTCAACGCGGTGCATGCACTGGAAGACGTCGGCTTTACCAACATGAAGGTGTCGCTCAAGGCCTCCGATGTCAAGCACGCCATCGATGCCTACTGGCTCTTTGCGATGCAGTCCGATTATCCTCTGCATATCGGCATTACGGAAGCCGGTACGGCCATGACCGGTGCCGTAAAGTCGGCGATGGGGCTGGGTTATTTGTTGGCCCAGGGGATCGGCGATACGCTTCGGGTTTCGCTCGCCGCTGATCCGGTGGAGGAAGTCAAGGTCGGATTTGAGATCTTGAAATCTCTGGAGCTCCGCCACCGCGGGATCAACGTGATCGCTTGCCCGACGTGCGGTCGTGTGGAGATTGACGTCGTGCGTATGGCGAATGAGCTGGAAAAGAAACTGGGCCATATCAAAACTCCGTTGAATGTTTCGGTGCTCGGCTGTGTGGTCAACGGTATCGGAGAGGGCAAGGAAGCCGACATCGGCATTGCCGGCGGCGAGGGCAAAGGGATTCTGTTCAAGAAGGGCAAGCTCGTTCGGAAGGTGCCGATGGAAGAATTGATGGACACGCTGATTCAAGAAGTGGAACAGCTGGCCAAGGAAAAAGAAGCCGAGGGGAACGGAGAGGTGGTTGTTCCTGTCGAGTCAGAGGGCTGGGAACCGCTCGCTGCCCAGTCGAACCAACCCTCGACGCTTGGCAAAGAAATTCCAGTATTGCCCCGCCGGTAAGTGCTCTGCTCAGAAGCTCGCCATCCTGCCGTGTGAGTCAGTCCTCGGATCCTCCCCCAATTGTTAAGATAAGAAAAGTCGACAGGGTTTTTCGGTGGTGGTTCTGAGTGCGCTGACCGAAGGAATCGAAACCCATGGGCCATTGGATCGGTGAGTTCCTCAGGGCGCCTCTTTTTGCGCGCCTGCTCAACGTCGGCCTCGTGATCGCCGCGCTGGTGCACGGATACATCATCTCATTCGGGCGGTCGTTTCACTTTCGGGACATCGATATTCACCGTGAGATCGGAAGGCGCTTTCTCTCAGGGGAATATCTCTATGCCAATGACTATTGCTATATGTATTTGCCGACCACCGGCATCTACTTCGCTCCCTTGCTCGTTCTGGACAGAAACCCAAGTTTGGCCTTGCGTTACGCCGTCGCCGTCGGATGCTTGGTTCTCACCATCCGATTCATGCACCGCATGCTATTGGGCGCCGACGCGCTGACAGGTGGGCGTCTTCTGCTGCTCGGTGCAGGCGCTGGGGCGTTGACGCTGCAATTCATCTTGAATGATCTCGACGACGGCGGGCCGCATCTCATGTTGCTGGGCATTCTGACCGGCGGGATCTATGCGATATGGACTGGAAAAGAACGGCTAGGCGCGGCCATGGTTGGGCTCGGTATCGTACTCAAAATCACCCCGGCGCTTTTCGTGATCCTGTTTCTATGGAAACGGCAGTGGCGTGTCGCCGCATACACGGTGCTGGCTACGCTAACCTGGATCGTGCTACCTGTTCTGTATATGGGGCCTACAAGTTGGTGGGAGCATCATGCCGAGTGGACGCAGAATGCCGTGTTGTCCGTGCTGGATCGGCAAGCGGAGGGTCGGCAAGAGAACGAACTGCAAAAGGCCAATCTCTCGCTCCGGCATACCATGCTGCGGTATCTGGTCACCTATCCTCCGACACATCGGCTTCGGCAAGTAGACCGTGGATATTACAAGCCGGTGATGGACCTGTCGTCACCGGTCGCAAACGGAATCGTCGGCGTTGCGGGGCTCGGCCTGCTCGGCCTCTTTGCCTGGTCCAGTCGGCGCGCGTATGAAGGGCCTGGAGATCCCACGTGGGCGCGGGATTTCGCCGGGACCTTGATGCTGGCTCTATTCTTCTCTCCCATCACCTGGGATCAGCATCTGGTCTGGATGATACCCGCGGCGTTCATTGTCGTCGCGGCTGCGGCGCGAGCGAGGGGCGGGTTGAGCCGCGCCGGCTATACCGTGCTGGCCGTCTATATTGTGCTCACGATGGTGCTGAATTATGAAGTCGTCGGCAGGGCCAATTGGGAGGCGCTGAAGAGCTACCACCATCTGGGCATCGCGATGCTGATGTTATTCGGACTGCTGTTCACAATCACAGGTGTTCAACACGGGCGTCCATCGCTTCTCTCCGGATCATCCGGCATGGCCGGCAAGGGCTAGCGCGTTGACCTATCGTGTTGTGTTCAAGAAACGGAAACGACTATAATGCCGCCCTCGCGAGGCGCCGTACCCAAGTGGTAAGGGAGCAGTCTGCAAAACTGCGATGC
>MSXM01000113.1 GCA_002083565.1 Nitrospira sp. ST-bin4 | reverse complement strand
CATAGGTTTCCGGAGGTGTTGTATGAACAATAGGCAGGGGCGCGGCCGACAGCCGCGCCCCTCTGGGAAGGGTTACTTGCCCCCTTTTTTCTCATCCTTCTTTTCTTCATCGCCGAACACGATCACATTGCCGCCCTTCTTTTCCTCTTTTTTCTTTTCTTCTTCACCGAACACAATTACATTGCCACCCTTCTTTTCTTCCTTCTTATCCTCTCCGGCCAACGCCAGCGTGGACAATGCACCGAAGCCGAGGAATGCCGACAAGGCCATCAATCCGATTAACTGTTTCATGGGGACCTCCAAAGAGTAATGAATGACGCTCGTACACAATGTACGAGCGATGTGAGCTTTTTACCAGGCGTACGGCGATCGGGACAATGGACAAAATCAGCGGAGGGGTGGCAGAATTTGTCCAATGCACATGTTCTCTCGATAGAGACATACTGACTCCGAGAGAAAATCCGTCTGTCTCCGGCAGAGACCAGATAATGCCCGATCGTACAACAACGGTGATCAGGTTAGAGGATGTGGTGCGGACCGCAGACGAGTTCGATCGACTCGTCTCTCAAGCCCTGCCGGTGTTTCTGGACAGGGCTACCAGCTCTACGAAACGGTTTTTGCGGGAAACCGGCCAGTGGGCCGACGATGTCGCGCACGAAAAGTTCGTCTTACGCTGGGGCGCCGAATACCTCGAACGGTTTCTTGTGTGCGGGCGCAGCGAAGTTCCCTGTCGGCCCTTGTTTCTCCTGGATTCGTTCGTCGCCAAGCAGCACAGCCAACCGGACCCGTTTTGCTATCATCCTGACTTACTCACACCGCTCGGGCGGTATCTTGATGGGCTCGTAGCTCGCGCGGTGATCAGCCGTGACGCGCTGATCGCCTTGTATCACCACTGCTACGGAATGGGCCCGCGAGACGTCATCGCGATTACCGGGTTGAATGAATTGGAAAGCCAGCGCATCTACAAGAACTTTCGACGCTGGCGAGATTCCGGCTGGAAACGGACCATGGACGAAATCGGCATGACCGATGTGGAGTTGGAGGAGCTCGTGGTCCAGCAGCAGCGTCACCCGCAACGATTCCATCATGAAACCGAGCGGCTCGTCCGATTCGCGCAAGCCCACTATCGCAAAAGTGAGCCGGACCATTACCCCTGCTTATCCCGCGGTCAGTGGGGAGCGATGTTCTCCGAAGGGCATGGCTGCGATTACCGGCTGTGGCACCTGGTGCTCTGTGCGGATTGTATTCAAACCGCCTGGGATCTTGGTCGGAACGGAGATGAAACGATCGGGAAGCCGAGAGTCGAATTGCATGTGCGTCCGTAAACGCCTCGATCGATAGGTGTAACAGGGAGGCGGAGGAGGAAGATATGGCACAGGATCGAGATCTAGAGGATTACCGTGCATGCCTGATCGATGGGCTGAAAGTCAGAGCTCGTCGTTCTGCCTGTGGCTCATCCGATCCGATCCAGGTCTTTGTCAATGAGCATCGGGTAGGGACGCTGGATGGAGGAGGGACTGAAACCACTTTCCAGATCCAGATCCAGACCCGCATCGATACCGTAGAACTCCGATCTGAGGATGGTGTCCTCCTGGGCGGTCTTTCCGCTCCGGAATATGGATTCCGAACCGCCCACATTCCGATTTCAGGGGATACGATTCAACTTCGCATTCATAATACCGCGCAAGGCGGATCGGCGACCGCCATGTTTACTCCTGCTCCAAGTAGCTGGCGGCGTATCTGGAAGACCCTTGCCGCTTCAGCCGAAGCCACGGTTCGCCTTCCGACGGTGATGATGGGACCTAGGATTCGGGTCGTAGCCGTTGCCCAGTTACTGCTGGCGATCGTCGTAGTGGGATTGGCGGCAGACCGCATCGCCGTCCGGATGGCCCCTGAGCGTACTCCGTCGCTGGTCACGCAAGCGGAGGCGCCCTGGGCAGCTTCGCTTCCCGAAGTGACGAAGCTGGAGCGGCAGTTGGGCGAGCTGGCACAGATGCAAGCGAGAACGGTGGATACGATTCAGTTGCAACAACAGGGCATGGCTCAGTTGCAGTCGACGATCACCAAGCTGTCATCGACTCAGGAAAAGGTTGTGTCCAACATGCTGACGGTGAGGCAGGAGATGGAAAAACAGCAGAAAGGATCCGGCCGCGAGGTCAGACAGATGACTCGCCTGCTCATGGGCAAAGCACTGTCAGAGCAAGAACAGCTTGAGGCCGAGATTCACAGCCTTACGGTGGCGAACGACCGGTTATCCGAAAAAATGGTCGGGCTGGAGCAGGACAATGAGGAGTTGAAGAAGAAGCTAAAGGCGGCCGGAGTAGACATCTCAAAAGCCGTCGTCTCGGGCCATGGCAGCGCAACGACGACGCGCCCTCCGGATATCGGACAGACCCCACAGTCTTTGCAGGCAGCCGATAGCCGGTCAAATATTCAGCTGCAACCCTTTCTCTTCTGGGTTGCGTTCAGTGAAGGGACTACGCAGGAGAGCATCGACCAGTGGTTGCGCGAGATGGATGGCCACAAGGGGGTGTTGAACGAAGGATGGCAGGAGGTGGCGATCGTCCAGCCGGCAGTCCCACCTGATCGATTCCTGGATCGGATCCGAGAGGCCAAGATTGTGAAGGCCGTGAGGACCAGCCGATGAGCAGCTTGAGCCCGTGCTGACGTCGCAATTTCTTCCATGTGGACGACGGCGCTGAGCGGGAAGGGAAGATGGATCGTTCCGGTAGTGGGTCAGTTTGAATTCTGCTACGCCACCGCAGACAGAGTTTGCAGCTGATTGTATGGCGCCCTGGCTTGGTTGACGCTTGTTCACTATTGACCAGTCCTTGTCCGACGAAAATGTGATCATGCTATTTCTAAATGACCGACTACCATCGCTCCTTGTCGACGAGATCGGAACCGTGTAGGATCCAGGAATGATCATTACACGGCTTGTCGATCTGAGGCTCAGAGGTTTGTGCGTTGTCGCTCTGGCCCTCTGTCTCTGTGTGGTCATGCAGATGCTGGGCGCGCCGGGGACATTGCTCTCTGCTGAAGATATTTCCGATAAGTTCTCAGGGTCAGCGCTGGAAGGGTTCTCGCTTCCACAGACGCTTCCTCCTCTGACGCTTTCCTCCGAGTCCATTTCGGCAGGTGAGCTGCCACAATCCGCACAACTTTTCGTGCTGGCTTCCCAGCAGTTTCATCCTCCTGCGAATTAGATCGTTTTGTCCTCCGCGCCGTATCGGCGGTCGGAGTAGAAGCCTTCGTGAATAATGCGAGTGAGGTTACAGCACGTCGCTCCAGGGGGGGCTGACTGCGAACGCTGCGTTGATCAGGCCGACATGGGAGTAGGCCTGAGGAAAGTTACCGCATTGGATGTTCGTGGCTGGAATGAAATGCTCGGAAAAGAGTCCGACATGATTGGCAGCGGCCAACACACGATCCAGGATGGATTGAGCCTCAGGCATTCGTCCCAGGCGGGCGAGGGCCTGGGCGATCCAAAAGGAGCAGATGACGAACGCCGCATCGGGTTTCCCGAAATCGTCTTCCCGCACGTACCGGTAGAAAAATCCGGTGTCCTCTGTGCCGTGCCGGAGCGACAGTTCGCGGGCGATGTGCAACACGGTGGATTCGCAGAGCTGCCGGTTCGGATAACCGAGGATGGGCAACTGAGCGAGCGCCGCGTCATAACTCGAGTCGGAAGGCCCGTTTCTGACTGCGCCGTCATGCACGGAACGGAGCATGGCCTCAGCGGCGCGGATTCTCGCGCTGGTCAAGTCCAGCGAGAGTGCCGTGAGATGTCCGGCCTGTTTGATGCGTTCCAACCGTTCCAGGCCGGCCCAGCAGAGCAAGTTGGTAAAAGAATGTTCCTGCCAGCCGTTGCGGATTTCCCAGAGGCCGGCATCCGGCTGGCCGATGCTGCGTGCGCAGAGCTTCGCCAAATGGGCCAGGAGTCCGTCGAGATCGCGGGTGCGCAGATCGACATACCGTTCATCGAAGAAGATCGGCGTGAAGGTCAGAATCATTTCCCCGTAGGCGTCGTTCTGCACTTGATCCGCCGCCTGATTCTGGCTGCGCACCGGGGTGCCGTTCTGATAGCCGGCCCAATTCGAATGTTCGGTCTCAGGAAGAGGCAGCCCCTGGCTCAAGGTATAGACCGGGCGTAAGCGGTCACGGGAATGTTCATGGGTGTGCGCAATGTTCAGGAGAAATTTCAGAAAGGCTTCCATTTCTTCGAAGTGGCCCAGGTTATGAAACGCCGTCAGCGAAAAATAGGCATCGCGCAGCCAGCAATAGCGATAGTCCCAGTTGCGCTGCCCGCCCGGTTGTTCGGGAAGGCTCGTCGTCACAGCCGCCAGGATGGCGCCGGTGTCTTCGAAACAGTGGAGTTTCAAGGCAAGGGCGGACCGGATCACTTCAGGCTGGTACAGAAGCGGGACCGAGCAGTTTTTCACCCAGGTGCGCCAATAGCGCGTGGTCTGTTCCAGAAAGTCGTGGGTGACTTTGACCAGGTCGTCCTCGATGCCGAGTCCCCAGGTCAGGCCGAAGTAAAATTTTTGCGTCAGCGCAACCGGGGTCTCCTCGCAGAGGTAGGTCAGCGGCATGTTGGTCA
>MSXM01000027.1:18647-31898 GCA_002083565.1 Nitrospira sp. ST-bin4 | reverse complement strand
CATTCGGCCCCAGTGGGAAAGTTGCGCGGGAAATTCTCCTTAAACGGTAACGTGGCTCATCGTGCCAGGAGCTTGTGTTTCTCTCTTCCCTCCCGACTATCCCTAAGCCTTTTCCGGCAGTCACGGTGATTTGCCTCGAACTATGAGGCATGGAGGATAGGACTGAGGCGCAAAGGTGTCACGAAAGTGAAGCGGTGTGTGGTACCATATTTGTAAGTGATTGGATTGCCACGAATCTTATTCTGCAGACGCTGGCACGACGTTTGATCTCCCTTATGATCGAGTGGAAGGATGGATTGAGAAAGGGCAGAGGACGATTTCTTGACAGCAATTAAAAGGCGTTGGTATAGTCCGTCCGTTTTGCCTGATTTTTACGAGACGAATCATTCAGCCAGCGGCATTATGCCGACATCATGTGCGGTGGGTTCAACATAAAGGAGGATTAAGTGATGGGGTATCTGTCTAAGTTTGTGGGAGTCAGTGCAGCGCTGATGCTGTTGTCGGTCTCAATCGTCGGAGCGGAAGAAAAAGATCCGACCAAGCCGCGCGTTCCGGCGGAACAGATGGCCGACGCAAAGGCCGTGAAGAATCCGGTTGAGGCGACCCCGGAGAGCATCGCCAAGGGAAAGGCGTTTTACGAGGGCAAGGGCACCTGCTTCAATTGCCATGGCAAGGAAGGCAAGGGCAATGGTCCTGCCGGCGCCATGCTGAATCCGAGCCCGCGTGATTTCACCAACTGCAAGTTCCACAAGAAGCGGAAAGACGGCGAGCTGATGTGGGTGATCAAGAACGGCAGCCCGGGCACCGGTATGGTGTCCTTGATTCCGGCTGCGGTGACGGAAGAAGAAGCCTGGCACATCATCAACTACGAGCGGAGCTTCTGCAAGGGCGAGTAATCGATTCCAGCCTTGTGGCTGAAAAGAGGGTGGGAAGGAAACTTCCCGCCCTCTTTTTTTTAGAACCACGGAATTACTAAGGCCTCCCGCAGGCCGTGCGTTGCCGCTCACCGGATCTTCCTGTTTTTGCGCAGGCTTGTGGCTGTACAGGTACCATGTCCTGATACGCTTTGAGCCCGTACCCCCTCCAATGAGGGGAGCGATTTGGCCACCCGCACAATCATTCAGGGATTGCGTCTCGTACGAAAAAAGCGTATAGAGTCGCCCGTACAGATCCGCGTGCGGACGTGATCCATGACAGTGGGTACGCCAGCGGGTGGTTGAGGGAACCGGTGGATATCATGCTTAACGAATAGGAGAGCGACTATGCGCAGCTTGTGGCAGAGGGTGAAGTGCCGGGCGCGAGCGGCAACAGCAGCGCTCGGGATTGTGTTTGCAGGACTCCTCCCCAGTATCGTCGCGGATATCAGTTATGCTGGCGATATCACCCCACCCCCTGGCATCGTGGCTGCGAGTATCGAATATACAGGCCGCATCACAGTTGATGGTCCCCCCGTTACTGCGTCGATTAAGACTCCAAAAAAGAACGGCTTGATGGTATTTGACGGTGTGGCCGGTCAGAGAATCAATATAGGCTTCAGCGGTGCGACGTTGACGCAAGGACGCGCGTCGGTTTATGGCCCGGACGGCGCGTTGATGAGCATTGTCGCCTCCCCGGTGACGCACTACTATTGGACGGCCTATAAGCCGGCCCCTGATTCAATGGCCACGAAGGCTGCGTCATTTTCACCCAAGGGCGGCAGTCTCGATTTGCCGGCACTTCCGTCCTCCGGCACCTATACGATCGTAATCAGTCCGGGTGAGAGCTATACCGGCGATGTCACCGTCACAGTTTCGACTGAATTGACGGGCGAGATCACTCCGCAAGGCGCCGCAGTCCCGATTGCCTTTGGACGGTTCGGCCAGAATGCCCGTTATACATTTGCCGGCACCACCGGCCAGACGGTGAGTCTGCAACTGAGCGGGGTCACGGTCGAAAGCGGGTACCTTTCCATTCTCAAGCCGGATGGAGGCGTTCTGGGCACGCCGACTTCGTTTGGATCGCAGGGTGCTGTGATTGACACACAGGTTCTTCCAACGTCCGGCACCTATGCCGTGCTGATCGATCCGGGGCATGTCGATCTTGGTCATGCAACACTCGCACTCTACAATACTCCGGATATTTCCGGCACCATTTTGATCAATGAAGCGTCAGTGACGTCGACCCTGAGCGTGCCAGGCCAGCGAGCCCGCTATACGTTCAATGGCACAGCCGGTCAATGGGTGAATCTCGGGCTTACCTCGGTCACGACGGCCTCGAGCGTCGTATCGATGCTGAATCCGGATGGAACCACCTTGGTTTCGACGACGGTCGGTCCCAGCGGCGGCAGTCTCGATCCGGCGACGATGTTGCCAGCATCGGGAACTTACACGATCGCGGTCGATCCGGTCGGCTATAACACAGGTAGCATGGCGCTGACACTCACGTCTCCGCTCATCGGCACTGTCTCGTTGGACGGCCCCCCGGTGCCCATCAATTTCACCAAGCCGGGCAGCACGGCGCGCTATACGTTTAGCGGTGCGGCCGGACAATGGGTCAATCTAGGGTTTTCGTCTGTCACGGTCACATCGAGCACGATCACACTTCTCAACCAGGATGGGACGGTCTTAGCCTCGACTACTGTAGGCCGGGGCGGTGGAGGGTTGAAAGCACCAAGCCCCTTGCCGGCCACCGGTACCTATACCATTGTTGTCGATCCAACCAGTACCCACACCGGGGCCATTACCGTGACCCCGTCGACGGAAGTCGCGGGTTCAGTGACGATCAATACCGCCCCTACGCCGGTCATGATCAGCCGGGCCGGCCAGAATGCCCGCTATACACTGGCAGGACCTGGGAATCAACAGGTCACGGTCAAGGTCACCGGCAATACGTTTAACGGCTTAACCGTGAGCCTCTATACCCGAAGCGGCATCTTGCAGACGGAGATGACGAGATCAGAGACGAGCTTTGCGCTGAACCCGGTGACACTGCTAACCCCGGATCTCTACACGATCACGATCAGTCCGATGGCGCCTGCCACCGGTAAGCTCAACTTACAGGTGACGAGTCCATAACAAGCCGAGAGAAGCTGAGCGCCGGTAGAGGGGCATCATTGCCCTCCGCGGAGATTAGTGCAAATCGAGCAGGGTGGGGAGGCAACTCCCCACCCTTTTTTTGTGTGAAACGACGACGGGGTGCGAGTGAAGGGTGGGTCGAGACATTAAGTTCAGGTTAGAGCGTGCAGAGGATACCGGAATAACAGAGGCCGGAGGGCACAGCCGAATCACTATTTCTGCGCCATGCACGATTCACGATCCGATCCGTAACTGCGCTTCACAGACTCTGCGGATACCGGTGGAGTAAGAGAGACTGGAGAGTGTGGTGCCTGCTGGGGGCGTACATTACTTTATGCACTTTGGAGTTTTTTGCCAATGAATCAGGCCGGTCAGGGTGTTTCAGTAACGGTCAGAGCGGCGAGTCTGGATAAGACGAGCATGGAGACTACGTAGGACTGGGGGTGGTGGAAATCCGAAACGAGAAATGGAACCTGATCCACACCGTCTGCTCCGGCGCCAGCCGGCTGAATGATGAACAGCAGCGCCTGAGGCCGTGCAGCGGCTCCCCCGGCTTCGGTGACGGACACACGGATCTCGACTTGTTGCGGCTGATGGCTTGAGGGCAAGGTTGCTGCGAACTCCAGCGATTTGGTTTCTCCCGGTTGCAGCGGTGGAATGGTCAGGGTTCTCGCCGGGAATTGTTCGATGACCAACGGTGTGCCGGTGAGGGAGGCCGAGGCATTCTGGATCGGGATCGAGCCGGTATTGACGATATCCACGTGCACCCGAATCCGTTCGCCGCTCTCCAGAAACAAATTGCCGTTCTCGTCGAGCAGTAGGGCTTTGAAGCGAAGCTTCGACGGCGACGCAGAGGTGGCGATGGAAGGAGATGCCTCGAGGGTGACCGTAGAGGGCAGTGCTTCTCCCTTGGGAGGGACTTCCGGGTGCCAGGCGCATCCGGGGCTTAACAGGACGGTACATCCGGCCAGGGTCAGATATGCGGCGGAGAATGATCGGAGTGAAGGTGTCGTTCTGTGAGGGGTCACGACTAAACCTGTTGCGACAGTTTCACGCCACCGTACTGGACATATAATGCAAAAGCAACTGGCTATCCACTGGCAGACAACACGGGGACCTTCTGAATTTCTCCAGCGGCAACGGTACACTTGAACCCAGGTTCTCTCTTTCAGCACCCTGTCCTAGCCCATAGTATTCATGAGCGCTTCTACTGCAACCGCCGATACGCCGCTACGACCAGCTTGGCCGCGAGCGTTGCGCGGCCAACAGGCAGGCTCGTCCCTCGTGCCATCGACATACTGTTTCAAGTATGCCTCGGTCTCTCAGGGCTCCGCATGCCCGTCTCGCCTGGCATCTTGGCGGTTTCGTCACGAACCGTCATGAATAATGTGGGCTAGAGAGACTTGCGAGTCCAGAGGTTGGGGGTGCGTGTATTGTGCATTGCGAACCCAGGTCCAATTCTTGACGGTTGAACTGTCATGTTCTCATGGAGGTTAGGGTGTTTCCACGCCGGTCATGGAGGCTGGTTTGGAGAGCACAAGGGATGCAGCGGTGTCCTCTGGCTTAAGGAGGGGAAACGTTTGAGGGTGTTGGTCTGAGTTGAACTGAATTTTTGCCGCCCACGAAACTTTCTGGCGTACATAAGCACTCGTTTCGCCGAGTGTGACTGTGCCGTCTCGATTTGTGTCCGCGTCTCCCCGCAGTCCCTTCAAGAGATAGTAGGTAAATAGGCCGTGGCGATGTTGGTCGTCTTCCAGTCCCTTCGTAAAGTCAGTGCCTCCGATCAGCCCGATTACATTTCCGTTCCCCAGTTCCCAGCGAGGTGACGCGATCTTTCCCTTGGCATCCCCGCGAAGCCTGGACACCATGCCGTCGAACAGGAACACGGCCTGTTTGGCCTTGAGCCTGGCGAGGGCCGACTCGATATCCCTCAACGGGTAGAGCCGTGTCGTTGCGGCGAGGCTTCCGTCGTAGGGGGCCAGGAGCACGGCGCCGGTTGGCGTGACCAATGCCTGTCCTGAAAAATAGATGATTACGGCAGCGTTCTCAGCCACATGAAGCGGGAGCCAGTCGAACAACACGTCGTCGATGTCGGTATGGAGCGCCTTCGAGTTTTGCAGCAGTTTGACGTTGGAAGGGGGGAGGCCGCCGAGCGATTGGAAGTAGTTGGCCACCGTCTCCGCATCCATCGCCGCATAGCGGCGGGGCGTGAGCTTAGGATCGCGATAGGCACCGACTCCGATCGAGACCAGGTAGACGTGGGGCTGTTGAAAGCCTGGCCTTCGGGTGGGAATCTGGTCCACATCATCTGCTCCGGCGCCTGCCGGCTGAATCGTCAGTGAAAGCGTTTGGGGCGGCGCGACGGCTCCTCCCGATTCGGTGACGGCCACCCGAATCTCGGCCTGTTGCGGCCTGGTTGTCGGAGGCAGGGTTGCTATGAACTCCAGGGATTTCGTTTGCCCCGGTTGCAGCGGCGGGATCGACAAGGTTGTCGCCGGAAATTGTCCGATGATCGACGGTGTGCCCGTCAGTGTGGCCGAGGCATTCTGAATCGGATTCATGCCGGTGTTGATGATGTCCACCCGCACGCGCACATGCTCGCCGCCTTCCAAAATCAAGTTGCTGTTCTCGTCGAGCAGCAGGGCTTTGAACTGAAGTTTCGATGTCGAGAGCGTTCCCGTCGGCGAGGAAGGGGAACTCTTGGATGGAAGGACCGGTGGATCTGACGGGAAGGCCTGGGCTGCTGGAGGAGAGGGAGGCGGTTCTCCGAGTGCGACTCTCGTGTCCAGGAAGGTTTTCGACGCGAACTCGATGACCGTATCGCGAAGGAAAGGATCGATGATGTAATCGCAATTTTTGGCGAGTTGTTCGAGTCGCAGCCGCTCACGACGGGAGACTTTGATTTCGGTTTCCCGCAGTAAGACGCCGGCCTTGTCATAGACCCGCGCCATCGCATTCATCTGCAAGGTGGCGGGAGCCCGGTCATACAGCGCATCTTTGTTGAGATCGAACGACCAGTCGAGAAAATCGATTTTCACCACATGATCCGGGGTTGCGGTCTTGTTTGGCATGCCTTCATAGATCACCGTTTGGAAGGTTCGATGAGCACCTTCGATCAACGCCTCCTCGACTTGGCGGCCGAACGGGATTTCTTCAGGCTGTCCGCATGAATCGGTATAGCGAAGCGACTGCTCGTTGAGCGTGGGAGGCAACACCAGTTTTACCGCAGAGGGCAGCGGGTCTCCCATCGGGGGAAATTGGAGGTGGCGGGTGCATCCGGCGATCATAAGCGCGGCGCATCCGATGAGGGATAGGCAGGCGGCATACCGGATTCGACCGGCAGATTTCTTTCCGGAGAGGGTCAATTCTGGGCCTATCAGGGAACTCTTAAGCGTATCGTCGGCACCGTACTGGAAATATCGGGTGAAAGCAACCGGAGCAAGCCCGGCCACGGCGGGTGGTTCAGCCGTTGGCGAGGACTTTTCCTCTTTGAAGCCCAGGGAAAGGTTAGTGTAAGATACACCGTTCGAGTAGGCGATCGTTTGCCGCGAGTGCGGACCGGTCTCGATCATGGTACGATCTCGTTGGAGCGGGGCCGGCCGTTGCCGGTGCCGTTTGTTTTCGGGGGAATTAAGACCAACCTTCTGGAGGAACCCAGTTATGGGCAATCGGATGCAGCACATGGGCACATGGTCAATCGGTGGCGGGTTGTTGTTGGCGCTCTGCGCCTTCGCCGGCCTTGAAGGCGGGACATCGGCTTCAGCCGCAGGAGTCCCTCCGGCCTTTGCCCAAGGCTTTTCAGATATCGTCAAGAAAACGACTCCGGCCGTTGTGAATATTGCGGTGACCGGTGGAGGAGAGGGAGGACGCCGCCGCGGGGGACTTCCTCCGGGTCCCTTCGGCAAGCCCCCGGGTGAAGAACCGGGGGGAGAGGACGCGCCGACTCCGCCACCGATGCCTCATGGTCCGCCCGCGCCGCACGGCCGTCCGGAGCAGAGCGCGGGGTCCGGTGTCGTGTTCGATTCGAACGGCTTTATCGTGACCAACAATCACGTGGTGGAAGGGGCAACCCAGATTACGGTCACGTTGAACGATCGGCGTGAGTTTTCCGCCAAGATCATCGGCACCGATCCCAAGACCGATTTAGCCGTGATCAAGATCGAGGCAAAAAATCTGCCGTCCCTGAAGTGGGCTGAGTACGAGAAGTTGCAAGTGGGCGATCTGGTGCTGGCCGTCGGCAGCCCGTTCGGGCTGAGCTCGACCGTGACGCTCGGCATTATCAGCGCGCTTGGGCGCGGGAATGTCGGCATCGCGGATTATGAGGATTTCATCCAGACCGATGCCGCCATCAATCCAGGCAATTCCGGCGGGGCGCTCGTCAATATGAACGGCGATCTCATCGGCATCAATACGGCCATCTTTTCAAGAACGGGAGGGTCTGAAGGCGTGGGATTTGCCATTCCCAGCAGCATCGCCCTCGATATCGTAGACAGTCTCCAGCGGACAGGTAAGGTGGTGCGCGGATGGATGGGCGTCGCCATTCAGGAAATTACTCCGGCGTTAGCCAAGTCATTCAAGTTGCCGGAAGATCGGAAAGGCGTCTTAATCAGCGACGTCAATGAAAACGGGCCGTCCCATGCCGCCGGGGTCAAGCGGGGCGATGTGGTGGTGGCGTTCAACGGCAAAGAGATTCTCAGTGTCAGCCAGCTCCGCAACCTTGTGGCCCGGACGATCGTCGGCAAAGAGGCGCAGGTGAAAGTGCTGCGCGACGGCAAGGAACAGCTGATCGCGGTGACGGTCGCTGAACGGCCGTCGGATGAGCTTCTCGCAAAGAAGGATCCGGCGCCGCCTAAAGAGCAGGGTGAAACGGTCAAGCCGCCGGACAATGTCTTGGCGTCGCTCCGTGTGCAAGCCCTGGACAACGCGGTGATGAGCCAGCTGAATATTTCCGCCAAAACTACCGGAGTCGTCATTGCTTCGGTGGAGCCGGGTGGACAGGCCGAAGCGGCCGGATTGCAGCGTGGCGATGTGATTCAGGAGGTGAATCGCGAGCCGGTTAAAACGATGGACGACTATCAGAAGGCCGTCAGCAAGATCAAAAAAGAGGATCTGGCGGTGCTGCTGGTCAATCGGCAGGGCAACAGTTTGTTCGTCGCAGTCAATCCGAAATAGGAGGGCGGGCGCATCGCTTGCGTCCCGGTCGCGCGGGTTAGTTTGTGAGATGTCTGACCGGTGGATTGTATCTCGTGAGGGCCTGTGCTGAACAAGGTTACTCAGTGGCTGCAGGATTCGGTATTCAAGCCGCTGGAAGACAAAAAGATGCCGGTCATGGAACACCTGGTGGAATTCCAGGTGCGGCTAACCCGTGCGGTGATCGTCACGGCGGTCGTGTTTGTGGGGACATTTTTCTATGCCGATGCCTTGGTCAAATGGCTCCGCGTGCCCCTGCAGAACATGTTCGTTCCCAGCGCGTTATCCTGGGAGCCGACCGATCTGCCGACCGTGCCGTTCGTCTTTCTCGCGCCGGCCGAGGCGTTGTGGCAGAACGTCAAGGTTGCGGGATTGTTCGCCGTCGTTCTGGCGGCTCCCTACATCCTGCATGAAGTTTGGCGGTTCATCGTGCCCGGATTGCATGCCCAGGAGCGGCGGTTTGTAGGGCCGTTTGTTTTTGTGAGCGGGGCGGCGTTTTACACGGGGGCGGCATTTTCGTTTTTCTTCGTGCTCCCGTTTGCGTTGAATTTCCTGATTTCATACGGGGTGAATGCCGGATTTGTCCCGCAAATCTCGATTGCGCAATATGTCGGGTTTTCCCTGTGGTTCCTGCTGGTGTTCGGACTGATTTTCGAAGTGCCGCTGGCGCTGACGCTCATGGCCAAGCTGGGGTGGGTCGACGCGCCGTTTCTGATCCGGTACTGGAAGTGGGCGTTACTGGGGTCGTTCATCATCGCCGCGATTCTCACGCCGACTCCCGATCCGTTCAATCAGTGCCTGATGGCCGGCCCGATGTTTCTGCTCTACTGGGTCGGCATTTTCGGCGCCAAATGTTTCGGCAAAAAAAAGCCGGTTGGATCAGGGCAGGCCGGCGTCTCCCCGGTTGCCATGGCGGTCGCGGGAGCCGGTGCGGCGGGTATGTCGGCTCCGAAGTCTTCGGGCGAGGACTATGTCGGAGTGCCAGGGGGACGGGGTCGTTAGCGATCGAGGCGTCGTAGTGCCTCTGTCGGAAGGGAATGTCATGGCGCGTGAACTCAATGTGATCAGCAACGGGGGCAGTGACGTCTGCACCTATATGTGGGCCTGCGCCATTTGTGACGAGAACGAGCGATGCCAGAAAGACAAGGAAGGGCATAGTCGCTGGCTTGTCACGAAACGGATGGAGCGGATCGAGCACACCGTGCTCGTGATGAGTAATAAGGGGGGAGTGGGGAAGAGCACCTGCACGACGAATATCGCCGTCAGTCTCGCACTCAAGGGATGGCACGTCGGCATCTGCGACATGGATATCCATGGCCCGAACATCCCCAAGATGGTGGGAGCCGAAGGGCAAAAACTCAAGATCAGTACGTCCGGCGGGATCATCCCTTTTCAAGCCTACAATCTCAGGATTGCCTCGATGTCGTTTCTCCTCCAGAATTCGGACGATCCCATCATCTGGCGCGATGCCTACAAATACGAATTCATCAATCAGTTGCTTGGCGGTGTCGAGTGGCAGGACCTGAATTTTCTGCTCATCGATCTCCCGCCGGGGACCGGCAACGAGTCGGTCACGACAATCGATTTGCTGGGAAAAGTCAGCGGCGCCGTCATTGTGACCACCCCGCAAGAGGTGGCGTTGCTCGATTCGCGCAAGTCCGTCACATTTTGCCGGGACAGCGAAGTGCCGATCATCGGTATCATTGAGAATATGAGCGGGTTGGAGTGTCCGCATTGCCACAATCATATTGACGTGTTCCGGAAAGGCGGCGGCGAGGCCTCCGCGCTCGATATGGGCGTGCCGTTCTTGGGCCGTATTCCGCTGGACCCCGATGTGGTGACGCAATCCGATTTGGGCGAACCGTTCGCGCTCTTCAACTCCGATACGCCGACCGCTGAGGCGTACCACAACATTGCCAATCAGGTTGAGACGTTCTGCAAGAAGAGCAGCTCGTTGGAAAGAGCCGTTTCACGGAAGGGGTGACGGCGATTGCCGATCGCCGCGGATGAACATGATGCAAGGATTAACTCCTCTTCACGATGCGCAGAAGATCGTGCTTGATGCGGCGGCCGTGTTGGGGCTGGAAAAAATTCCCATTCTCGACACGCTTGGGCGGACGCTGGGTGAAGATATTGTGGCCGAGCGGGACAATCCGCCGTGGGACAACAGCGCCATGGATGGGTTTGCGGTGCGGTGGGAGGATATCGCACAGGAACATGCGATTCAGAAGCCCGTCACATTGGCGGTGATCGAAGACGTGCCGGCCGGCAGAATGCCATCCAGAACAGTCGGCGCGGGACAGGCCATTCGGATTATGACCGGCGCGCCGGTTCCGCAGGGGGCTGACACGGTCCTGAAAGTAGAAGATACGGAGCATACGCCCGATACGGTCCGTGTATTCAAGCTGGAATCTCGCGGTTCCAACATCCGTCCGTGCGGGGAAGATGTCAAAAAGGGTGAGCGTATCATTGCGAGAGGTACACAGATCCGCCCCGGAGAGGCGGGCATGCTGGCCGTCCTGGCCCGGTCCTTCGTCTTTGTGTATCAACGGCCCCGTGTGGCGATCCTTTCGACGGGCGACGAGTTGGCCGATCTCGACGAACGGTTCAGCGAAGAGAAGATCATCAACTCGAACAGTTACGGGATTGCCGCAGCAGTGCAGGAGGCCGGCGGTATTCCATTGCTGCTCGGTATTGCGAGGGATACGCAGGCATCGTTGAAAGAGAAGATCTCGCAGGGGTTGAACGCCGACATTCTGGTGTTGTCAGGCGGGGTTTCAATGGGCGACTACGACTTTACGAAAGCGGTGTTCCAGGAGATCGGCGCAGAGATGAATTTCTGGAAGCTGGCGATCAGGCCTGGGCAGCCGCTGGCCTTCGGGAAAATTCAGGGTAAGCTGGCGTTCGGCTTGCCGGGGAATCCCGTTTCATCGATGGTCACGTTCGAACAATTGGTTCGGCCCGCCATGCTGAAGATGGGCGGGCGGCGAAGTTATGGCCGTCCGGTTGTAGATGCGATATTTCAGGAAAAGTTTTCAAAGCGGACCGATCGCCGCCACTTTCTGCGCGGCGTGCTCACCCGTGAAGAGGGTGTATTCAAGGTCCGGACGACTGGCGATCAAGGGTCCGGGATTCTCACCTCCATGGTTAAGGCCAATTGTCTGATCGATGTTCCTACAGAGGTCGAGCGGCTGAATCCCGGCGACCGGGTGACGGTGCAGCTGTTGAGCGGCGAGGCGTGGGCGACAAATGCGGAGCAGGTTCATGCCGGGGAGCATCGGTTGTCCTGTTGCTAGAGAAGGGGCGCTCGGCTAACCTCATGCCTATTCCAATCGTCTCATTCGTCGGCCGGTCCAACAGCGGTAAGACCACCTTTATCGAGCGTGTGATTCCTGAACTGGTGCGCGCCGGCTACAAGGTCGCGACGGTCAAACATGCGGGACATGGCTTCGATCTCGACACAGAGGGGAAAGACAGTTGGCGGCACAAGCAGGCAGGGGCCAGCAGCGTCGTCATTCTGTCCAAGGGGAGCATGGCCGTGTTCGCCGATGTGTCCGATCAACTCAAGGTTGAAGATGTGCGGGATCGGTTGCTTGACGACACCTACGACCTAATCATTGCGGAAGGCTGGAAACACGAGGGGTATCCCAAGATCGTCATCGTTCGCGATCAACTCGGTGAAGTGCCTATCTCGCCGGAAGGATTGTTGGCTGTTGTGTCTGATAAACCGGTTGATCTCACTGTCCCGCTGTTCGGCCTGGACGATGTATCCGCAGTCGCCGCGCTCATTATGAAACAGTTCCCCCGACGTGCTCGATCAGAGCATGAGCTTGAAGCCTAGCGGAACGATCGTGCTGGGGCTGGTGGCCGGAGTGCTCGCGCTCGGCGGCATTGCGGTTCCTCTCACCGATCGCTCGGAATTCTGCGCCAGCTGCCATGTCATTACGCCGTCGTACGACAGTTGGGCCGCCTCCTCGCACAAGGAGGTGCCCTGTGTCGTCTGCCATGTGAGGCCGGGGGTACAAGGCTGGATACACGACAAGGTGTGGGTGGGGACCAGGGACGTGGTGCGCACTGTATTCGGGGCTCCGGCCGATGTGCATAATCTGAAAGCACAGGTTGATTCCAGCCTCTGTCTGGGCTGCCATCGAAACATTCTTCGAGTCTCCGAGATCGCACCACGGGATTTGCCGTTGCCGGTGAAAGAGGTCGGCCTCGTCATGAGCCATCGAAAGCATATGGAGGCGTTTGAGGCCGGACAGCAGGGGGACGGGTGTCTGACGTGCCATGCCGGCGTGGTCCACGACCGGCCGATCAAGGGGTATCCTATCGTGATTCCGAGAGGACATGTATCAGCCGACAGCAAGCCCTGGTATCCGGACCATCCGGAAGGGTCTGCTCTCCGAACACGGGCACTCAATGATTGTTTCCGGTGTCATGATGGAAAGACTGAGTATCAAGGGAAGGTGATTGAGCGACAGTGCGAGGTTTGCCATCTTCCTGAAAAGATCAAAGAATTGTTGTCTTTTTAACGCGGCACACGGTGCGTGACGATGTCCTCCCCGGTCCTTCAGGCTACGAATTTGAGTAAGCGGTTCGGTGATTTTACCGCCGTGGACGGCATCTCCTTTTCGATCGAGCCGGGCGAAATCCTTGGCTTGCTCGGTCCGAACGGAGCCGGGAAAACAACGACGATCCAAATGTTGCTCGGATTGGTCACTCCGACGACCGGCTCGATCCAGATGTTCGGACTGGACCTTTCGACGCATCGGGAAGCGATCCTCCAGCAAGTCAATTTTTCATCGACGTATATCTCGATGCCGCAGTCGCTGACGGTCGAAGAAAATCTCTGGGTTGTCGCGAGACTGTATGGCCTGACCGATATTTCTCGGCGTGTGCGTGACATCGTGAAGAAGTTAGAGATGGAGGAGTTTCGCTCCAAAGTGACCAGGAAGCTGTCGTCCGGCCAAATGACACGACTGACCCTGGCGAAAGCGTTTCTTACAGA
>MSXM01000027.1:0-18593 GCA_002083565.1 Nitrospira sp. ST-bin4 | reverse complement strand
ATTCGGGGATTCCTGAATGAGGAGCGCCGGTCCTCAGGGTTGAGCATTCTGTACACGTCGCATAACATGCGGGAGATGGAGGAAATGTCCGACCGCATCATCTTTTTGCAGCGCGGCAAGATCGTCGCGGAAGGGACAGCCCGGCAAATTGTGGCGCGTTTCGGCCAAGCCGATTTAGAAGAGGTCTTTCTAAAACTTGCGCGCGATTCCCGCAGTTGAGGAGAACGATGACGATGACTCAGCCGTGGATTGATTTTGGAACGGGGCTGTTGGCAGGCGGGCTTGGCTTGAGCGTCTGCTGGGGATTCTTTTGGCTGGTGATCGGGAGTGTCGGGTGGATGCGTGGCACGTGCAGCTGGGCTGTTTTGCTCAACAGCCTGGTTGCGTCGGGGATCCCATTCCTGCTGATGGGGCTGCTTGTATGGTTGAGAGACTCCACCGAGCTGCCAGGGCTCGCATTTGCCGGGGGGCTCAGTATTATGCCACTGGTGGTTGTCGGATTTGGACTACGCCGGGCTCCTGACGGGAGGCTGGCCGGTATCCACATGCTTGGAGGCGTGCGGCATTTGATGGACAAGCTGCTCGGCAAACACCAGACGTGCGGAGGCTGTGGAGATGGGCATGGCTCGGGGTCCGGAGGCTGCGGGTGAAACTGCATCGTATTCTTGCCCTGCTTGCCAGGCATCTGTATCTGTATCGGCGCAGTTTGCCCCGTATTATGGAGATCTTTTATTGGCCGTTTTTGGATCTCGTGATCTGGGGATTCATCACGATCTACCTCGCCCGGTACCAGAGTCAGATTCCGGGATTTGTCACGTTCTTCCTGGGGGCGCTCATTCTATGGGACATACTATTTCGGGCGCAGCAAGGCATTACGATCTCGTTCCTTGAAGAACTCTGGGCAAGAAATTTGATGAATCTCTTTGCCAGCCCGCTCAAGCCCAGTGAATTTCTGGCGGCGACCATGGCGATGAGCATTTTCAAAGTCACCTGTGTGTCGATTATCATGACCCTGTGCGCGTTGTTCTTTTATTCCTACAACGTGTTCATGATCGGGCTCTGGCTGATCCCCTTCGTCCTGAATCTGGTTCTGACCGGCTGGGTGATCGGTGTGTTTACCACGTCGCTCATTATGCGGTTTGGGCAGGAAGCGGAGGTCTTAGCCTGGAGTATGGTCTTTCTTTTTCAGCCGATCTCCTGTGTGTTTTATCCGATGGACGTGTTGCCGGGCTGGCTGAAGCCGGTGGCCTTGGCCAACCCGGCAGCCCATATTTTCGAGGGGATGCGGGCGGTGCTAGGGGGAGAGGGCAATCCTAGTATGAGTCTTGCCTGGGCTATGGGCCTCAACGGTTTGTTGCTGGTTGCCGCTGTGGGATGGTTTTATCGAACCTTTGCCTATTGCAAGGACCAAGGGTTGCTTGTCCGGATTGGCGAGTAATGTTGTAATTGGCTGGACTTCTGTGGTACGGTATAGCCACTCTATCGTACGGGTCTCGCGATAGCGCGATTTAATAGTGCAGACCCACAACGTCGATGTTGCCTTGTCCGGGAATCTTGTCGGAAGTCAGACCCAAGTCGCTGCTCGGTTCGCGTCTTCGGCCCGCTCCTTCCCCCGTTCCTCGCGCTCAAGACAATATCATCATTTATAAGGAGGAACCCCGATGGGTTCAAAGATCTATGTCGGTGGGTTGCCCTATTCGGCGACCGAGCAGCAATTGAGTGATTTGTTTGCAGCCCACGGCGCCGTGGCGTCGGCGCGGATCATCACAGATAAATTCACCGGCCAATCCCGTGGATTCGGCTTTGTGGAAATGTCCTCGGATTCGGAAGCCCAAGCAGCGATCACAGCGCTGAATGGGGCTGAAATGGGTGGCCGGACTTTGACTGTCAATGAAGCGCGTCCTCAAGAGCCGCGCGCTGGTGGCGGTGGCGGTGGCGGTGGCCGCGGTGGATTCGGTGGTGGCGGCGGCGGCGCCAGAAGCGGCGCGGGTGGAAAGCGCGATCGCTGGTAATTGATCGTTTCGATGTCGTACCGGAGGGGCTGTCGTTCTTGAACGGCAGCCCCTCCGTCTTTTTGTGGACCAGTCGGGCGCCTTGTCAATTACGTCAATGCGATGGTAAGAAACTCACTCAGACAGCCGGTTTCCACACTGAGAGGAGGGGTTGTGAAGAGCCAAGCGGGTCTGCTCCAATCGACCGTGGCATCGGCAGATCTTTCTTCGTGCTCTTTCCATACGAGTCCCGTGCTGGTGGTCGAGAACTTCTGGTCGCGTGAAGAGCGGCAGTATTTTCGGGACGCGATGGCAACGGCGTCTTGGAAAAGTATGCAAGAGCTGTCGATTGTGCGTGAGGATTTCCCGGCTGCAGGGAATTGGGCCAAGGCGGAGATCGCCCAAGCTCAGGGCCAACGATTTCTGTCCAGATTGCAATTGCCCTGTATTCACGAATATATCGAGTCGTTCCCTAAGCTCATAGGCCGTCACATGGGATTTAGTTACTATTCATACGCCGCAGGGGATTGTCTGCCGACTCATGACGATACGGATCAGGGGCATCCCATAGGGGAGCGGCCGGCGCCGCTGCGGCGGATTGCCGTCGTCACGTATTTCCATGAAGAATGGCGGCCTGATTGGGGCGGGGAGTTGATTCTTTATGCGCCGCGAACCACGCATAGCGCCAGCCTTACCGATCTCGTGCCGACCCACTGCATCGAACCTCGCCCCGGATCGCTGGTGATGTTTACCGTGCCTCGTTTCCATCGGGTATGCCGTGTGGATCCGATGGCCGGGCAACACCGGCGTCTATCGATTGCCGGCTGGTTCATGACCGAGCACGCGGAGCGACAGCAAGTCTGAGGTCAACGTTTCGGGTGAGGGGATTAGAGGGGCTCAGCAGGGTCCAGCCTCAACCGTCACCTGCGTCACGTATTTCAACCGAACCAATCGACGTCGTTGGCGGCTTTCCCATGTCCTGAGACATCAAGGGACGATGCCGGCTGCGCAAGGACGTCCTGAACCAGGTGGATTAACCGGTCTTGTTCAAACGGTTTTGCCAGAAATGGCAGTGTTCCGCGTTTGATTCCGTGACTCGCCAGGTCCTTTTCCGGGTTGCCGGACATCAGAATGACATGAAGACCTTTGCGGATGGCAGCGGCCCGGATGGCCAGCTCCAGGCCATGCACATGAGGGAACGGATTTGAACTGGAGGCCAGTTGAAAACCGGGTGGGGGCAAGATGAGATCGGTGAGCAGAAGATCGATCGGCCCCTGATGCTCCGTGCAGATTTTGAGAGCGTCGGAGCTGCCCTCGGCCTGAAGCACCGTAAACCCGGCTCCTTCAAGCAAGGCTTTGCACAGTTTGATGATCGATGGCTCGTCATCGACGACTAGAATCGTTGGTAAAACAGCTACAGGCGGACTAGGCTGATTTTCCGGCATGTAAGGCTCCTACCGCACATAATAGTGCCGCGGCGAGTTCAAGGCGAGGAAAACTTTCGTTTCCGCAGGGGATCAGGAGGCGGGCGGAGCATCGGAAGGAATCCATCCACCTCCTAGCGCCTTAAACAGGCTGACCAGTTCGGTGAGGCGAGATCGTTCGGTCAGGACCAATTGGGTTTCAGCCGTTAGGACTACCCGTTGTGCATCAAGTACATCCAAGTAATTGACCATGCCGTTGCGGTAGCGGACCAGAGCTAATCGCATGGCTTCCTGGGCTGCGGTCAGCTGTGCCCGTTGATGGATGAGTTGCTCACCTCGTGCGTGTACAGAAGTCAGCAAATCTGCCACCTCTCTAAAGGCCTGTGCAATGGTCTGGCGGTAACTCTCCAGCAACTGCTGGTATTGGGACTCAGCCTGATCGAGGCGGGCGAGGTTCGTCCCTCCTTGAAAGATGGGTAGGGTGACCGATGGGCCAATGCTGTAGTTGAAACTGTTGCCGGTAAACCACTTCGCAAAGTCAGTGCTCTGAAGCCCGCCTTGCCCGGTAATCATGAGAGTCGGGAAGAAATAGGCGCGTGCTTGACCGATACGGGCATTGGAGGCCACGAGAGTGGCTTCCGCTTGGAGAATGTCGGGGCGTCGTTCAAGAAGCTGAGAGGGAAGTCCCACTGGAATATCCGGTTGAGCAATGACGGCACGAAGAGGTTTACGAGCAAGGTCGAGCGATCCTGGGGTCATTCCTGTCAGGACTTCAAGCCGGTGAGATTCAATGGCCCGCAATCTTGTCAGGTCGGGGAGAAGGCCTGCCGCTTCAGCCACCAGCACTTCGGTGCGTTTGACGTCCAGTTCCGAGGCCAAACCGGCCGTGGTTCGTTTTTGGATGATTTCCAGAGATTCTCGGCGAATGGCGAGGGTGCGTGTGGCAATGTCGACCTGCTCATCCAGTTCTCTGATGCGAAAATAAGATTGCCCCACATCACTGATGAGTGAGAGCGCAACGGCGCGAGCGTCTTCCTCAATCGCTTTGGACTCGGCCTGCGCGGCCTCGCGGCCTCGTCGGATACGGCCCCAGAAGTCAATTTCCCAGCGCAGGTCCATCGCGCCGTTCCAGAGGCCGAAGGTGGTTCCCGGTGTCGCAAAGATCGATGGGCCTGGTCGCTGGCCCGTCGCCAATCCCAACCCCGCCAAGGTGTTCTCAGATACCCCGATGTTGGTGTAGGAACTGGAGAGGTTTAAATGCGGGAAGAGGCCGGCTGTTGCGGACATTATGGAGGCCCGGCCTTCGAGGATTCGTGCGACCGCTCGTTTCACATCGTGATTGTGCTGAAGGGCCCGTTCGATGAGTTCCGAGAGTTCGTCATTCTGAAACGTTTTCCACCAGGCCGCTTCCGGCACACGATTGGATGAAGCTGTGGCGGCGCCGGGTGCGAGTCGGGACCAGCTGTCCGGTGTCTCAGTCTTGGGTCGCTGGTAGTCGTTTCCTTGCACACAGGAGGAAAGAACCAACGCAGTCAGGATGATTCCAAGAGCAGACGTTGTGCATCTCATAATGGCTGCTCCGTGGGGGCAACTGGAGAAGATGGTGTTTCGTCAGTCGTGCGTGAGGGATGTCGCTCAATGAACACATCGACCTGCTGCCCGGCATAGACCGGGAAGGACGGACGCTCGAACCGATAGATAACTTGCAGCACTCTGGTGTCAACTCGTTCTGTGTTCTCCCCCGTGAGCGATTTCTTAGGGATCACGTAGGGCTCGATCCGTACGAACGTCAGTGGAATTTTCCGGTCAGCCAAGGACTTGATGGAGGCCGTGCCTCCGGCTTGCGGAGTGACGAGCGGGGCGTTGACTTCGTCGACGTCGGCACGGACTTGCAGCTGTTCGGTTTCGCCCAACAGCATGAGCGGCTCGCTCGGTCCAAGCGTTGCGTATTCTCCCGCCCGAACGTTGATTTGTAATAGCGTGCCGCTTCGCGGCGCCCGTACAGTCAGACGAGTCAGGAGGATGGCGGCTTCATCCCGCTGAGCCATGGCCTGTTTGAGGCTGGCTTGAAGCCGCTGCTCGCCGCGTTTGGCCATCTCAAGTGCGTACCAGGTGCGCTTGAGATCATCCTCGCTCACGGCTCGCTCATCGTGTACCGATTGGAGGCGGTGTAATTGGGTCTCAAGATCGCCGATTTTGTAGTTCTGCTCATCGATCTGCGCCTGTAGGGGGGGAATGGCAGCTTCACGGGTCAAGAGCTGCGCGCGTAATTCCCGATCATCTAGTTGGAACAGCGGAGCCTGTGTTGTGACCTGATCGCCAACTTTCACAAACACCTTGGTAATCAATCCGGCCACCGGAGGCGCGATGCGGACGTTTTCATTCACCGCTTCGATGATTCCGGAGGCCGCTACGGCATGTTCATAGGGAGACCGGGGAGGTTCCGAAATAGGCGTCGGCATGGGGTCCTTCTTGTTGGCACCCAGCAAGGCCCATATCGTGAATCCCACTCCGAGAAGAGCGATCCAGATGCTTAACCGTTTCGCGATGATCATACTGTTCCTTCCTGTCCGATCCGTTCGATGCCCACAATCCGTCCGTCTGTGAGATTGGCCATCCGGTCGCCGAAGTGAAAGATCCGGCTGTCGTGTGTGACAACAATGACGCATCGATCCGGAGAGCGGCCGACATCGCGCAGCAGTTCCATAATCTTTTGTCCGTTCGGCCCGTCCAAAGCGGCGGTCGGCTCGTCGCAAATGAGCAGACGCGGTTCATTGACCAGGGCCCGAGCGATCGCGACGCGCTGTTGCTGCCCGCCGGACAGGTTTTTAGGGAGGAATTCTGCCCGCTCGCCAAGACCCACACGGTCCAGCAGGATGCGTGCTCGCCGCAGAGCCTCTGCGCGTCCGATCCCCTGGATCAGGAGCGGGACGGCCACGTTCTCAGCCGCCGTCAACGCCGGCAGGAGATTAAATTGCTGATAGATAAACCCCATGGTTTGGCCGCGAAACTGCGTGCGTCTTCCGGCCGGCAGTGCGCTGAGCGGAACGCCCAGCACATCGATATCGCCGGCATCGATGTCGAGGATTCCGGCGATGGCCGACAAGAGGGTCGTCTTGCCGCCACCCGACTCGCCGACGAGCAACAGCAATTCGCCCAGATAGATATCGAGATCGATACCTTTGAGCACCGTGACCTGCGTGTCACCGGTGCCGAATGATTTCACGATGCCACGGGCACGCACTGCGGCCGATTGTGAGTGGTTGTCCATCGTGTTCACCGAAAGACAATCGCTGGCTCTAGCCGTGCGAGCTTGATAATGCTGATCAAGGCTGAAAATGTACAAATGGCGAGTAATGCCACCAGGACCATCAGCAGGAGTTGCCAGGTCTCGGCAAACGGCAAGTTGCCACCGCTAGCCGTCAGAAATCCAAACACTGTGGCGAGCCCTATCCCGACCCCGTAGCCGGTGAGCCCCACCGTAAAGGCTTGGAGTAGAATCATGCGTGCCAGAGTGAAGGTTGAGGCCCCCATAGCCTTCAGCGCGCCGAACTGCCGCAGGTTTTCAACCGTGAACAGATAAAATGTTTGTCCTGCAATGGCCATTCCGACAATAAATCCAAGGAGAATCGTCGTGCCGAAGTTGATGCCGATGCCGGTGTTCTTGAGCACCCACATGATCGTTTTCCAGCCGAACTCTTCCTCGGTGAACGCACCCAGGCCGGTCTGGGCGCGGATGCGTTGGACCACGTCTTCAACCGGAACACCATCCTTGGCTTTTGCCAGGACATAGGAGAGTATGCGGCGTTCGCGCGGAACATACCGCATCGCGCGTTCGTAGGTGGTGTACACGACGGGGATATTTGTGAAGCTCTTCTGAGTCTTGGCAATTGCCACGACTCGGGCGAGTTTGTCGTTCAACTCAAAGATAGTCCCGACCTTGACGACTGTCGGACCGCCCATCCGTTCGACGGCCCACTGATCAAGGACCACGGCATCCGGTTGCAGAATGTCTTCGAACCGACCTTCAAGGATTTGGGAGGGACGACCGATCAGTGTGGCCGATTCGAGCCCGGTTAAGGTGATCTGGTGGTAGTCCCCACCAGCGAGGCGAGCCCGAAGCAGCCCTTTATACAACGGGACCGCCCATTCCACTCCGTCGACACTTCTGACGCGATCGACCCCGGTGCTGGCGATGGGTTTGACTTCGTCTACCTGGGCTATGCCGGGATCCGTGACCCAGATCGGCACATTGAGATTGCTGATGTTGGCTTGGGACCACATCATGAGGCCCCAGAAAATTGAGCCTTGTTGCACGATCAACATCACGGCAAAGGTCAATCCACAGAGCAACATGAGATATTTGGCACGATCGCCGAAGAGCATCTTGAGGGCAACGTAGTTCATGGTTCTGCCTCGGGGTCTGGATGGTCAGGAGGGTACGCAACGACCTTCGGGAGCTGGGGAAGAGTTACCCGGTCGTGCCGATGGAAAAAATAGGTGCAGAGGCGGGCGATGGGACAGCCTTGGGATAGAGCTGTTGTCCAGAACCGCCGCACATGCTCGCCGTTTGCCGATTGCTCTTCATCCCAAAGCCGAAAGGGCCCTGGAAAGGATTTTGAGAAGGTGATGCCTCTGGCTGCCAAACGTTCGGCCAGCCCTTCAGTAAAGAATTCCAACACGTCGCCGCACCAAGAGAACCGTCTCCCATCTTTGCTCTGTTCACCGGACGGCAGAAGTTCAGCTTGCCGTGTCGCGAAGTGTTCTTCGATAGTACGGCAGACGTATTCAGGAGTCAGAGAAGTGTCCGGCGTCATGCCGGGAAATCAAAGCAGGGACAGTGCCAATCCGGAACATGACCGGTCAGCTACTCGCAAGTCGTCGAAGTTGGTCGGAGAAGTGGGGAGGACATGACCGATGCGCGCGAAGGACGATACCAAAAACTCTGCCGATATGTTGGCAGATGTAGAGTGACTGCCAATATATGGGCAATCATTTTGAGTGAATTGAGCCGCGTCGAATGCCGAGTTTTTTCATCCGGTGTTGCAGTGTCGATCGCTTCATCCCCAGGCGGGCTGCGGCGCCGTGCTTGCCGGCTAAGACGCCATTGGTCTGACGGAGGGTTTCGAGAATATGGATGCGTTCGGCATCGGCCAGCGTACGAGGGGCGGCCGCTTTAGTCATATCCTCACCCGGCCGTGCGAGTTCGTCAATGACGAGAACTGGTTCGCGACTGACGATGACCGCACGCTCAATGACGTGCTCCAATTCGCGCACGTTTCCTGGCCAGTCATAGGATGCGAGTGCTTTCAATGTCCCTTGAGCAACCCGTGTGATGGGCCGGCGGTGCCGTTCACTATATTTCTTCACAAAGTGCCGTGTGAGCGACGGGATGTCATCGCGCCGTTCCCTGAGCGGCGGAACCCGCACAGGAAAGACGTTCAATCGGTAAAAGAGATCTGAGCGAAACTGTCCCTTCCTGACGGCCTCCTCCACATCGACGTTGGTGGCGGCAAGTACGCGCACATTCACCCTGATCGTCTGCGTGCCGCCGACCCGCTGCAGTTCCTGCGCTTCAATCACCCGCAAAAACTTGGCTTGCAAGTCGAGCGGCAGGTCGCCCACTTCGTCCAGGAAGATGGTGCCACCATCGGCCAGCTCGAATCGGCCGATTTTTCGGGCCGTCGCATTCGTAAATGCGCCCTTCTCATGGCCGAATAGCTCGGATTCAATCAAGGTCGGCGGCAATGCGGCGCAGTTCACCGTAATCAACGGTTTCTCTTTTCGCGGCGAGAGGCAGTGGATGGCCTGTGCGACCAGCTCTTTCCCTGTGCCGGTTTCCCCTGTGATGAGGACGGTCGAATCAGTCGGTGCGACTTGTTCAATGAGTTTGAGCGTCTTCTGCAAAGCAGCGCTCTCGCCGACCAGGGCTTTGAAATCGACGGACGCTTTGATCTCATCGCGCAAGTAGACGTTCTCCTGTTCGAGCTGTTCCTTGAGGACTCGAATTTCTTCGTAGGCTGTGAAGTTGGTAACAGCTTGCGAGAGGTGAAATCCGATTTGTTCGGTGAACGCCACATCTCGCTCGGAAAAGGCGTTGCGCCGTTTGCTGCCGATGGCCAAGAACCCGTAGGGCGCCCCGCGCACGATCAAGGGGCAAAGGATGCAGGAGAGAATGCCGACGGATTCGATGTAGGTTCGCTCCGGGAAATGAGTATGGTTATGTCCGGTGGTCAACAGAGGTTTCCCGGTGACCAGCATTTCAGCAGGGGCCATCTGTTCAAACGGAAACTGGCGGAGTTGTGCGAGATCGACCTCAACACTGTCTTGGTACAGGATGTCGAACCACGGACCCTCAGGTGACTGGACAAATCGGACCAAGCCGGTCATGTCCTGCTGGACGATCCCATGCAACACGTCCCTCACGACCGGCATGAGTTGCTCGATCGTCATCGTTCCAACAACGACCTGTCTGTTGATTGCCATCAGTGCGTCACGCTCCTCGGACGCCAGGATGTTCTGGAGCACCGGCCCCAGCTGTATGCCGAGTTGTTCAAGAAACTGACGGTCGTGGTCAGTGAAGGCGCCGGATCGGCCAGGGGCCACGACGGTCATGACCGCAACGGTGCGAGCGGGCTGATCGGCGGCGAAGGCAGACTCAATGAGCGGGGCAACGATCACGGACGCAGTCGTGAAGGGGGCTGTCTTCAAGCCTACGGCTTCTGTCCAAGGAGAATCCGCGAGGCTATGTGTGAGAAGGGCGCGCCCATGCCTGACGGCTGTTTCTTTCATGGTCCCGTCTGCAGGTAACTGACCGACCATATAGCCCGGACAATTCGGGTCGGTGAGTGGAGCAGAGATCGGGGCAAATGTTTGTGTCGATTGGCTATAAAGGTAGAAACCGACGAGATCGCAGGGAAGCACTTCTTTTAGCTCGTGGCTGAGTCGTTGGTCGAACTCGCGCAGGCTCTTGCACGCGGTTAAGGTGTGGGTGATGGTCAAGGGATCGAGTGAGTCGGAAGATGTGCCCATATGTGGGCACTCTAGCATGCCTTGGGAACGGAAGAAAGGGGACGGTAGGGAGTGTTTACTCGCCGGCCGAGCGAACCTTCAAGGCATCCAGTCTGGTCTTGTCCAGACTGACATGCAGCGATTTTTCTTGAGTGATGGTCACGGCACCGGGTGCCTGGCCCCTGGCCTTTTTCACCCACTTGCGCCTGGTATAGACGACCTCGCCTTTGCCGCTTTTCTTTAAGTCGCTGTACAGCAATGCCAGCGTCGCGGCGTCACGCAGAGTTTCGACCGGTGGATCGGTCCCTTTTCCCAGCCGCACGATGACATGAGAGCCTGGTGTACCTCGGGCATGGAGCCAGAGGTCGTCGCTCTTGGCTAAGCCGAAAGTCAGCTCATCATTTTCTCGGGCATTGCGTCCGACAAAGATCGGCAATCCGTCAGCAGAGATAAAGCGACGAAACGGACCGCGCCGCTGTGTTTCGCCGGACCGCCGGTTGGTGTGCGTCGTGACTCGTGCTTTGATGCTGGAGCTGGAAGGAGAGGCGGCAGGTGGAGTCCAGGTTCCCTGCTCAAGCGCTGAAAGTTCTGCCAGGAATCGTTCCAATTCGCGTTCCGCCTGCTCGATGCGCGGCGTCAGCTCCCGTTCGGCAGCCATATGTTTTCGATGTTTTCGGAAATAGTCGTCCATGTTGCCTTGAGAAGATTTTGTGCGGTCGAGCGGAATCGTGACTTCCGGTAATTGTTCATCGAAATAATCGGTAACCGTAATGTGATCGGCTCCTTTGGCTATTGTTCCCAGGTTGGCTTTGATTAATTCTCCATAGCGGGCATAGTCACGGTACTTGGCGGCCCGGTCCAAGTCTTCCCGCCATGCCTGAATCCGCCGATGCTCTTTCTTGAGCGTGGTTCTCAACACTCGCAGCCGTGCCTCTTTGGCATCGTCGACGGCGAGCGTGAATTCCTTATCCCGGTAATAAGCATCGATTTCAGCCGAGATGGGAAAATCTCCGCTGAGGGCGCCGGGAAAACGATTCGGCCATGTCTCTTGCCCATCCTTGCCACGTTGCGCCGGATAGACATACGGCTGCGCGATGAGGTCTCTCTGATTCGCTAAATCTCGAAGTATCAGCCTGTTGGCATCAAGTATCAGTATGTTGGCTCTTTTTCCGGTCAGCTCGCACACGATTGTGTGTGTGCCTGCTTTGCAGGCACAGTGAATTTCCACGATGCGGTCGTTCGGTACTTGGCAGATGCCGTCGATTCTGGCTCCTTGGAAATGTGCCCTCAAGAACTGGCAAAAGGCCGGGGGGGTCGGTGGGTTTTGGAGCGGGTGGTTGGTCAGATGTAAGCGGGACGTGTCCGGCCTGGAGGAAATCAGCAGGCGATGGGTCTGTCCTGGCACACGAATGTCCAAGAGGAGGGTATCGGGGGCGGGTTGCTGAATTTTTTGAATCCAGCCTCCACGTAGAATCGGCGCGATTTCCATCACGGCCTGCTCGATTTCCAGCCTGTTCAGCGACACTAGTGACTACCCTCTTTCCAATAACCCTTTATGCAAAGAGAGGATAATGCCGAGCCAATTTTGTCCCATACGGTCATTTCAGTCCAAATTTTTGTCAGTTTGACGGTCTTTTAGGCCGGCACTCTACGATTCCCCGCATAAACGCGCAAGAGCGTAAGGAGAGCACCTGGCATCCTGATTGCTTCTCTTGAGGTACACATGGGCATCGCAGAATGAACAAGGTGAGATGCCACCTGTTGCCAGGAGGCCTTCCATGAATTGCTCGAGATGTCACGGTCTTATGGTTATAGACAATCTGATCGACATGCGTGAGAGTTTTTTGCCGATGTGGATGCGGGGTTTGCGATGCGTTGCCTGCGGTAACGTCGTCGACCCGCTCATCGCTCACAATCGGATGCGCCAACGGTTGAATGCCGCGGAAGCGCTCAAGTCAGGTGCGCATATGCCGGCACTCCATCCTCACGCCAAGGCTGCCTAGCAGGCTGTTGATAAAGGCTGCCAGCGGCGTTCTCGCGGCGCGTAGAGGCTCAACGTACAGCAGCGTATGCCTCGCCTCTTCGCTTGCTGCGGCCTTGCTGGACAGCCTTTCTGAACAGCCTGATGGAAATTCAGATTCTCCGGGCGATCTTCTGGACGATGGTGGTTTTGGTATCGCCATGTAGTTTGTCAATAAACTGCTAGCAGGCTTGGTAACACGACGGCGCGGACGATAGTACCGGCAAAGTCTGGTTCGTCGTCCGCGTCGGGATTTTCTTCGTCGCTCTTTCTTGCAGCCGTCTCTCCACTGCGCTACAGTCCTCCACGTCACCCATTGTTGAGTCATCCACGATGCCCCTTTTGGAGTTACCGCTTCTCACCCGCCTGACCGATGAGTATCGTCTCTCGATGCAGCGGCTCTTACAGGATCTCTGTCGAGAGCTTCAAACCGAATATCCGGATCTTTCCTCCCGGTATGGCCTTCCGGTCGGATTGTTTCAGATCCTCAGCCGATCGCTTCCAGTCGAAAGCTATTCCAACTGGAAGGTGGCCGGATGGATCGAATCGCTCAACGATCTCGTCTATTTTTTGGACATTCTCCAGCAATGGGAACGAGAGCCGGACCGGGCCGAATTCACGCAGCAACTCTTTACGGAATGCCAGGAGAAGTTTTTTGAGAACAGTTACCTCCACGATCTGTTTCCTCTGGGCCGTCCTCGTGCGGCCGGGCTTGAGAAGCGGCTCGCAGGTTTGTGCCGGAGGCTGGCGCGTGAATTGACGCAGGAATCAATCCTGTTCGATCCGAGACTCGCCGTGAAGTGGTGCAAACAGCGCACGGTGCCGCGATGGGAAGTACCGGCAATACTCGATGCCAACTTCGAGCGGGCGGAAGCAGGGAATGGTATTTCGGTCGGAATTGCCGGACAGTGGCGCGAGGCTCCTGCCGAGGTGTGCGGCGGTCTGAAACGAGCGTCCGGCCAGGGGACGTTTCTGATCGGGACGAGTGGGATTTCAGTGCGCATCGGTCGAAAGACCTCTGAGTTATGGACCGCATGGGGTGGGCAGGGTGAATGGATCTGGACCTCTCAGGCGACAGAGGCGGCGCTGGAGGCCGGACAGTGTCCGGTGACGATCGGTCCGACGTTAGTCTATGGGAAAGACCGGCAGCCTCGGGCGATTGTCCGAACAGAGCAGAAGCAGGCGGAACGGATCAGCCGGGCTTGGGAGACGATCCAAGCAGCCTGGTCTGAAGGGTCTGGGGTGCTGGCCTTACTGACTTCGCGAATTGTGCCGCTCAAGGCGAAGGGTGTGGTGAGTTTCAGCTATCGCCATCGACCGGGATTGTCGTTCATCAATTGTTTCGATCGGGACAATCTGGATTTAATCGACGATTTGATCCATGAGAACAGCCACCACCATCTGAATCTTCTGCTGCGCAAATATGTGATGTATCACGGCGACCACCATCAGCAGATTTTCTATTCGCCCTGGCGCCGGAGCCTCCGTCCGCTCCGCGGGATTCTCCACGCGACGTTTACCTTCACGATCGGCGCTATGCTGTTTGAGCGACTCTCGACATGGGCATCAGGGCCTGGCGGATCGGGGCGGTGGAAGCTCGCGGGGCTGACGCCGCACGATCTGCAGCGGGCCCGCTTTCGATGTCTGGAAGAAGTCGAGTCCGTCCGCTACTCGCTCCAAGACCTCCACTATGCCGATCGCCACCTCGGCTGGCTCACCGGCTCGGGCCGCCGAATGGTCGGCCAATTGGCAGAGGCGATTGAGCAGATCGAACGCAGGATCGAGCCTCATTGCAAAGCGGTGTCACTGTCCAAGTTCGGTCCGTCGTTGCGGCAGCACGTCAAAGAGTTGAAGAAAGCCCGCATGACCTACGGGCCGATGCGGTTGAGCGAGGTGTAGTTGAAACAATGGCCGATCATTGTGAACACTGATGGACTGCGGTATCATAACGCCATCAGCACAGAGGGTGGGATATGGCACCTCATAGTAAACGGCGCAAAACTCAAGTTAAGCGAACCGTGACAGCCCAGCGGCTGAGCCTGCAAAAGCGGGTGGCTCGTCAGAAAAAGTCCCTCCTGTCTCTCTCAGGAATCGGGGCCAGCGGGTTTACCGATATCAGCGTTGAGCACGACACCTACCTGCACGGGAAGCCGTGAGCCTGCCCACCCAATCGTTCCGCAAGTCCGTCTTCGTTGATACCTCGGCGTTCTTTGCCCTCGCGGATCAAACCGATCGATTGCATCATCAGGCGCTACAGTACGTCCAATCCACGGATCGACTTCTCGTTACCAGTAATATGATCGTCCATGAAACCGTCACGCTCCTTCGCATGCGGCTTGGGTACGAGCAAGCCCTGCAATTTGGAATCCGCTTGCTGGGTGAGACCACCACTCCCGTCATTCGAATGACTCAAGCCGACGAGGAAAAAGCTTGGGCCATCTTCCGTCAGTATTCGGATAAGCGGTTCAGCTTTACGGATTGCACCAGCTTCGCAATCATGAAACGGCTCGGCATCGGGACGGCGTTTGCTTTTGACGATGATTTCCGCCAATTCGGCAAATGGGTCGTGCATCCTCTGGGCGATATCCAGTAGCAGAGCCGGCAGGCAAGTGAGTTGGGACTATGACAGGCGTCGATAGAGCTCGGCGTGTTTATTCATCACGCACTTGGCGGCGGCACGGAATATGTCAGCGGGCTGCCAACAGAGCTTCGCACTTACCCAGCGCTTGCAACCGCCGAAGTTCCTCATCCGAGAGAGAGATCGTGAGCGTTGCCATGATCGGTTCCTTCGCCTGGGAGACTACGTCTGAAATAATGTCAGCATAGGCGAAGGAACCATTGAGGGCAAATGCTTGAAGCTAACTGGATGCCATGGTGAAGATCCCCACCGAAGCCGCCAAACCTACGAGAAGACAATCCCTTCTTGACGAAATACGTTTCACGAACGGCGCCTCACACTTTCTACGGCTCCACCGTCACGTCCACAAACACCGGTAGGCTATCTGCCCCCTTCTTATCCGTCACGCGCAGCTTGAATCGATAGGTTCTCGGCTCTGAGACATGCGGGGCGAGGAAGGAGGCCTCGGCGTTGTTTGCGTCGAGCAGCGACACTTTGCTGCCGCGCAGCTGGCTCCAGGTGTAGTAGAGGGCTTCGCCTTCGGGATCGCGGCTTTTCAGCCCGCTCAATTTGACTTTTGATCCGGCTCTCACGGTTTTGCTTATCCCCGCATCGGCGATCGGCGGTGCGTTTGGCTCGTCGTTGACGTTCACATCTACATCGAGCAGAGCCTGCTTGCCGCGGTTGGTCACAGTCAGCACTGTTCTGCCGTTGCCCACGATCTGGAGTAGTCCGCCGGACAAAACTGTAATGACATTCGGATTTGAAGACTCGTAAGTGGTTCCGGTTTCCGGAGCGCTGATCCGGCGGACGATGCCGTCGGCGAACTCACCGACGACCGGTAACTCGAAAATCTTACCTAGAGAATCCACGTGGCCGAAGGCCGAGGATTGTCCGGCCCGCCCGAGCTGGAGCGGCTTGTCGGTTGCAAAGTCGATCGTGGCCAGGGCGGCCTTGGGTTCAACCTGTACCATCACTTCGTCGAAGACGGACCGTGTGCCCAGACGTCCACGTGAGATTTCAGCCACGGCCAGGAGCCGCATCGGTCCGATGCCATCCGTGGGGATCAACAGGCGGCCACCGAAGGGTGGGTTGTGTTCGGCCAGCCCGATAGAGGCAACGGGTGCAACGATGGAGCCGGTGGCGGTGGCGTCATCCTGTTCGACCAATGCTTCGTCCTGCCCGCTATACCAGTAGTAGCGCACCGCGACGATGCCGCGGTCTTTTCCCACATCGACCTGAGCAGTCACGGTACTTCCAGCAATCAGTGCAGCGCTTTCTGCGGGTTCCACAATTTTGAACGCATGGGCAGGAGCAGCCATGGACAGGCATGAAGCAAACAGAACGAAGCACGAGGTCCGAGCCTGCGAAATACGCGCGCTCGCCTCGCGGCGAAGCCGAGGGCCTCGCGGAGTCGAAGCGGGCTTCACAAGATACGCTTCACGTTCCCTGATCATCGCGTCAGATGGAACGGCACATCCATGAGGATCACCCGTTCCTTGAAGAGGAGTGCGCCCTTGAGCATCAGGGCGCGTTGGTTGTGCAGGATGTTTTGCCACCAGCGGGCCGGAAGAATTTCCGGGATCACGACGGTCACCCAGGTGTTCTGGTCTTTTTCCAGAATTTCCTCGACGTACTCGAGGAGGGATCCCAGGACTGAACGATAGGGAGAGGGGAGGGCGATCAAATTGACACCGCCACCCCATTGGGCCCATTGAATCTTGACCTTGGCGCTTTCTTCCGGGTCAAGATCGACATACACGGCGCGAATCTCACCGGGACGGCTTCTCGCGTAGTCCAGGGCACGGACCACGGCGCGATTCACTCCGCTGACCGGAATGACCACGATATTGCGTCGAGGCAGCGGGGGCCGAGATCCCCTGCGGTCCAGTGTGATTTGTTCTGATACGGCCCGGTAGTGAGAGCGAATGCCCTGGAACGTGAGGATTAAGATCGCCACAAGCACAAAGACGATCCAGGCACCCTGCATGAACTTGGTGCTGGCGATAATAACGGTGGCGATCCCGGTCGTAACGGCGCCGATGCTGTTAATAACCAGTTTCTTCCGCCAATGTTTCCCTTTTTTGGTCAGCCAGCGGTTGACCATGCCGGCTTGAGAAAGCGTGAACGAGACGAACACCCCGATGGCATACAACGGGATCAACGCATGGGTATCGCCTTCAAAAATGACCAACAGGAGACAGGCGAAAAAGCCGAGGATGATGATGCCGTTCGAAAACACTAGGCGATCGCCGAACGTGGCCATCTGGTGCGGCATGAATCCATCCCGGGCCAGGATCGAAGCTAGATGCGGGAATCCGGCAAAGGCGCTGTTGGCCGCCAGCACCAGCAGCGCCATGGTGGCGATCTGGATGGTGTAATAGATCGCCCCGGTGCCGAACGTGAGACGGGCCAGTTGCGACATGATCGTTTCGTCCACTTTGGGAAGAATGCCGTAGTGATAGGCCATCCAGCTGACGCCCATGAACAGCGATGCCAGGATGACAGACATCCAGATCATCGTGGCGGCGGCATTCTTCGATTCGGGGTGGCGAAACGCTTTCACCCCGTTGGAGATCACTTCCATGCCGGTCACGGCCGAACAGCCTGCGGCAAACGACCGAAGAATCAAGAAGAGGGTGAGACTTTCCATCGCTTTCCCAGGCATTTCAGGATTCGTCGAGGGGGGAGTGAGGCCAGGGCTGGTGAAGGAGTACAGGGTGCCGACGGTGACCAGCAGCCCAAGTGCTCCAATGGCGAAATAGGTTGGGATGGCGAAAAACGTTCCCGACTCTCGGACGCCGCGGAGGTTTATGACCACCATAAAGACGATGGCGATCAGTCCTAATGCTTCCCGGTGTATGAATAGGCTGGGGATGGCTGAAGTGAGGGCGGCGATTCCAGCAGCAACGCTAACGGCGACGGTCAAGACATAGTCGATCATCAAGGCTGCGGCAGCCATCAGGGCCGGCCTCTCGCCGAGATTCGTCTTTGCAACAATGTAGGCGCCGCCTCCCTCAGGATACTCATAAATGATCTGTCGATAGGAAATGGTGAGGACGAGCACGAGAAACAGAATGGCCAGACTGACGGGAATCGACCAGGCCACGGCTGCCGTGCCGGCGAGGACGAGCACTAACAGGATTTCTTCGGTCCCGTATGCGACCGAGGAGATCGCGTTCGATGAAAAAATCGGAAGCGCGATGGTTTTCGAGAGCCGTTCGTGCCGTGCTTGTGCCGTCTTTAGGGGATCGCCGACGAGCCAGCGTTTCAGAATCATGTTAGGATTATGGCACAAACCGGCAGTGAGGGCGAACGGGAAGAGGACATTATGACGCTGGGGCGAAAGACTCAGGCTGGTGTCGGGCGAGTGTCTAAAACCGGTGTGATGCGGGTGCTGTGTGCCGAGCGGACAGCGGTCTCTATGAAAAGGGGCAAGCTGCAGGTTATTTTCGGGTTGTTCTCGATGGTTGTGGGAAAATGGGTCTTGCAATAATTTCGTGAAATAGATATATAGCTCAATCTTAGTC
>MSXM01000026.1:11535-21520 GCA_002083565.1 Nitrospira sp. ST-bin4 | reverse complement strand
TGGAATCATAGAAGAGTGCGGCGCGTGGCCTATTGGGGATTGCTCTGCTGTTTCACGCTTGAATGGCTCGCGCTGGGTGTGTGGATTGGCGGGATGGTGGTGTTGGTCGGAGCGGTGATCCCGGCGGTGTTCAATACGTTCGGCGGACAGGACTCAGGCGGATTGTTTCTGACGCGAGCGTTCGAGGGGTACCATCGATTCGTGATCGGGGCCATGGTGGTGCTGTGTGCTGCGTCCCTCTACCGCTGGCGGAGTGGAGAGCCGGTGGCAGCCGTTGAGCGAGGAGAGGCGATCGTATTGGTTCTGATGGTGGCGATCGCCGGAGTTGTGATTCTGGCGCTGCATCCTCAGGCTGCTATACTCCAAGCGCAGGCCTTTGCGGCACAAGAGGAGACGGCCAAGAAGGCAGCCTTCGAGTCGTTATTTCGTGTCTTGATGCCAATTCGGGTTCTCGATATCGTCAATTTAGTATTGGGGGTTCTGTTGGTTGGAATAAAGTCAAAACGGACGTTCTTTCCGAGCGGGCAGGCCTCATGAAAAAAGCGCTGTTGGCATTGGCGGACGGCGCATGCTTTGAAGGGCGCGCGCTCGGGTACGAAGGCGATACGGTCGGGGAGGTCGTATTCAACACGGCCATGACCGGCTATCAGGAGGTGCTGACCGATCCATCCTATAAGGGGCAGATCATCACGATGACCTGTTCCCATATCGGGAATTACGGGACAACACCGGAGGACAGTGAGTCACGCCGCCTGTGGGCGGAGGGGTTTGTGGTGATGGAGGCCAGCCGGCTGGCCAGCAATTGGCGGGGCACACACACGATTCACGAGTATTTGACGCAAGCGAAAGTTGTAGCGATCGAAGGGCTCGATACCAGAGCGTTGACGAGGCATTTGCGTGAACATGGATCGCAGCAAGGGGTCATTACACACGGAAGACTCGATGCGGCACAGGCTGTGGCCAAAGCGCGGAACGCGCCTGGAATCGTTGGGCGGGACTTAGCGGCTGAGGTCACGTGTGAGCGGTCGTATGAATGGAAGGCCGGATCTGGCGCGTGGACACCGGAGGGAGGCGGGAGCAGATCGGAGAGACAGCACCGCCGACCCTGGCAGGTCGTCGCCTATGATTTTGGAGTCAAACAGAATATTTTGAACCGGCTGGTCGATGTCGGTTGTCAGGTCACCGTCGTGCCGGCGTCAACGACGGCTGCCGAGATCGACGCCCGCAAGCCGGACGGCATTTTCCTTTCCAATGGTCCCGGCGATCCGGAAGGTGTTCCGTATGCCGTGGAAGCCGTGCGGACGTTGATCGGCCGTTATCCGATCTTCGGCATTTGCTTGGGACATCAGATTTTAGGGCTTGCGCTCGGGCTTGAAACCTATAAGCTCAAGTTCGGACATCATGGCGCGAATCATCCGGTGATTGATTTACGGAGCCGGAAGGTTGAGATCACATCGCAGAACCATAACTTTGCCGTCAAGACTCCTGTGTCGTTTAGCGAGGCGCCGAATAGTCCGCCGACGATTGATACCAAGTATGGAAGACTTTCGGTCACGCATCTCAGCTTGAATGATCATTCGATCGAGGGCATGGTCTGTATGGACCGGCCTGTATTTTCGGTGCAGTATCATCCGGAAGCCTCTCCGGGACCTCATGATTCGGCCTATTTGTTCGAGGAATTCGTCCGTCTTATGGAGACCCACCATGCGTAACCGGTTTCTTGCATTGTTGTTCGTCGGATTGTCGGTGTCAGGTTGCACATTCAATTTTACGTTGCTTCCGGGCCAAGGACCCCTCCAAGAGATGCAGGTCGGCGGCACGGGAGCGGCCAAGGTCTTGCTGATCGAGGTCTCCGGCATGATCAGTTCACAGGAGAAGGACGGCTTGATTCCTGCGCCAAGTCTTCTTGCCAGAATCAAGGAACAGTTGGCGAGAGCCACGCAGGATGACCAGGTCAAAGCCGTCGTCCTCCGGATCAATTCACCCGGGGGCACAGTGACGGCGTCGGACATCATTCATCACGAACTCAAAGCGTTCAAGGCGTCCAAGAAAATTCCGATTATCGCCTCGATTATGGATCTGGGTACATCCGGCGGATACTATATCGCGGCAGCTGCCGATACGGTGTTGGCGCATCCCTCTTCGGTTACAGGAAGCATCGGCGTCATCATGCTGACGATCAATGCCAGAGGATTGCTGGAGAAGGTGGGAGTTGAAGCGACCGCGGTCACGTCCGGTCCCCGCAAGGACATGGGGTCGCCGTTTCGCGTGATGACGCCGGAGGAGCGGGCAATCTTTCAAGGCCTGATCGATTCATTCTATCAGCGGTTTTTGACCATTGTGCAGGAAGGTCGTCCGCAGCTGCAGATGGAGCAGATCAAAAAGCTGGCCGATGGACGCATCTATACGGGCGATCAAGCGAAGGCGGTAGGCCTTGTAGACGATCTCGGGTATCTGGAAGATGCTATTGAACTGGCGAAGAAGAAAGCAAAGCTTCCGGAAGCGCGTGTGGTCACCTATCAGCGTCCGGGCGAGTACTCAAACAATATCTATTCCAAGCTCCTCGTACCCGGTCCGCTGGCGGGATTTGCCGATCTCGATATCATGGCGCTCGCACGGGGAGGTACGCCGCAATTCATGTATCTCTGGATGCCCTAACGAACGTATGAGCCGATCGGACGTATCCGGGCAATGTCAGGAATTCCGCATGACAGGGGCATACGACTGTTCTGTCGATCATGTAGTCTCTGAGCCGGTCGGGCGCCGTGCGCTGCTTGGGTGCGGCATTCGAGGTGTGATGGGGCTGTATGGCTTCTTAAATATGGGCGCCGCTGTCGGGTTTGCGTCCATGCTGGCCGGCTGTCTTCGCGCGCCGGGCACCTCCCGCGACCAATTCATCTACATCTCTGAAGAAAAAGAAATTGCCATGGGGGTCAGTGCATTCCATGAAGTCTTGCGCAATGCCCGGCTGAGCCAGAATTTGGAAATCAATGAAATGGTCCATCGGGTCGGCAATCGAATTGCCGCCGCGGCTGCAAAACCAGAGTATCAATGGGAATTTGCCGTCATCGATGATGAGAAGATGGTCAACGCGTTCGCTCTGCCGGGCGGCAAGGTCGCGATATTCACCGGCATTCTCAAATTCACGAAGAATGAAGATGGGCTGGCAACCGTGATGGGGCATGAAGTTGCCCATGCGTTGCAACGCCATGGAGCGGAACGGTATAGCCGGGGGATACTGGAGACCATTGCACAGGTCGGCGCCCTGGCGGCCGGAGCCGCTGCGGGACGTCCGGATGCGGCCATGGCTGCGATGAGCGCCTATGGAGTCGGAGTGTCGCTGCCGTTCGGGCGAAGCCAGGAATCAGAAGCGGATTTGATCGGACTTCGGCTGATGGCCCAGGCCGGTTATGATCCCCGCGAAGCCGTGCCGTTTTGGGAGCGCATGAGCGGCTGTCCCAGACAGCTGATCGACAAGGCCTGTTTCCGATCGAAACAAACGATCCCGGAGTTCCTGTCGACTCACCCGTCCGATGTGTCCCGTATCAATCAGATCGAAGCCTGGTTGCCGGGCGCCATGAAATACTATCGAGGATCAGGAGGGCAAGTTGCACCGCCGGTGACGATACCGGACCCATACCGTCCTCCAGTCGGGCCCATGCCCCAGTCAAGCCGGCCGGCTTTTTTCTCATAGGAACACATGCCAAAACGTACAGACATACGCTCCATTCTTATGATCGGCTCCGGTCCGATCGTCATCGGCCAGGCCTGTGAATTCGACTATTCGGGCACACAGGCATGTAAAGCCCTCAAAGAGGAAGGCTATAGGGTCATCCTCATCAATAGCAATCCTGCCACGATCATGACCGATCCGGAGATGGCGGACCGCACCTATGTGGAGCCGATTACGCTGGATGTCGTCGAGAAAGTGATCGAGCGTGAGAGGCCCGATGCGTTGCTGCCGACGATGGGGGGGCAAACGGCGCTCAACGCGACCATGGGATTGGTCAAACGCGGCGTGCTCGAGAAATACGGTGTCCGGCTCATCGGCGCCTCGGCCGAAGCTATCCATAAGGCGGAGGACCGGGAAGCCTTCAAACTGGCGATGCAGCGGATCGGTTTGCGCGTTCCCAAAAGCGGTACCGCACATACGCGTCAGGAGGCAGTCGCAATTCTGGACATGGTCGGATTTCCAGCCATCATCCGCCCGTCCTTTACGATGGGGGGAACCGGGGGAAACATTGCCTACAATCGGGAAGAGTTTGAAAAACTGATCGATTGGGCGCTGGCGATGAGTCCGGTCAGCCAGGTGCTGATCGAGGAGTCGGTCATCGGGTGGAAAGAGTATGAATTGGAAGTCATGCGGGACATCAAAGACAACGTCGTCATCGTCTGTCCCATCGAGAATCTTGATCCGATGGGCGTCCATACCGGCGACAGCATCACCGTCGCCCCGGCCATGACATTGACCGACAAAGAGTATCAGCGGATGCGGGACGCGGCGCTCCGGATCATCAGAGAGATAGGAGTCGATACCGGCGGTTCAAATATCCAGTTCGGCATCGATCCGAAGAACGGGGACATGGTCGTCATCGAAATGAATCCACGGGTCTCCAGGAGTTCAGCGCTGGCGTCGAAAGCCACGGGATTCCCGATCGCAAAAATCGCAGCCAAGCTGGCGGTGGGCTATACGTTGGACGAAATTACGAACGACATTACCAGCGTGACCAAGGCATCCTTTGAACCGACAGTCGACTATGTGGTGGTGAAGATTCCTCGATTCGCCTTTCAGAAATTCAAAGGCGCCGATCCCACGTTGACGACGCAAATGAAATCGGTGGGCGAAGCGATGGCGATAGGACGAACGTTCAAGGAAGCGTTGCAGAAAGCCATCCGTTCCCTGGAGTTGGATCTGAATGGATTAGCATCGCGGGTGGGGCTCGATCGAGGGATACCCTCGGGGTTCGATCGAGGTGAGGCATTAGAGAAGGTCCATCGAATGCTTCGTACGCCGTTGCCCGAGCGGCTCTGGTATCTTGCCGATGGAATCCGCTTGGGCCTCACGAATGACGATCTTTTTGCGATGACGAAGATCGATCCCTGGTTCATCGAGCAGATCCGGGAATTGATCGGTTTTGAACAGGGTCTTGTGAGTAAAGCGGGTGCAACTGCTTTGGCGACGGCGGGTGAATGGCTGTGGGAAGCCAAACAACAGGGGTTTTCAGATGATCGGATCGGCCAATTGCTGGGTGTTGATCCGGCAAAGGTCCGCAAGGCGCGCATGGGACTCGGAAAAATCGGAACAGGCCTCGTTCCAGGCCGATCCGTCACGTATAAGCGGGTTGATACCTGTGCAGCCGAGTTTGAGGCCCATACCCCGTATCTCTATTCCACATATGGAAGTGAATGCGAGGCCAGGCCGTCGGATCGGAAAAAGGTCGTCATACTTGGCGGAGGCCCTAACCGCATCGGACAGGGGATCGAGTTCGACTACTGTTGTGTGCATGCCGCCATGGCGCTTCGGGAAGAATCGATTGAAACAATTATGGTGAACTGCAATCCGGAAACAGTGAGCACGGATTATGACACCTCGGATCGGCTGTATTTCGAGCCGCTCACGGAGGAGGATGTGCTCAATATCATCAAGACGGAACAGCCGATCGGGGTCGTGCTGCAGTTCGGCGGGCAGACTCCATTGAAGCTGGCGCTTCCGTTGTCCAAAGCTGGCGTGAAGATTCTCGGCACCAGTCCCGATGCGATCGATTTGGCGGAAGATCGTGAGCGGTTCCGGGATTTCCTGAATACGCTCGGCCTCCGGCAGGCGGAAAGCGGAATGGCGCGTTCTGTGGATGAAGCGGTCCGCATCGCAGGCACGATCGGGTATCCGGTTATGGTCCGACCCTCCTATGTGTTGGGCGGCCGCTCGATGCAAATTGTCTATGCCGAGGCTGAATTGTTGGAGTACGTCCGTACCGCCGTTAAGGCATCGCCGAAACACCCTGTGCTGATCGACAAATACCTCGCCGATGCCATTGAAGTTGATGCCGACGCTATCTCGGATGGACAGACGGTCGTCGTGGCGGGGATCATGGAGCACATCGAAGAAGCCGGGGTCCATTCGGGCGATTCCGCCTGTTCGCTGCCGCCCTACACGCTGGAGAAGACCATCGTGCAAGAGATCGAGCGCCAAATGAAGCTGTTGGCGCTGAAGCTCGGCGTTGTGGGATTGATGAATGCGCAATTTGCCGTGAAAGACAAGACCGTCTACGTGCTCGAAGTGAATCCACGGGGATCGCGAACCGTGCCGTTCGTCAGCAAAGCGATTGGCGTACCATTGGCCAAGCTGGCGATGAAGGTGATGATCGGGCGGACACTCGAGGATCTTGGATTCACGAACGCGCCCCAGCCGACGCATCTGTCGGTCAAGGAGGCGGTGTTCCCATTCAATAAGTTTCCCGGAGTGGATGTATTGTTGGGGCCGGAGATGAAGTCGACAGGAGAGGTGATGGGTATCGACGGCGATTTCGGCTGGGCCTTTGCCAAATCACAGGCCGGCGCCGGCGCCGGTCTTCCCATATCGGGGACCGCTTTTATTAGTGTAAAGGCAGAGGATCGGTCTGTGGCGTTGGATCTGGCGAGACGGCTGCGAGCCATTGGGTTTCAGATTCAGGCGACTGCTGGAACCGCCGGTTATCTAAGAGAGCAGGACGTTGAAGTGGCCACGGTCCACAAGGTCAGGGAAGGGCGGCCTCACATCGTCGACCATATCAAGAACGGAGAGGTGGCGCTGGTCGTGAACACGGTAAGGACCGCCTCGGCCCATTCCGACTCCATATCGATTCGTCGAGAGGCCTTACACAAGGGGTTGCCGTATTACACCACGATGCGGGGGGCGATGGCCGCCGTGCTCGGCATCGAAGCGATGGTAAAAAAGAAACTATCCATCCGTTCTTTGCAGGAGTATCATCGGACCCCTGGTCTGCCGGAGTCATGATCCTATGCCGACACCGATAACACGAAAAGGGTACGAGGCGCTTCAGGCAGAGCTTGATCGCTTGCGCAAAGTTGAGCGGGCGAAGAATATCGAAGCCATTGCCGAAGCGCGCGCCCATGGCGATCTGAGCGAAAACGCCGAGTACGATGCGGCCAAGGAACGTCAGGGTTTCATCGAGTCGCGCATTGTCGAATTGCAAGCCAAGTTGGCCGATGCCCGTATCATCGAAATCACGGGGCGAACCACGGAGACGGTTGTCTTCGGCGCGACGGTCTCGGTGATCGAACAAGAGTCGCAGGCGAAGAAGCACTATACACTGGTCGGCCAGGACGAAGCCGATATGAAATTCAACAAGATTTCCGTCCAGTCACCGGTCGGGCGCGCATTGATCGGAAAGCGGGTGGGCGACTTCGTCGAAGTCAAAACCCCGGTCAAGGTCGTCGAATACGAGGTCGTCGAGATCAAATTTGAGGAGCTCTAGTTTCAGATACACTTCACGAACGACGAGCGACGAAGTGACCGCTCATGGCGTCTCGTTTTCATTCTGATAGAAAACTCTTCAAATGGCCTGCCGGTGTGGCGCCGGCGCGCCCCCTGATCACACTGTTGACCGACTTCGGCTCTCGCGATAGTTTTGTGGCGAGCATGAAGGGGGTCATCCTCTCGATTCACTCCGAAGTCCGCATCGTCGATCTGTCTCACCAGATTGTGCCCCATGGAATCGAAGAGGCGGCCTACGTGATCGCTTCATGCCACCAATATTTTGAGGACGGAACGATCCACGTTGTCGTTGTGGATCCCGGTGTGGGCAGCGCCAGGCGGTCGCTTCTGGTTACCACGTCGCGGCATTATTTTCTGGCCCCTGATAACGGATTGCTCACGCGAGTCCTGTGGAACGAGCGTCACGCCGAGGTCAGGCAGATCGAGAACGTCCTGTATCGTCTCCCATCCGAAGGGGCGACCTTCGATGGGCGGGATCTCTTTTCCCCGGCGGCTGCCTGGCTTGCGATGGGAGAGCCGACGTCATCGTTCGGACGTGTCATCGATGACCCTGTTCTGCTTCCCCTCGCGTTTCCGATCACACAAGACGGGATGCTGATCGGACAAATTGAGTATGTCGATCGATTCGGCAATTTGATCACGAACATCACTGCCGCGAATGTGCGGGAATGGTCGGAGACTGCCGGGCGGCCGCATCCGGAGGTGCACGTCGGGACCTGTGTCATCCAAGGGCTGGTGACCAGTTACAGCCAGGGCCAACTCGACGGTCCCTCCGCGCTGATCAACAGCTCCGGCAAGCTGGAAATTTTTGTGGATCAGCAGAGCGCAGCCCGGCATTTGCAAATCGGTGTGGGCGAAGAAGTGCGGCTGTGCTGATTGGCGTGCCGCAAGCTGATCTTGCGGTACATTATTCCGGGCTGGCGGCCGGTATTGAGCGGCGGATCTCCTCGGTCACTCTTTGGAGCGCACCGGTCAGATTGTGAAAGATACGATCAAGGTGGCGCATCGTCTCAGCCTCGGTCTCACCCCACGCCCAAAAGGACAACATGAGCTGATGCCCACGCTGACGTTCCGGCGGACCTGGCAGGGTGGTAAATCGGGCTGACAGGATCGTGGCGCCGACGGCTCCCCATTCAAATAGTGGATCGGCCTCGCTCAATGCCTGAGCGGTCGCATTGGTCAGCCGGTGCAGTTGCTCCGGCAAGGTATTCAACGCGAGGTTTCGGTACAGGATCATCAGGCGGCCGGAACATTGCAGGGGCTTGGAGGACGGAGTGCCGGCAGTAGCAGCAGCGCCGCTGAAGGCGGAATCATTGGACTCAAAGATCGATTCAGAGCCATTGAGCCACTCAAGGAGCCGATAGAAGGTTTCGATCGCAGGGTAGGACGTCCACTGCCGCAGATCTTCCAAGGATGACCGGATCAGTTCCGGCCTGGTTTTGAAATCGTAATATCTACAGGTCGGATCGGATTCTGCGTCAATCCATGGATGCGACCGGGGCTTCAAGGCGCCGGGATCGCTGTGCTCGTAGACCTTCATCATTCATCCGATCATGAGCGGCGATTGGTCGTCATGAGAGGGGCAACTGCTTCGATGGCCTCCCCCAGAATTTCAACCATCCGTCTGAGTTCCGGAAGCGAGGTGCTGAGGGGTGGGACGAGGATGATGACGTTGCCGATGGGGCGGAGGAGGAGGCCACGGCGGCGGGCCTCCATGGCGACCTTGTGGCCGATTCTGGCTGCGAGCGGAAACGGCGCTTTTGTCGATCGATTCTGCACCAATTCGATCCCGGCCATGAATCCCTGCTGGCGAATCTCGCCGATGTGCTCCAATTTCGACAGCGATGCCAGGAGGCGTGTGAGTGCGGCAATCTTCGGGCGCAGTTGACTCAAGGTCTTTTCTGTCCGAAAGACTTGGAGATTGGCCAGGGCCAGGGCGCAGCCGAGTGGATTGCCGGTGTAGCTGTGACCGTGGAAGAAGGATTTGAATTCTTCGTAGTTCCCGAGAAAGGCCTGATAGATTTCATCAGTCGTCACCGTTGCCGCCAACGGCATATAGCCGCCGGTCATGCCCTTGCTGATCGCCAACAGATCCGGTGTCACTCCTTCATGCTCGCAGGCGAACATCTTACCGGTTCGCCCGAATCCGGTCGCCACTTCATCGGCGATCAGCAACACCTTATAGTGCGAGCAGAGTTCACGGATCCGTTTCAGATAGCCCGGCGGCTGGGTCACCATGCCGGCTGCTGCTTGAAGTAAGGGCTCGATGATAAAGCCGGCCAGGTCGCGGTGCCTGGTTTTGAGAATCTGTTCGATCGGATCAATGCAGGCCATCTGACAGGATGGATAGGCGAGCTTGAGGGGGCAGCGGTAGCAATAGGGTGGTTCTGCCTCGACGGTTGGAAAGAGCAGCGGTTTGAAGCGAGAATGGAAGATTTCGATGTTGCCGACACTGACGGCGCCGATGGTGTCGCCGTGATAGGCCAGCTT
>MSXM01000026.1:11258-11506 GCA_002083565.1 Nitrospira sp. ST-bin4 | reverse complement strand
TCCGGATGGCGCTGCCGCCAATACTGGACGGCCATTTTCAGTGCCACCTCGACTGCCGTTGACCCGTTGTCGGAATAGAATACGCGGGCGAGGCCCTTGGGGACGATTGTAATCAGGGCCTGGGCCAGCTCGATGGCCGGCTGGTTGGAGAGGCCGAGCAGAGTGGAATGTGCGATCTTATCGATCTGCTTCTTGAGCGCGCGGTCGAGGGCCGGATGCCGATGGCCGTGGAGATTGACCCAGATGGA
>MSXM01000026.1:10706-11238 GCA_002083565.1 Nitrospira sp. ST-bin4 | reverse complement strand
TCGTTATCGATGAGGTAGGAGCCTTTGCCGCGCTCGATAATGAGGGGATCTTCCTGCTCCCATTCCTGCATTTGCGTGAACGGATGCCAGAGGTATTTCCGGTCCCAAGCGCTCAGCTGTTTGGTCGAGGGTGGTTTGGTCATATGCGTTAGACTTCAATCGTCGATGGGGTGTTGGCGAGTGGCAAGTGGTCAGTAGTAAGTGGCACGCGTGTCGGACTCCTTAGCCTCAAATGGTCCGGAGCCACAAAATAGTAGCCATTCACTACTCGCTACGCGGCATAGCCAGCGTCGGGGCGTCATTCGTCAGTGGGCATTTGTCATTCGTTCCGAACCACTCGCTATTGACCACTTGCTACTTGCCACTTATCATTCGCGACTCGCCACCTACCCCTAACCCTTCACCCCTCACGTTTCACGCTTCCGTGCGGCGCGGATTATACGGGGGGTCGATTTCTTTGACAACCTGGGAGGCAGTTACTATAATGAAGCGATTTTTTTGAAATGAGCCAGGATTTGCAAAGCCTTATACG
>MSXM01000026.1:0-10675 GCA_002083565.1 Nitrospira sp. ST-bin4 | reverse complement strand
CATATCGATCACGGCAAATCAACCCTCGCTGACCGGTTCTTAGAAGCTACTGGCGCAGTCACTGCTCGAGAGGCCAAAGAACAGATCCTCGATGCCATGGATCTCGAACGAGAACGTGGCATTACGATTAAGGCCCATGCAGTGGCGATCCGGTATAAGGCCAAAGACGGGAAGACCTACGCCTTGCATTTGATCGATACGCCGGGGCACGTCGACTTCACGTATGAAGTCTCGCGGAGTCTTGCCGCGTGCGAGGGGGCACTCTTGCTGGTTGATGCCACCCAGGGAGTCCAGGCCCAGACCATCGCCAATGTGAATCTGGCGATGGCCAACAACCTCAGCATTATCCCGGTCATCAATAAGATCGATTTGGCCAGCGCGGATGTCGAGGGGACGAAACACTCGATTTCGGAGGTGCTGCAGCTGGATGCCACCGACGCGATGCCGATCAGCGCCAAGGACGGCAAGGGTGTGCCGGAGGTGTTGGAGGCGGTGATCGCACGGATTCCTCCGCCGGCCGGCAATCCCCAGGCGCCGCTCAAGGCCCTCATTTTCGATTCCTGGTTCGACAATTATCAGGGCGTGATCGTGCTGACGAGACTGGTGGACGGATCGATTCGGCCCGGGATGAAGATCAAGGTCATGTCGAACGACCGGACGTTCGAAGTCATGGAAGTCGGGCAATTCACACCTAAGCGCACCAAAAAGACGGAGCTCCTCACAGGTGAAGTCGGATACCTCTGTGCCAATATGCGGGAAGTCGCCGATGTGAAGATCGGCGATACGCTCACGGATGCGGTGATGCCGACCAGTGCGCCATTCCCCGGCTACAAGGAAGTGAAGCCTCTGGTCTTCTGCGGACTCTATCCCACCGACACGGCCCGCTATGAAGATCTGCGCGATGCGTTGGTCAAGCTTCGATTGAACGACTCGTCGTTCGTCTATGAGCCTGAGACCTCGCTGGCGCTGGGATTCGGTTTCCGGTGCGGGTTCCTGGGATTGCTCCATATGGAGATCATTCAGGAGCGGTTAGAGCGCGAGTATAATCTGACACTGCTCACGACTGCACCGACGGTGGTCTATCGCCTGTTGACGACCAAAGGCGAGGTGCTGGAGGTCAATAATCCATCGCAATTGCCGCCTCCCAGCAGCATCGAGTCCTTCGAGGAGCCGTTCATTCTGGCCTCGATCATCACGCCGGAGCGGTACATGGGCGCGATTCTCCAGCTGTGCCAGGAGCGGCGCGGGATTCAGCGGAGCATGCAATTTCTCGATCCGACACGTGTGATGATCAGTTACGAGCTGCCGCTCAACGAAGTCATTCTCGATTTTTACGATAAACTGAAGTCCCGCACCCAGGGCTATGCCTCGCTGGATTATGAGCTGCTCGGCTATCGGAACTCCGAGCTCGTGCGGCTCGACATTCTCTTGAACGGGGAAACGGTCGATGCCTTGTCCTTCATCACCCATAAGGACCGGTCGGTGCAGCGCGGGCGCCAGCTTGCGGAGAAAATGAAGGAACTCATTCCCCGGCAGATGTATGAGATCGCCATACAAGCGGCGATCGGGAGCAAGATCGTTGCGCGCGAAACGATCGGGGCTATGAAGAAGAACGTCCTGGCCAAGTGTTACGGCGGCGACATTTCACGGAAACGGAAATTGCTCGAAAAGCAGAAGGAAGGCAAGAAACGCATGAAAGCCGTCGGGAGCGTCGAAGTGCCGCAGGAAGCGTTCCTGGCGATTTTGAAAGTCGGTGATGAATGAGTGCGGATCCGAACCGGGCCAATATCGAGAAGCTGTCCGGTTCTTCTGCCGGAGAGCCGCAAACGCCAGTGTCCGGGGCTACGGTGTCCGAACGGAAGGCCGACCGGGCCGGACAGAAGTCGATCTTTCGTGAGTATTCGGAAGCCATCATCGTGGCCATTTTGCTGGCCTTTGCCATTCGGGTGTTCGTGGTGCAGGCCTTCAAGATTCCCTCCGGCTCGATGATTCCAACCTTGTTGATCGGGGATCATATTTTAGTGAGCAAATTGTCATATGGATTCCAGTGGCCTGCCGACTGCAAGCTGCAATGGAATGTGCCGCCGGTCAATTGTTATACGTCCACGACGGTGATCGAGTTTGGAAAGCCGCAGCGCGGGGATGTCATCGTCTTCCGTTTTCCGGAAGACGAGGAAAAGGACTTTATCAAGCGCATCGTCGGGATCCCCGGCGATACGGTGCAGCTGCGCAACAAAGTGGTATTCGTCAACGGGCAGCCCCTGGACGATAAGGCCTTTACACAGCGTATCGACCCCGGCATTATCGACAGTACGATCAACTCGCGCGACAATTTCGGGCCGGTCACGGTTCCCGAAGGATCGTATTTCGTGATGGGCGACAATCGCGATCAAAGTCTCGACAGCCGGTTCTGGGGGTATGTGCGGGAAGAGAAAATCCGCGGCAAAGCGTTCAGGATCTATTGGTCGTGGAGCGGCCAGGGCAACTGGACGGAGTGGGTCCGATGGGAACGGTTCGCCAAGGGGATCCAATGAAAACGGGCGTGAAGTCTTCCAGCGTGGCAGGCGAAGCGGGCAGCCGGAATCAGCAGCCGACGTCTCAGGCGCTCCGGCAGTATATCCAGCGGTTTCCGCAGGCATCCGTCCTTGTCGTGGGAGACCTGATTCTCGATCATTATGTCATGGGGAAGGTGAGCCGGATTTCTCCGGAAGCGCCGGTACCTGTTGTGCACGTCGAGTCAGAGTCGCTGCGGCTCGGCGGTGCGGCCAACGTGTTTAACAATATTCTGGCGCTGGGCGGGAAAGCCGATCTCTGCGGGGTGATCGGCGCGGATGAAAGCGGGCGGCTGCTGATGAAGGAGTTGGGGACGAGGCGCTCCGGGCGTGGAGGTGTGGTGATCGACCACGACCGTCCGACGACGAGGAAAAGCCGGGTGATCGCGCATAATCAGCAGATCGTCCGGTACGATGTCGAAGGACGGCACGAATTGAAGCCGGCGCTCCAGCGTAGAATCGTTCAATATGTCGAGTCGCGGCTACGGGAACTATCCTGTGTGGTGGTCTCCGACTACGCCAAGGGGGTCGTGTCGGCGTCGTTGATGTCCGATATCACCCGGCTGGCCGCTTTGCGAAAAGTTCCGGTCATTGTCGATCCGAAGGTGGAACATTTTGGATACTACAAGAATGTCACCGTGATGACGCCGAACCATCTGGAAGCGACTCAAGCGTCCGGTTTGCACGGCGACGACGATCAAACAATCAATGAAGCCGGCGCAATGATCCGTCAGCGGCTCGGATGTCAGTCGGTGCTCATCACCCGTGGTGAAAAGGGCATGAGTTTGTATGAGGGCGACGGGAAGTCTTGGCACCTGCCGACGCAAGCCAGGCAGGTCTACGATGTGACCGGCGCCGGCGATACGGTTATCGGGACGCTGGCACTGGCGTTGTCGACCGGCGCAAGCATCAAGCATGGGGCGATCCTGGCGAATCATGCGGCGGGGATCGTGGTCGGCATGGTAGGGACGGCGACGGTGTCTCCCAAGCAACTGACGGAGGCCTTGGGGAATGATTAATTCCTCGCGTTCTGTCGTTGTCGTCATTCCGGCGCGCTATGGATCATCCCGATTTCCGGGGAAGCCGTTGGTTATGCTCAACGGCAAGCCGATGATCCAACATGTCTATGAACGGGCTGTGGCCTGCCGGGCTGTGTCGGACGTATTGGTGGCGACCGACGACGACCGCATCAAGCAGGCGGTTGAGCAGTTCGGAGGGCGTGTCGTCATGGTGACTGGAAACTATCGGACAGGCACGGACCGTGTCGCGGCAGTGGCGCGCATGTTTGTGGGTGACTTGTTCGTGGATCTGCAGGGTGATGAAATTCCCCTGAATCCGAGATTGCTGGATGATCTCATCGAGCCGTTCGCTCAAAGCGGCGCTGAAATGGGGACGCTGAAGCGAATGCTGGATACCACGGAGGATCTGCATAATCCGGCCGTGGTCAAAGTGGTGACCGATTCCCAAGGGTACGCGCTCTATTTCTCGCGAGCGCCGATTCCGCTGGTGCGTGACGATCCCGACCGCGGAGTCGTCGGCGGACTGCACTATATCCATTTGGGGCTGTATATCTACACGAAAGAGGCATTGCTGAAGTTCGCCGCCTTGCCGACCAGTACCTTGGAGGATGCCGAAAAGCTGGAGCAACTCCGTGGATTGGAACACGGCATTCGCATCAGAGTGTGGGAAACGAAGCATGCGTCGCTGAGAGTCGATCAGCCGGAAGATGTGCCGCTTGTCGCCGAGAAATTGCAGCAGTTCGAGGTCGTCAAGCGCGAGGTGGGATTCATGGGGTTCAAAGGGGTTGTGTCGAGCCGATGAGGACACGATGCGTATCAGGGTGGTCAGGGCTCCGGCACGGGAGGCAGCCATGAGCAAATTTATTTTTGTTACGGGTGGAGTCGTCTCATCACTGGGAAAGGGGTTGGCTTCGGCATCGATCGGCAATCTCCTCGAGAGCCGAGGTTTGAAGATTACGTTTTTGAAGCTGGACCCCTATATCAATGTGGATCCAGGCACGATGAATCCCTATCAGCACGGCGAAGTCTATGTGACGGATGACGGCGCCGAAACCGACCTGGACTTGGGGCATTATGAGCGGTTCACAACGCTGTCGCTGACGAAGGAAAGCAATTATACGACCGGCCGGATCTACCATTCCGTCATCACCAAAGAACGGCGCGGGGACTATCTCGGGGGAACGGTACAAGTGGTGCCCCATGTGACGGACGAGATCAAGCAGGCGATCATGCGTATTTCCAAGGGCATGGATGTGACGATCGTCGAGATCGGCGGTACGGTGGGCGACATTGAAAGTCTGCCCTTCCTTGAAGCCATCAGGCAGTTACCGTACGACGTCGGGCGAGACAATGTGCTGTACGTCCATCTGACATTGGTGCCGTACATCGGCGCCGCCGGAGAATTGAAGACCAAACCGACGCAACATTCGGTCAACAAGTTGCGTGAGATCGGCATTCAGCCGAATATTCTCTTGTGCCGCACGGATCGCTATCTGCCTCCCGAACTCAAGGGTAAGATCGCCATGTTCTGCAACGTGGAGAAGGATGCCGTCATCACCGCCAAAGACGTCGATACGATTTATGAAGTGCCGATCGTCTTTCGGAAAGAAGGCTTGGACGAACTGATCATCCGGCAGCTGCATCTGAAGACCGGACAGCCGAACTTGCGTGAGTGGGACGCGATGGTGCAGAAAATCAAGCGGCCCAAGCATGAAATTTCGGTAGCGCTGGTGGGAAAGTACGCCGGGTTGAAGGAGTGTTACAAGAGTCTTGGTGAGGCCTTAGTCCACGGAGGACTCGATCACGAAACGAAGGTCAATATCAGTTGGATCGAGTCCGAGGATGTCGAGCGACAGGGCACCGAGCGGATTCTGCGCGAGGCCGACGGGATTTTGATTCCCGGCGGGTTCGGGGCGCGGGGGATCGAGGGGAAAATTGCCACGATCCGATATGCGCGGGAGCGGCAGGTTCCGTTTCTTGGCCTTTGTTTAGGCATGCAGTGCGCGGTGATTGAGTTTGCGCGCAACGTCGCGGGATTGACCGGAGCCAACAGTGCCGAGTTCGACGAGCAGTCGCTCCATCCGGTCATTCATTTGATGTCTGATCAGCAAGGCGTCAACGACAAAGGCGGCACGATGCGCCTGGGGTCCTACCTTTGCCGGCTTAGCGAGGGTTCGCTTGCGCAGAAGATGTATGGAGTCGCCGAAGTCCGCGAACGTCACCGGCATCGCTACGAATTCAACAATGCCTATCGTGAACAGCTGGCAGCCAAAGGGCTGGTGCTCTCGGGGCTCTCCCCTGACGGACGATTGGTTGAAATCGTCGAGTTGAAGGATCATCCCTGGTTCTTAGGCACCCAGTTCCATCCGGAATATCGTTCCCGTCCGCATCACCCGCATCCGCTGTTCGGTGGATTCGTTGGCGCGGCTTTGAGGAAAAAGCTGGGACAGTGAAGCGAGATGCTGAAACCGACTTTCAACGGCGTTCGCGGCCTTGGTTTTGGGCAGGAGGGCGTCTCGGCGCCCTCAGGGCTGGGCGGGTGAAAACGCCAAGCCGGTTTGAGCATCTCTCATGAGACAAGTTTGAACACTATGGCACATCTTGTCGATATCGGTTCCTTCAAAGCCGGCCAGGGGCAGCCGCCCTTTCTGATCGCGGGGCCCTGTGTCATCGAGAGTGAGCAACTCGTAATGGAGACGGCGGGCCGCATTGCCGAAATCACGAAATCTCTGGGGATCCCCTATATCTTCAAGTCTTCATTCGACAAGGCCAACCGAACGTCCATCAAATCCTTCCGGGGTCCAGGGATCGAGCAGGGGATGGCCATACTCAAGAGCGTTCGGGACCATGTCGGCTGTCCGGTTTTGACCGATGTTCATACGGAAGAACAGGCGACTGAGGCTGGAAAGGTTGTGGATGTGCTCCAAATTCCAGCCTTCCTGTGCCGGCAGACGGACTTGCTGATTGCCGCAGCGAATACCGGAAAAGTTGTGAATGTGAAGAAAGGCCAGTTTCTCTCTCCGATCGAAATGGGCAATGCGGTCAAGAAGGTGGAGGAGTGCGGCAGCCGGCGTATCCTCCTGACCGAGCGTGGCTCCTCGTTCGGCTACAACAATTTGGTCGTCGATATGCGGTCCTTTCCTATCTTGCGGAGTTTCGGCTATCCCGTGGTGTTCGATGCGACTCATAGTGTCCAGTTGCCCGGCGGGGGAGGCACGAAATCCAGCGGCCAACGCGAGTTTGTGGAGCCGCTGGCCTGCGCTGCGGCCGGCGCCGGTGTCGATGGATTTTTCATGGAAGTGCATCCGAATCCGGATGAGGCTTTGTCGGACGGACCAAACATGGTACCGTTGCATCAATTGAAGTCACTGTTGGAACGGGTCCTGCGTATATGCGACGCGACAAAACCGAGACCATAAAGCCGGCTGCTCAACCGGTGGCCAAGTCCGTCAAGGGCCAGGAGAGTCTTGACGAAGGGAGGCGTGTGCTGGCAATCGAAGCCCGCGCCGTCCAGACATTGATCGGCCGGTTGGACGCGACGTTCGCCAAGGCTGTGGATCTGCTGGCTCGCTGTAAGGGGAAGGTCGTCGTATCGGGCATGGGGAAGTCCGGTTTGATCGGTCAGAAGATCGCCGCCACGTTGGCCAGCACCGGCACCTCATCGTTTTTTCTCCATCCTGCCGAAGGCGTGCATGGAGACCTTGGCATGTTGGCCCGCCGCGATGCCTTGATCGCGATTTCCAACAGCGGCGAGACTCAGGAGTTGCTCCAATTGCTTCCTTACGTGGAGCGCATGAGTATTCCGGTGATCGGCCTCACAGGACGGATGGATTCCACCTTGGGCAAACACTGCGATGTCGTCTTGGATGTGTCGGTGGAGGAAGAGGCCTGTCCGATGGGGTTGGCGCCCACCGCGAGCACCACGGCCACGCTGGCTCTCGGCGATGCGCTGGCCGTGGCCTTGTTGCAGAAGCGCGGATTCAAGGAAGAGGACTTTGCGCGGTTCCATCCGGGCGGCACGCTGGGACGCCGGTTGCTGGTGAAGGTCAAGGATGTGATGCATGCCGGACCGGAGATTCCGATCGTCCAGCACTCCGTCGGGGGCATGGCAGCGATGCTCGAAATGACGGCCAAGAAACTGGGTATGACGATCGTCGTCGATCAGGGCGATGCGTTGCTGGGCGTGATTACAGACGGCGATTTGCGGCGGTTTATCCAGCGCGGGACGGATTTGGTGAGTGCGACGGCCGGAGAGCTCGCCTCACGGGATCCGAAAACCATCGGGCCCGATGATTTGGCCGCCAAAGCGGTGGAAATGATGGAGCGCTTTTCGATCACGACGCTTGTGGTGACCGAAGGCGATCGGGAAATCCGAGGCGTGGTCCATCTGCATGACTTGTTGAAGAACGGGATTGTCTGACGATGAATCGCGTGTTGGAAACCTGGAAAGAAATCGGGCAGGATTCGCTGAATCTGCCGAATTTTCTTACGCTTGTCCGGATCCTTTTGATTCCGGTCTTCGTCGTGATCTTCCTTGCGCCGACGCCGGATCGGTCGTTGCTCGCCGCCGTCATATTTACCGTCGCCGCCGTGACGGACTTGCTGGACGGATACATTGCTCGCCGAACCGGACAGGTGACGAAGCTCGGTAAGTTGCTTGATCCGCTCGCGGATAAGCTGCTGGTGTTGTCGGCGCTGATCCTCCTCGTCAACATCGACCGTGTCAGCGCCGTGGTGGCGTTGCTCATCATTGCGCGGGAACTGGCTGTGACCGGCATCCGCGCCATCGCCGCCGGGGAACGCCTGATCATCGCAGCGGAAGTTACGGGCAAGTACAAGATGGCGCTGCAAGTCATTGCGATCGTCCTGCTGATTCTGGAAGGGACGGGCCTGGCGGAACTCGGCAATCTGCACCTGGCCGGCACGGGGACGCTGTATCTGTCTCTGGTCCTGGGGTACATTTCCGGCGGGCAGTATGTGTGGAGTTTTTGGAAGCAGGTGGTCGCCAAAGGTCTGTAGTCAGGATGTTGAAACTAGACCCCAGCTTTGTTCTCGCATCGTTCAGACCCTCAACATACCCAATCGGGAGAGAGCTGCACCGGCTGCTCGGGGCGGGCGGGTGAGAAGGATTATGCCTCGGCCCTTCACTCGCTGCGGCCTCGCTGGATGTCTAGTTTGAACATCCTGTAGTACGTTGGATTGGACGCCTCTATCAACGCTCTCTGTCATCGACTGTCACAAGGGCGGGCCTGACATGGGTTTGAAATGCCGGGCCGTTCGCCAAGCGCCACTCGCATTGCAGATCGTCGGCTGCATCAGCCTTTCCTTCCTGGTTACTGCCTGCACAGAGAACGCCGCGCCTCCACAAATAGAGCCCTATGCCTATTCGAGTGCTCCGGCGGCGGCCAGATGTGAGGCGGGCGCGCGAATCGGCCAGGCTGGTGTAAGCGACGGGGAAGCTTCCGCGGAAGGGCTTCGCTATCACGTACGCACACCAACGAATTATGACGCGACGATCGCTCATCCGTTATTGATGGTCTATGCTGCAGCCGGCCAGAGTGGCCTGGCGTCTGAGCGTATGACGGGTCTTACCTCGATGGCCACTGCCTCTGGATTCGTGATTGTGTACGCCGATCATCGGCCGCTCGGGATTCCCGCAATCGAACAGCTGGGAACCATTTCCGGTTCGGTGGCAAAGAAGTGGTGCATCAACGAGAAGAGGGTATTCGTGACCGGCCACTCGGATGGCGGCACCGCGTCACTGGCGCTCGCTGTGCTTGATAAGACGAAGAAGGTGCCGGCGGCGATTGCGCCGTCCGCTGCCGGATGGACGGGCAAGGACTTGGAGGCCTATCAGTGTCCGGCGCCTATCCCGGTCATGGTGATGCACGGCGTGAACGACAGCCTCTTTCCCGGTTGGGGCGCGCAAACATCCGCCTGGTGGGCCGCCTGCAACGGATGCGACGTGGCGAAGACGAAAAAGGTGGAAGGCGGGTGTGTCGCATATCAAGGATGTCGATCGGGGGCCGCGACGCTCTACTGTGAGGGAGCCGGCGGCCATCGGGATTGGCCCGATCTCAATCGCGTGATGATCGAGTTTTTTGTGCATCCGGAGAAGTTTCTGTAACGCCCGAACTTCCCGTTGGTGCGGGAGTGAAGGCGCGGAAGGATATGATGGATCTGCCAGGGTTGACCGGCCTGTTCGTACTGATCGGTTATCTCTTAGGTGGGGTGCCGTTCGGTATCGTGATTTCCAAGGCGATGGGCCTGCCTGACCCGCGTACGGTCGGCAGCAAGAATGTCGGCTTCACGAATGTGCTGCGTGTGTCCGGCAAGCCAGCCGGCATTCTCACCCTGATCGGCGATATGGGGAAGGGGTGGGTCATGGGTTTTGCGGCAACGCAGTTGCTGCAAGACGAATGGGCCATTCTGATCGTCGCACTTGCGCCGTTTCTCGGCCATCTCTTTTCGCCGTTTCTCAAATTCAAGGGCGGCAAGGGCGTGGCCACAGCGCTTGGCTCCGTTCTTGGCGTCGCGCCGCTGATCGGGCTGTTGCTGCTGCTGGCATGGATCGGATCAGTAGCCATCTCGCGCTATTCTTCCGGCGGCGCGTTGACTGCATTCGGTCTCTTTCCGATCATCGCTGCTCTGGCTCGACCAACCGGTCCATTCATTCTGTTCTCTCTCATTGTGACCGCGCTGATTGTGATTAAGCATAAGGGGAACATTGAGCGGCTGTGGAAGGGGACGGAAAGTCGGATCGGGCAGCGCGGCTGATCCTCTGTGCTCGCCCACCGCGCACGCAAGCCTCATATCGAATTTCAATCAGATCAGGCGGTGCTCGGTGGATGCGCGCACTTAAGGACCAGGCCGCACTGCCCTCAGGGAGAGAGGAGAGAAGATGTCTGCAATGCGCGCAGCTCTGGATTCAACCAGGCCACCCTTGCGAGAGGGGAGGCGAGCCTGCTTGGAAGGACCATTTGTAGGCGGTGCTCGATCGGGAGAGGCGCGTCTCGGCGCGCCGGGGTCGGGCGGGTAAGAACTGCGAACTTTTTGCGCATCCTGGATGATATTAGGAGTGGTCGGCTGCCAAGAATGCGGAGT
>MSXM01000112.1 GCA_002083565.1 Nitrospira sp. ST-bin4 | reverse complement strand
TGGCAGGAGGGCTGGGGTCCCGCCCGTTCGACGGCGAAGGATTGGCCACCCGCAAGAATACGATCGTCGAACGGGGTGTGCTGAAGAGCTACCTGCTCGACACCTATTCTGGAAAGAAGCTTGGTTTATCCTCAACGGGGAATGCTGCACGGAGCGTGGGCGAGAGTCCTTCCGTCGGCCCCACCAACTTTTATCTCGTTCCCGGAGTGAAGAGCCCGCAAGACATCATCGGTTCGGTGAAGGAAGGACTCTACGTGACCGACTTGATCGGGTTTGGGATCAACATGGTGACCGGCGACTATTCGCGGGGGGCCTGCGGGTTCTGGATCGAAAACGGGGAGTTGACCTACCCGGTGGAAGAAATCACGATTGCCGGCAATCTGAAAGAGATGTTCAAGCACATTGAAATGGTCGGCAGTGACCTGGTGTTCCGCGGCCGCATTGCCAGTCCGACGGTCAAAATTACGGAAATGATGGTAGCCGGAAACTGAGAGCTGATGGCGCCGGGAAAGCGGAGAGTGTTTTCTGCCATTTGCTATACGCTATCAGCCATACGCTCTTATCCGAACGAGGTGACCCATGGCTGAATCGATCAGAGAAATCACAGTCCAGTACCCGAGCGGCAACGTCACGATGAAGGCGTTCGTTGCAGCGCCACAGACTAAAGAGAAGCGGCCCGCTGTCATTGTCATCCAGGAGTGGTGGGGGCTCACTGACCACATCAAGGACATCGCCAGACGGTATGCAGCCGAAGGCTATGTGGCGATTGCGCCGGACCTGTACTCGCGGCTGGGCCATGCGCTCACGGCGGACGCGGGCGAAGCGGGAAAACTGATGAACACCCTCAAGCAAGAGGACGGGCTCACCGACTTGAATGCGACCGTGGCCTATCTCACATCGGTTCCGGAAGTCGATGGGGCGCGGATCGGCGTGACGGGCTTTTGCATGGGGGGCTCCTACGCACTCATGCTGCCCTGCGTGAATCCTGCGATCAAAGCGGCGGTTCCCTTTTATGGCCAGGTTCCGAATCCTGACGCACCACTCCAGAAGCTATCGGCGCCGGTGCTCTATCTCTATGGAGAGGACGACGGGTGGATTACGAAGGCCGATGTACAGCGGCTGGCGGCGGCGCTGAAGAAATACAACAAGCCCGGCGAGATCAAAACCTATCCCGGTGCCCCGCATGCGTTTTTCCGTGATAATGATCCGTCCGTTTATCGGCCTGAGGCGGCGAAAGATGCATGGGGACGGACCAAAGCCTTCTTCAAACAACATCTTGGCTGATGAACATGACCTCCGGCTTCGTTCTCAGTCGTTCGTCTCCCTGCGACGTCCCTCAGCAGGTACACCTCGGTCGCCGAACTCCCGGCGGCCTCGCCGGAATGCCATGTTGATCGGCCTCGCAAAGCGAGTGTAGCTACACAAGGAATCCATCATGCCGCTGAATGCCGAGTTGGGAAAGAAGATGCTCCAGCTGATTACGTCGCGCTACGACGATCGGCAGTGGCGGAAACGTATCGAAAAGACGCTCGGTCTGCCGCAATCCGGAGTCACCGATCCGATCCAGCAGCAGATCTTCATGTATCTCAAGCTCGGGCTGAAGGCCTATAAGTCCCGCCGGGCCGATCCGGACTCCTGGATCATCGGCGGGTATGCGACCAAGGAAGTCATCGACCGCGCCAAGTTCCAGCCCCAACTCGTCGGTTCGACGGTCAAGAAAGAAGACGTGGCGTTTCTAGGAACCGATCCAGGCCAGGAAGTCACAGAACCCTGGTGGGATGAGATGCTGGTGCAGTGGTTCGATGTGCCGGAAGAAGAAAAGCCTACTGAAGAAGAAGGCGGGAAGGCCGCGGATTCAGATCCCTCGTCGACGGTTCAATCGAAAGCGTGACGACATTCCTGTCGTGCGACTGTGATTAGGCGGTGGGACGCCTGACTCGCACATCGATCTTGAGACCGGCGTGTGTCAGCATCGTGATGAGGGTATCCACGCTGAACAGGGCGATCTTGCCACGCATGAGGTCGCTGATCCGAGGTTGCGTCACACCAAGGCGTTCAGCGGCTCGCTTCTGAGTCAGGCGCTTGTCCCGGATGTATTGCTCAAGCTCGACCATGAGCATCGACCGTAATTTCAAGTTGGCTGCTTCCTCAGCGCCAAATCCTAAATCAAGAAAGACATTGTTCGTGGTGGCCCGCTTCTTCATGTGTGCCTCTGCCGTTCAGCCTTGGACAAATTCTAGCGATGATCCCAGCCATACGACTTGTTTTGCAACTCCAAAGTCATCGGAGCGCTCGGGATAAAATTACAAGCAACCGCATCGACCAAGCGTGCCACTCGATCGGCTTCGCGGTCCAGTGGACGGGTAGCCAAGAGGATGGCCGCGTAAGCATCGCATCGTTCACCCATCAGCCATTGGTGCTAGGTCAAGAACTTGTATCTATACAGGAGGTCT
>MSXM01000025.1:33476-38344 GCA_002083565.1 Nitrospira sp. ST-bin4 | reverse complement strand
CTGCAAGTGAAGGAATGTCTCGAACGGGGCGGAATCGTCGGTGCGATGGGTGATCGTGTGACGCCGCAGGATCAGGCCGTCGCATGTTCGTTTTTCGGCAGTGAGGCCAGATTCCCGACCGGGCCGATCCGTATGGCGCATGTGGTTCAGGCGCCGGTGGTGCTGTTTTTCGGGCTTTATCGGGGAGGGAATCGCTATGACGTGCGTCTTGAGTCATTTGGCGACGAAACTTGTGTGCCGCATGACCGCCGGGATATCGATTTGACGCAGGAAGTGCAACGATTTGCCGGCCGTCTCGAGGAGGTCTGCCGCCTTGCGCCGGACAATTGGTTCAACTTCTATGATGTGTGGGATCGTTCGAATTAGCCCGTTCTTTTTGTTTGGCGGTCTGCTGCTGCTGCTGGGAACTCTAGCCGCTCCAGAGAACGCCTCCTCTCGTGGCGATGACGTGACCGGCGCCTGGACGGTCGAGCAGGTTGTGGCGTCGCTGAAGGAAGAGCGGGAACTCGCGGTGCCCTTCGAAGAGGCGACGCATTCGTCGTTGCTGAGTGCGCCGCTCATTGTGCGCGGCATATTGCGTTTCACGCCTCCGTCTCGACTGGAAAAAGAAGTGCTGGAACCCTACCACGAACGCTATGTCGTCGAGGGAGACCTCGTGACTGTCGAGAGCGAACGGAAGCGAATAAAAAAAAGTATTTCTCTGGGAGACTATCCGGGCTTGCGCGGGTTCGTCGAGGCATTTCGGGCCGGTTTTACCGGCGATGCGGTGCAGTTGAAACAGGTGTACGAGACGGCGCTCGATGGGAATCTGGAGCAGTGGACGTTGCGGTTGCGCCCTCGTGATCCGGCAGGGCGATCGATGGTTGAAGACATCGTACTCTCAGGCTCCGAGGGGAGGATCAGCTCCATCGTCATCCATGCAGCGGACGGCGACCGGTCGGTGATGACGCTTCGCCGAGGTGCGGCCAAATGAGAGCCTTCCGGTGGCCGGTTCTTATCTGGAGCATCTGCTTCGTCGGCGCGCTGTGGCTCGCGGCAACGGAATTATCGGTCCATAGCGATCTGAGTGATCTCCTTCCGGAAGGGACTACCAATACCCAACGGTTGTTGCTGACTCAAGTGCGGTCTGGTCTGGCCGGCCGGTTGATTCTTGTGGCGATTGAGGGTGCAGAACCGGATGAATTAGCCGGGCTCAGCCGGGACCTGAGCAAGAGGCTGCAAGGAAATGCGCAGATCGATTTTGTGGGGAATGGGGCGCAGGGGCTCTCTTCCGATGAGCAGCAGCTCTTGTTCCACTTGCGGTACCTTCTGAGTTCCACGCTACAGGCGGATACATTTTCGGCGGACTCCCTGCGCGGGGCCCTTGAAAAACGGCTGGACGATCTACGGTCTCCACTCGGTCTCCTCATAAAAGAATATATTCCATCCGATCCCACCGGAGAGTTCCTGGAGATTCTCCAGTCCTGGTCCGAGTGGGAGGCGCCGACGAAGTATCGAGAAGTTTGGATGTCGGCGGATCTCCAGCGGGCTCTGCTCGTGGTGCAAACCAAAGCCGCCGGGTTCGATGCCGAGCCGCAGGCAGCAATTCAGCAGCATATTCAGGCGGTCTTTCAACAGTTACGCAAGGACTCGTCGTCGGCCCGGTTGCTTCTGAGCGGACCCGGGGTATTTGCGGTGGAAATCCAGCAAACGATCGAACAGGAGATTTGGTGGCTTTCGGTCACGGCGTCCCTGCTGGTCGTTCTCTTTCTCTGCGTCACCTATCGATCGGTGACACTGATGGTCTTGAGTCTGATTCCGCTGACCAGCGGAATCCTGGCCGGCCTGGTTGCTGTGAATAGTTGGTTCGGATTCGTTCATGGCATCACGTTGGGGTTCGGCATCACGTTGTTGGGCGTCGTGGACGATTACCCTATCCATTTGTTCAGCCATCTGACCAGGAAGGAGTCTGCCCAGACGACGATGCGTGCGATTTGGCCGACGATGCGGCTGGGGATTGTGACGACGGCCATCGGATTTTCATCGTTGCTGCTTGCCGGATTTCCTGCCTTGGCGCAACTGGGGCTCTTTGCGGTGGCCGGGCTGGGAACGGCGGCGGTGGTGACTCGTTGGGTGCTGCCTGTCTGTATCCCTGCCGGATTTGTTCCTCGCGAAATCCGGCCGGATTTGGGGCGCTTGGTGGATGGTCTGCCGAAAGCGAGGATTGTGGTGCCGGTGGCGGTCATTCTTGCGACAATTGTACTGATATGGTCTGATACGCCGCTCTGGCAGGAAGATCTGGAAAGCCTGAGTCCCCTGTCGGCGGACAAGAAAGAGCTGGATCAGCATCTGCGACAGGAACTGGGTGCGCCGGATGTGCGGGATCTATTCGTCGTCGAGGGGACGAGCGTCGAGGCTCTCTTGATGAAGGCTGAAGCCATGATGCCGAGGCTGGAGCAGCTGCGAGAAGGTCGTGTATTGTCCGGCTACGACATTGTCTCGCGCTATCTGCCGAGCCATCATGTGCAGCAGGATCGGCTGAAGGTGTTGCCTGAGCGGGAGGTGCTTGAAAGAAATCTCGCTGTCGCGCAGAAGGGGCTGCCGTTTATGCCCGGGCTGTTCGCTCCATTTGTGACGGCGGTTGCTGAGGCACGGAGTCTGCCGTTTATCGATCAGGATACATTCAGGGGGACGACGTTGGGAATGAAATTGGAGTCGTTGCTGTTCTCCCATCAGGATGAATGGCTGGCGATTGTTCCGCTCCGTGGAGTTCTTGATCGGACCCAGCTTGCGACGGCAGCGGCAAGTTGGGGAGACACCTCGGTGAGTTATGTGGACCTGAAGGAAGAGTCGAACCGGCTGATGCGGGCCTATCGCAATCGGATGATGCAATTAGTGGGGTGGGGGGCAATTGCCATTACGGTTTCGCTGGCAGTCGGATTGGGATCGATCACTCGACTCGGACCGGTACTTGCTCCGATCGGCTGCGCATTAATCGTTGTGGTTGCTGTTTTAAAAGGATCGGGCGAGTCGATCTCGCTGTTTCATGTGGCAACCTTTCTGCTTGTGATCGGGTTGGGGCTCGATTATTCTCTGTTCTTCAATCGACGGGAGGGGACTGAAATCGAGCGAGCTAAGACCGTTTTCGGTCTGCTGGTCTGTAGCACGACAACGATTCTCGTGTTCGGCCTGTTGGCCTTCTCGAAGATCCCCGTGCTCCATGCAATTGGATTGACCGCAGCCTGCGGATCGTTTTGTTGTCTGCTCTTTTCAGGGTTGATGGCGCAGCGGGAGGCGACTGATGCCTGATCCAAAATCAATGACTCCCCTGACGTTGTCCGCCTATACCCTCGTGACGGCGAACGGCCGAGGAGTCGGGCCTGTTCTGGAGGCGCTCCGTGAACGCCGGTCAGGCTTGAAGCCGTGCGATTTCGAAGATGTGACGTTGAAAACGTCCATCGGGCGCGTGGCCGGTCTTGAGGATTTTTCACTCGGTGACGAACTACGGCCCTTCGACTGCCGCAACAACCGGCTGGCCTGGCTCGGTCTTCAGCAGGACGGTTTCATGGTGGCGGCGGCGGAGGCGAAACAGCGATACGGCGCCCATCGGATCGCTGTTGTGATGGGCACCAGCACGTCCGGGATTCTCGAAACCGAACATGCTTACCGTGAGCGCGATCCTTCCACCGATCGGCTTCCGGACTGGTACACGCCGCGGTATCGATATACGCATAACATGTTTTCTCTGGGGCATTTCGTGAGGACCTGTCTTGGATTGCAGGGGCCGGCCATGGTGATTTCGACCGCCTGTTCTTCGAGCGCGAAAGTCTTTGCGACCGCAGCCCGATTGATGCAAGCCGGCCTGTGCGATGCCGCCGTAGTTGGCGGAGTGGATAGCCTCTGTCTCACGACGTTGTATGGATTTTCCGCACTGCAACTGTTGTCGGCGGATCCGTGCAGGCCTTGCGACGAGGATCGGGACGGATTGTCGTTGGGTGAGGCGGCCGGCTATGCATTACTGGAGTTCGGCGAACGGGTGGGCGGACGAGGAACCGTCGCCCTTCTCGGCTATGGTGAGAGCACGGACGGCTATCATATGTCGCATCCGCACCCCGAAGGGGCGGGGGCGGTTCGCGCGATTCGAGACTCCTTGGCTCGAGCCTCGCTTCGTGCTGAGGACATTGAGTATATCAACTTGCACGGGACGGCAACGAGGGCGAACGACTCGGTCGAGGACAAGGCTGTCTATAGTATTTTCGGGGCTCGGCCTGCATGCAGCTCAACCAAAGGCTGGACCGGGCATACGTTGGGCGCTGCCGGTATCACGGAAGCGGTCATTTCCGCCCTCTGTCTTGCCCAGGGGCTGATGCCCGGGACGCTCAATTGCCGGCGAGTGGACCCTTCGTTGAAGAGCAGGATTCTTCGCGAGAACCAGACCGGCTCGATTTCTTTCGCGGTGAGTAACATCTTCGGGTTCGGCGGAAATAACTGCAGCTTGGTCTTAGGGAAATTGCCATGAAGGTCTCGATCGGCGGCATCGGTCTTTTGGCTTCGGGCCTCGTCGGTTGGGATGCCGCTCGAGACGTGCTCGCCGGGATTCGCCCCTATCGACCGGGAGCCGTGCCCGATCCGGAAGCGGAACTGCTGCCTCCGAATGAACGGCGGCGGAGCAGCGACTGCGTCCGGTGGGCCATGCAGGTTGCGCAAGAAGCCATCGGCCGATCGGGCCTGGACCCTCGTGAGGTGCCGACGGTGTTTGCCTCCTCGGGTGGTGAAATGGGCGTGTTCGACAAACTCTGTCGTGCTCTCTGTTTGCCGGATCGGATGATTTCCCCGACGCTGTTTCATCAATCGGTGCATAATACAGCCGCCGGCTATTGGGGCATTGC
>MSXM01000025.1:29208-33426 GCA_002083565.1 Nitrospira sp. ST-bin4 | reverse complement strand
GCCGGTCTGCTGGAAGCGGCGACAGTCATGTGTGTGGAGCAGCAGCCGGTGTTGCTGGTGGCTTACGATCTGGTCGTGCCGGAGCCGCTCAGCCAGGCTCGTCCCATTACAGAGGGATTTGCCGTGGCGCTCGTGCTGACACCTCACTCGGACGGCTCCTCTCCCGTCATGCGGGTGCATCTCGAAGCAGCGCATACAGGCGAAACTGCCGGTCTTGAAGATCCCGAATTAGAACAGGTTCGGCAAGACAATCCTGCCGCCCGCTCGCTGCTTCTCCTGAGTGCCGTCGCTGCCGGTGGCGGGCGAACCGTCGGGTTCAGCTTGTCGGACAGCCAGCAGCTGATCGTGGATCTTGAGCCATGCCGCATTTGACCAAAGACGACCTGACCGCCTTTCTTCCCCATGCGGGGTCCATGCGGCTGCTCGACCGGGCGGCATCGTGGGACGAGTCGTCGATTCGCTGCCATACACAGACCCATCATGATCCGGAAAATCCGCTTCGCCGGGGCGCATGCCTGGATGCCGTCGCGGGAATCGAATATGCCGCTCAAGCGATGGGAGTCCATGTGGGGTTGCTCAATGGAGGGATCTCGTCGGACGGGTCGATCGGCTATGTCGGAAGTGTGCGTGATGTGGTGTTCGGCATCGACCGGCTCGATGACTGTCCCGATGAACTGACGATCGATGCGACGCGCCTGTTCATGGGAGACGACTGCTTTCTGTATCGATTCGCTATTTCATCCGGAGGCCGTGAAGTGATAAGCGGGCAGGCCTCGATTTTTTTGAAACGGGCGCCGGTATGACGCAGAGACGCGCGCTGGTCACAGGAGGAAGCGGCGTCATCGGCTCCGCGATTGCCGAACGGCTGGCCGCCGACGGACATGCCGTGATCCTGCATGCGTACCGGCATGTCGAGTCGGCTCAACGGACGGCCGAGAAGATCACGGCTCATGGCGGGACTGCGGCGAGCGTGTCCTTCGACATCACGGACGCTGGTGCGACACGCCGGACGCTCGACACACTGTTGAAGGATGGGCCGATTCAAATTGTGGTCAACAACGCCGGTTTGCATGAGGATGCGCCGATGGCCGGAATGACCGGCGAGCAGTGGAGCAGGGTCATCGATCTATCGCTCAACGGGTTTTTCAATGTCACGCAACCGCTGTTGCTGCCGATGATCGGCACGCGCTGGGGGCGGATCGTTTCCATCTCATCGTTAGCCGGCGTGGTTGGCAACCGCGGTCAGACGAACTATGCCGCGGCCAAGGCCGGGCTGCATGGGGCGAGCAAGTCGCTGGCGATCGAATTGGCGTCACGCGGCATCACGGTCAATGTGGTGGCGCCCGGCTTGATCGAATCACCCTCCACCAGGAATGCGTTCAAGCCGGAGCAGGTTGAAGCGATGGTGCCGATGAAACGTGCCGGCACTCCGGAAGAAGTGGCGGCGCTGGTCTCGTTTTTGCTGTCAGAGCAGGCCGGATATATTACCGGACAGGTGATCGGGGTGAATGGGGGCATGGCATAGGGGACGGGAATGGCAAGTGGCGAGTAGCTCAGAGTGAATGACGCATCCGAACCGATTGACGTGTCCAAACCGAATGACGGGCCGATCGTAAGGCGTAAGGGGTGAGGGGTGAGGGGACGTGAAAGGTGACATGTGAAAAGTGAGGCATATTGGGTCGTCATCCCGTCCTATAACGAGGCTGCGACTGTCCGCGAGGTGGCTGCGCGCGCGCGCCGCTACTGTCCCAACGTGATTGTCGTGGACGACGGGTCCGTTGATGGGACGGTGCAGGCGTTGGCCGGCCTGGATGTGACGGTCTTACGCAACGACGAGAACCGCGGCAAGGCCGGTAGTCTCATGCGCGGATTCGATCACGCCTTAACTCATGGCGCAGCCGGCGTCATGACACTGGATGCGGATGGTCAGCATGCGCCGGAAGAGATTCCTTCGTTTCTGGAGCAAGCAATCCAGTATCCCGCAGCATTCATCATCGGTGTCCGGCGCCGAGACCAGCGACAGACGTCGTTCTGGCGTTATACCGCCAACCGGATCGCCGATTTCTGGATAGGATGGGCGGCCGGAATGCCGATTGAGGATAGCCAATCCGGATTCAGGCTCTATCCGATGAGGCTGTTGCGAACGGTGACGGTTCCCCATGGCCGGCATGCGAGTTTCGTCTATGAGAGCGAGATCCTGATCGAAGCAGCCAGGCAAGGGTTTGAACTCAAACACGTCGTCGTCACAGTCACATCGCGATCGGGGCCAAGTCCGAGTCATTTCCGTCCGCTGGCGGATATCGCCGGGATCGTGAGGATGGTGGCGTGGAAGCTTATCAGTCAGGGACTATATATCAAAGGGTTATATCGGATGTGCTTCAAGCGGATGGAATCTACGCGAGCTGCCCCCCACTATCACCGCCAAGAAGTGCCGGAGCATATACACAAATAATCGATGGATGGCTGGATGAGCAGGGGGACGGCCTACACTCTCTTCCCTGCCGAATCGCGCGGCAGGGAAGAGAGCTAAAACTACATCCCTGCTGCGGTTAACCGTGCGCGAATGGCCCCATCCAACCGTTGGATCCAGCCGGTGTAGTTTTCATGAATGGTCTGTTTCTCGGCATTGTATTTCAGGTTGGTGCTATCTTTGTAAACGATACTGTAATTTTTAGTTGTGTACGGAATCGAGACGACAGCCTGGTGGCTCCGGACGTTCAAGGTCCCGATGATTTCACCGGGTTTGGCTACTGCCATTTGCCAGTTTAGCCCTACGCCTGCGGTGATGATGGCCTTCTGGACGTCTTCTAAGCTTGGCTGTTTGCCTGTCGCAGTTTGAACCGGCGCGTCCTTGACCTGATAGATCTGTGCGCCGCCTCGGCAGCCCATCACGGCGACGAAGAGGATGCAGAGGATCAACGCAATGGGGCGTAAGCTGTTCATAAACAAACCTCCTTGTTCTTAAGCCCGATCGGAGTGATAGTCGGCCATCTCCGGTATGACCGGTTGTCGTATAGGAATGTATCGGGGAGAACTCTCCCACATCGGAACCGGAGCATAGCCCAAATCAACAACTGAGTCGATTAGAGACTCCACGAGGGAGAGGTTCGCCGGACTCATGCCCCATCGATTCCACCTGGACATCGTTCGAGGGAAGGTCTGATCTTTGGCTAAAATAAATTCAGATGGGTGGCAGTAGAACACGAGATGCTGTGAACGACGACCGATCCAATCGATCATGCGCTGTAAGGCCGGTAAACCCAGTACCCGCAGCGTGGCGAGATTGATGGGAAAGAGGCAGGCTGAGGGGGGGATCTCAAGAATGTTGCTCCTGCCCGGCCGATGCAGCCCTTGCCAGGATGGGTTGTAGGGTTCCAGTGGAGCCCAGAAATATTCCGTATAGTGCACGCGCCCGAATCCCATGTCGAAACGTCTGGCTGGAACCGATGAGTCGTAGCGATAGCCTTCATCTTCGAGGGCCCGCAAAGTCGCTTCTCCGATACGGAGATTCGGGGCCCTGAAAATCACGGGCCGTATCCCCGAGGCCTGTTCGACGGCATCGGTTGCCCGGCTGATCCATTCCCGTTGTTGCTCGTAGCCGGCCACGCGAAAGTCTTCGTCGTGCTCCAGCCCTCCATGGGCCCACCCGTGCGTCCCCAACTGGTGTCCGCGGCGGTGACAGTCACGGACCAAATCAGGATAGCTTTCCGCGAATCGTCCGGCGAAAAAGATCGTTCCCTTGATCCGGTACCGGTCGCACAGGTCCAAGAGGCGTTCGAGTCCTGCCTGCGAGCCGGGGACCCAGTCGCAGTCGACTGTGAAATAAAACCGTGCCGTAGAGGCTTGGTCCTTCCCCGTTCCGTTGAGCGGGTGGGGTTTCGGGCCCTGTACTCTAGCGGGGATCATTACCGGCGGCTCCTTCGCGTTGTGTCTACACACAGAGGGGTTGTGTGAGCATGATCAACCAGAGATGATCAGCCCCTCGATTTCAACCAATAATTCTTTTCTGCAGAGATCGCTCTGGAGGAATAGGACATGTTCGTGAGCAAGGGGCGAATGCATGATCGCTTCCTGAATTTCAGAGAGTGAGGCGGAGTCGCGCACATAGACTTTGTAGAGCGCCTGGCGCTGTGTGCCGATGAGGTCGAAGCCTGCGGCATGCTGTGCTTGCTCGAAGACGGCCTGGATGTTCCGAATCGTTTCTTCCGTTTGCGCGCG
>MSXM01000025.1:22404-29140 GCA_002083565.1 Nitrospira sp. ST-bin4 | reverse complement strand
GACCGAGTGAGCGTGGCTCGGGCGAACGAAGGGCTGCGCGGTCCATAGTGCCGGGGGTATTCGTAGGCGTTCAGCTGGCGCGGATTGCCGAGATGTGTGGCCGGCTGCGTGCCGGCAAGGAACATGATCTGCAGCGGGCCGGATCTCGTTCCAACGGCTGTTGCAGCCGGCAGGGAAGAGGGAAAATCGGGCAGCACCTCGGTCAAGGCGTGATGGCGTCCTAGGCAGAACTGTTGATACCGTTCGAGGCCGTCCTGATCGTCGTTGATGTGGGGAAAATAATTCCAGATCCGCCACAAATAGGGGTATCCCAGACCATGGAGCCGATGGAGCATGGCTTTGTAGGCCTCGTAGGCTGCGGCGTCCATGGACCGGTCCGCGTCCTTCTTGAGACTCATTGAACCGATAAGAAAGGTGCCGTTCATGGCGATTGAACAGTCAGGGTCTGTGAGGAGTTGTACGGGCTTGTCGCCAATCCAGACTTCGGCCATAGGGGGGCCGTCGATCTGAGGGAGATTGAGCGCAATGACCGGACAGGGAAACTCGCCGGGCAGTGCCGATCCGAATGTGACGATGGCCATGGGGTGCGTGCTGGATTCAGTCAGCGTGAATGGGAGCTGCGCGCACTCGACATACGACACGTCCGGTCGGGCGGTTGTTTCTGACACTCGCCGGGCCGTGATGGTGAATGGTGGAATAGTTGTCGATTTCACAGTCGCACTGCCTCGTTGTCGTTACCGGCGATCGTGGATGGCATAATCTTTGAGCGTCGTCACGGTTTCCGGCACGCCGCGGATGCGGCGCTGGAATGCCGTCCAATTCTCTCTGAAGTTGAACAGATAGACGAGATAATAGGCGATTTTGAACAAGAAAATCGGGAGTCTCGTCGGCGATTTCCCGAAGGCATCGCCGGCCAGAATGGAGAGGACAGCTTCCTCCATTTTGAATTTGGATCTTTCGGACATGAACAGGTTGCGGAAGGCCGGCTGGGTGAAGTGATAGATAAACCAGGAATAGGTTTTCACGCCCAAGCGGACGCTCCGTTCAAACTCCTGGAGATGTCGTTGGTATTCCGGTGACTTCCGCAAATAGGCATCGACGACGTAGGCGCCCAGTGTGGCACCATTGAGCGCCAGATGCACGCCGCTGGAGAACACCGGGTCGATAAAGGCGAAGGCATCGCCCACCATCAAGTATCCGTCGCCGCGCATGGTCGATCGGCGATAGGAATAGTTGGCGGCGGCGTAGGCTTGGCCGATGAGTGTGGCCTTGGCCATACGTTCCGCCACGGGAGCGCAGAGCGCGATCGTATCCCAGAGAAATTGCTCCAGCGGAACCTTTCGAGTGCTGATATACGAGGGCCAGCAGACCGCCCCCACGCTGGTCGTGCCGTCCTTGAACGGAATGATCCACCACCAGCCGTGATCGAACCAGACGATGCTGATATTGCCCTCATCCTTTCCAGGCAGCCGTCGCACGCCTTGGAAATGTCCAAACACAGCCGCGCTGTTGTGGCTGGGATTCCGATACTTGCCGCCGAATTGTCCGGAAAGAAATGTGTCGCGCCCGCTGGCATCGACTACGAACTTGGCTTCGTATCCGACCGCGTTTCCCATCCGGTCTTCAGCCTGAACCAGATGGGTAGAGTCGTGCCGGAACTCAACGCGTTTCGCCCGGACGCCCTCATGTACGTGGACTCCCTTGCTGACCGCGTTATCAATCAGGATCTTGTCGAATTCGGCCCGTTTGACTTCATAGGAAAACGGTTGTGAGCCATCCAGCGCCTTCGAAAAATACAGGGTGCGGGATCGCCCGTGATAGGGCGAGACGATTTCCGCGCCATACTTGGCGATGCCGATCTTTTCGACTTCCGGGAGCACGCCCAATCGTTGCAATATCGGCAGTGAATGAGGGAGCAGCGATTCGCCGATGTGGAAGCGCGGGTGGCGGTCTTTCTCCAGCACATGCACGTCCCATCCCTTTTCTGCCAGCAGCGCCGAAATGGCCGAGCCGGCCGGACCGCCTCCGACCACGAGGACGTCGCATGTTGTCAGAGGGTTCGCTATGCCTGAGGCTGAAGTCTGCATGACAATAAATGGTGTTTGAACAGCGGTAATGCAGCGCCGGAGTATACCTGAGAGATGGCGTGATGGCCAGCGCGCGGGCCGCGGTCTCTATGTGGCCAGTGCAGCCTGATTCTCTTGACATCGCTACGCAATCGTCCTAGCTTTCATCGTGCATATCGATTGCAGAAAAACCAGTTAGACGGCGCAAGGACAGCAGGCAATGGGATCACCCAAGAACTTTCTCCTGGTTCTCATCAAGCCGTCCCATTACGACGACGATGGCTACGTGATTCAGTGGATCCGTTCGGCCATTCCCTCGAACACACTCGCCGTTTTGAACGGTCTCGCGCTTGATTGTGAGGCGCGCAAGGTGTTGGGCGAGGACGTCGCCATTGATATCGACCTCTACGACGAAACGAACACCGTCATCCCCATCCGCTCCATCATCCGAAAGATGAAGGGCTATGCGTCCGGCCTGGTGGGCTTCGTCGGCGTGCAAACCAATCAGTTCCCGCGCGCGGTCGATCTGGCTGACCACTTTCTCAAGGCGAATATTCCGGTCGCCATCGGCGGGTTCCATGTCAGCGGCTCTGTCGCCATGCTCCCTACGTTGCCACGCGATCTTCAAGCCGCCGGAGAGAAGGGCATCAGCCTGTTTGCCGGGGAAGCGGAAGGCCATTTGGATGAGGTCTTGCGCGATGCCTGCGGAGGGAAGCTCAAGCCTCTGTACAATTTCCTGAACGAGGGCCGGAGTCTCGAGTCCTCACCGTCGCCTTTTTTGCCCGTTCAGATCGTACAAAATACATTTCGCCGTCTCTCCAGCTTCGACGCGGGACGAGGATGCCCGTTCCAATGCAGTTTCTGCACGATCATCAATGTGCAGGGGCGCAAGTCTCGCTACCGTTCGGCGGATGATATCGAGCACATCATCCGGGCCAATCTACAGCAGGGGGTCGGGCGATTCTTTATCACGGACGACGATTTTGCGCGGAACAGCAACTGGGAGGCGATCCTCGACCGGTGCATTCAGATGCGGGAGGAGGAGGGTCTGGCGATCTCGTTTACCGCCCAGGTCGATGTCGGCGCCTATAAAATTCCGCGGTTCATCGAAAAGTGCGCCAGAGCCGGCTGCAATAACATTTTTATCGGGCTTGAAAACCTCAACCCCGATTCGCTTGCCGGGGCGAAGAAGCTGCAAAACAAGATCTGGCAATACCGGAAAATGCTGCAGGCGTGGAAAGACCATGGCTGCACGACGGTGGCCGGGTATATTTTGGGCTTTCCCACCGACACGCCGGAATCCATCGCGCGCGATATCGAGATCATCAAGAACGAGCTTCCTCTGGACGGCCTCGAATTCTTCTGCCTCACGCCGTTGCCTGGCTCGGAAGACCATCGGAAACATTGTGAACGGGGCGCGTGGATCGAGCCGGACATGAATAAGTATGACTTAGAGCATGTCACGATGGGCCATCCCCTCATGTCCAAAGAGGAATGGCAGCGGACCTACCGTAATGCCTGGAAGCAATACTATACGGAGGAGCATATCGAACGCGTGCTGTATCGGGCTGCGGCGAAAGACCAGGACATTTACAAGGTGATGTTCCTGTTGCTGTGCTTGGGGGGCAGCATCGCCCTGGAAGGGATTCACCCGCTGGAGGCCGGCATGTTCCGGCTCAAGGTCCGGACGATGCGCAGGCCCGGCATGCCGCTTGAAAACCCGCTGATTCACTATCCCCGCAGAGCATGGGAGATCGCATCGCTCAGTGTCCGGTGGCTGAATCTGGTGCGGAGATTCTTCAAGATCCTTCGACGGGTGCAAGCGCACCCGCAGCAGTCGGGCGAGGTCGATCTAGCTATGGTTCCGGTGGAGGAACAAAAAGACGAAGATCTCACCTTGCTACAAGTCTATCGCGACCATATTCCCGTGAGTCACATCGCCAAACAGACGGTCACCGCGGCGCCGCGATGAGCCGCGCGCGGACGCTCTACTCCTGCGGGAAACGTAGCGCGCCATTGACCGATGGCTAGGTGAATGTTAGTCTCCGCATCTATTTAAGGAGGCGTCAATTGTTCGCTATTCTTTTCTCCCCAGCTAAGGAGGTCAGTATGAAAATCATGGGCGTACTGTTGGGCGCTGTCCTGCTTTTTTCGACAGCGGCGTGCCATTCGACACAGGTAAGAATTCCGACTGCGCCGATCGGAGCGAATGAAAAATCGTTGGGCCAGACGGAGGGTAACAGTGTGGGGATGTTGCTGTTCGGCTTTATACCGATCAATCAGAACGAGCGGTTCGAAAAAGCCTATCAAAATGCGGTGCAAAAATCAGGTGGCGCGAGATTGACGGATGTGACGATTTCAGAGCGATGGTGGTGGGGGTATGTCCTCAACGGGTATGTCTTTAAGGTCCAGGGAACAGCTGTTGGGAATAAATAATCTCTGCTCAGGTTTGGAGGGACACATGAAAATTCTTGGCGTACTTCTTGGCAGTCTGCTCTTGTTTACAACGGTTGCTTGTCAGTCGACGAATTTACGTTTTCCGTCGGCGCCGATCGGGCCCAACGAAAAATCCCTCGGGCCAACTGAGGCGACCAGCACCGGAATCATGTTGTTTGGTTTCATTCCGATCAACCAGAATACACGCTTCGAAAATGCCATGGCTGAGGCTGCCCGAAAGGCCGGGGGAACGAGGCTTACCGACGTAACGATTTCAGAGCGGTGGTTCTGGGCTTTCGTGCTGGACGGGTTTATCTTCAAAGTACAGGGTACCGCTGTCGCAGATAAGTAACGGGTGCTCGGGATACAATCTGTCCGACCGAGCGCGACGGTATACCGAGATTGGGCCCCGACACATGATTTGCGCTCACATGTCGGGCCCAATTATTTTCACAGCTACTGGAAGTTAAACGAGAGTTTGGCCGGTCTGCGGCCCTCTGAACAGCTCAATCCGTTCGTGGTATGCTTTCCATGAGGTCGGAGGGAAAGTCATGCGATTCCGATGCGTCTTGCGATTGGTTGTCGGGCTGTGTGTGCCGCTCTGGATCTTGTCCGGTTCTCCGGTGTCGGCCCAGGATGAATCGGCAAAGGGCCCCGGCGTGTTTGAGCGAATCGGAAGCACCGCCAAGAAGGTGGGCCACAAGATCGAACAGGGGGTTGGAAAGGTGGTCAAGAAGGTCGAGGAGAAACACATCGGAGAGAAGGTCGAGCAGAAGTTGAAAAAGGCTGCTGACAAGACCGCGGAAGGTTTTAAAAAAGCCGGAAACAAGATCGATCAAAAACTGAACCACTAGCCCTCGCGCGCGTCCCCTGCTCCTGTCATACTCATCCCGTTCCTTCCCGAACTCCCAAGATCGGTTACTCAGGAAGATCATGAACCTCCTCGATCAATTCTTCGTCTATCACCCGGAACCCTGGCAGGATCGCGATTGGGCAAAGCTCAGCGGGTTGCCACTTGAAGATGTATCGTTTCAGGCTATGGATGGCGCGCGGCTGTTCGGCTGGTATGTCGAGACACGAGCAGATCGCCCGGTGATGCTCTGGTGTCATGGCAATGCGGGCAATATCATCAACCGTCTCGATAATATGCAGTTGCTCTATCAGCTCGGGTTGTCGGTGTTTCTGTTCGACTATCGCGGGTATGGGAAAAGCCAGGCCGTTCGCCCAAGCGAGGAGGGGCTCTACCACGACGCGATCGGGGCCTATGAGTATCTCACGCGTATCAGGAAGATTCGTCCGGAGCGGATCGTGCTGTTCGGCCGGTCGCTCGGTGCCGCAGTAGCGGGAGAACTTGCCACGCAACGTCCGGCTGCCGCATTGATTCTTGAATCCTCATTTCCCTCCATCGAAGCCGTCGCCAAGTTTCACTATGCCGGACTGCCGGCACACATGCTGCTTGGAGCGGAATTCCGGTTGATCGACCGCCTGCCGCAGTTGTCGTTGCCGAAGCTGGTCATTCACGGAGACAAAGACGATATCATTCCCATCGAATTGGGGCGCCAGGTCTTCGACGCGGCCAACCCGCCGAAGGATTGGTATGCGATCCCGGGTGCCGATCACAACGACACGTACCAGGTAGGAGGCGGGGTCTACTTCCGCCGTCTCGGCGAGTTCATCAAGAAAGCCCTCACGGCGTAGCAGAGGATCAGCTTACCGTTTCGCTTCCGGCGGCGGCCAGTTCATCTCGGCGTGGCGGCCGCAGTAGTAACACAAGAGGCGGTAGCGGGCCTTGCGGCGTGGATTCGGCAGCGAGATAAAGGTAATGGGCGTCTCGTCATAGGGGCAGGCGGGTTGTTCATGGAGGAGATGGACTTCCGCCATCATGGTGATGGAGGCAAGATCCCAAGGCGGTGAGGCTTGCTCGCGCCCTGCAATCTTCTCAGCCGCATGACAGCGTTCACAGGTCGCTTCATAGGTCTTGATACGCGCGGCATGCGGGGTCTGGTCGGCAATCTCCATGGCTCCGCCGCAACCGGGTTTCGCGCAAATCAGATGTTCGTGCTGAAGCGCTTGAACGAAACGTCTGTGGGCTTCCCGTTCTTCTTCGGTTTTCATCGAGACCCCTCCTTCCTCGATCCACGGTGATCAAAGACCGGCATCCAGGTTAGTCCTCCCGCGCATATTGGCCGAGCTCCACCTCTCTTGCTCTTAGAGCAGGATGCTGAAAAAGTCCG
>MSXM01000025.1:0-22335 GCA_002083565.1 Nitrospira sp. ST-bin4 | reverse complement strand
ACGGCCATTTTGAGCATCCTGGGTAACACATTAGTCTCACTTCGATCTTCGATGCCTATGATAGCCACAGGGGTCAAAACGAGTTTTTCCGCAACCTGTTAGGAGCGACATCTCTGTCGGTTCCACTGCGCACATTGAGCGAGCACAGCCCATACGACGAATACGATTATTCCGAGTGCGCGCTCAGTGAGCAAGGAAGCGACAGAGGTGTCGCTCCACTCCCTCATATCCCCCACCCGCCAGAAATTTGGATATTTGCGCCGTTCACGTACCGCGCCTCGTCGCTGAGCAGATAGCGGACGGCTGCGACTGTATCATCGACGGTGCCGATGTATCCGGCAGGTATGCGTTTGGTCATGCCGGCCAGTTCTTCCGGCGGCGCGCTCCCGGAATCGATGAAGCCCGGAGAAATTGCATTGACGGTGATGCCGTAAGGGGCCAGCAGCTTCGCCAGCGTGCGGGTCAGAATCAAGACGCCGGCTTTAGCGATGTAATGAGCGGTGACATCCGGTTGGGAGATCATCTGGTCCGCGTTGGCCATGCTGAAACTGATGATACGGCCGGACTTGCGAGCCTTCATCCCGGGAGACACTGCTTGAGCGAGATAAAAAATGGGGTGGAGATTGCCGTCGAACATCTCGTTCCAGCCGGCAACGGATTCTTCGAATAGATTGATGCGGTGGTAGGGGCCGGCGCCGTTGATGAGTGCATCGATCCGTCCCCATTGTTGTTCAACCTGAGTCACCAGGGCCTTGGCTGCTATCGGGTCCGACACGTCGCAACGAATCGCGAGAGCCCGGCCTCCTCGCTCAGTGATGGCACGGGCGGTCTGTTGCGCCTCAGCCTCGCTGGTCCTATAGCAGATCGCAATTTTCCACTGGTGAGCAGCAAGGTCGAGGGCAATGCCACGTCCAATGCCTTTGGCTCCGCCGGTGATGAGCGCAACGTGATCTGTCATCGTCGGTCCTCTGGTCCGGAAGTGATGATCTATTATGCTCTTGAACGCAGACGTTTGGCGAGAAGCTGGAGCGCCCCTGCTGTGCGGCTCGAAAACGACTGGTCGCGCTTCGGCTTCTTGGCATCGAGTGTGCTGGCTTCGACGAGCGCCTGGAGATCGTCGATGGTGTCGACGTCGCGCCACGGCGCGAGCAAGGCACTCTTGAGTCCAAGCGTAGACGCCTTTTCCTGCGTCAGTTTCAGCACCTGATCGGTGGACCAGGGGACGCCGGTAAAGAGGTCTGGGACCGACCGGTTGAGCGCGATCAGATAATAGCCGCCGTCGAGCGCGGGACCCAAGACGAGGTCGTGCGAGTTCAACAAGGTCAACGCCTGTGTGTACTGTTCGAGCGGCAGCGACGGCACATCGGTCCCGACGATCAACACATGTTTGTAGCCTCGCAAGAACAGATTCTCGAAGACTTGTGCCATGCGCGTTCCCAAGTCGTCGCCGGTTTGATCGAGTAATGTCACACTTTGCCGCTCTTCCATGATTTTGAAGAACACATGCGTCGAGGAGGGCGCACAGGCGAGGTAACGGTTCAAGGGCAATTTGAACAGTGTTGCTGCCGTCTTCGTCCGCTCCAATGTATCGAGGACAAAGCTCCCATGGAGCGTGGCTGCTTCATCCGGAGTCAGTGGAGGGCAGAGGCGCGTTTTCACCTGGCCCGGGATCGGCGCCTTAGCGAATACCACTAATGCAGCGTGGTGAGACGTCAGAGGTTTCATCGGATGGTCTCGTAGAAGTTGTTGAGGCGATGAGGACTGATGCCGATCCAGTACAGGAATCGGAGGGTCCACATCAAGAGGATCGTCCGTAGCGGCCCTTGCTGCTCCCATCGTCGAAATGACGTGGTGACGGTCTCGCGCAACGCTGCGATTCGACCGGCCCGTTTCAGGCGCTTGCTGAAGTCGATGTCCTCCATCAATGGGATATCAGAGAAGCCGCCGAGCTGTTCAAACACCTGACGGCGGACGAAGATGGCCTGGTCACCGGTGGCGATTCTGCTCAGACGTGAGCGCCAGTTCATGAATAGGCCGATCGTGATCCCCCACATGGACGGATGGTCGAAACAGACGTCGAATCGGCCCCCCTTCACTTTGGGGTCTGCTAAGGCCGATTCAATGATTTTCCCGGCATCGCCCGGAAGCTGTGTATCGGCATGTAAGAAGAGCAGCGTTTGGCCCTTGCCTGCCCTTGCGCCCTCATTCATTTGGCGCGCGCGTCCTTGGGGAGCTGTGATGATGCGAACCGTGGGGGTCTGCATGCAGTATGCTTCGGCAAGCTGGACCGTCCGATCCGTGCTGCCTCCATCTACGACGATGATGTCGTCAAATCCCAATGCTTCCGTGTGCGCCAGCGTCTGCGCCAGGACTGTTTCTTCGTTTAGTGTGGGGATGATGACGGAAATCGTCATCGCGACATCACGCGGTAGGTTTCTTCGGTTCGTTGAACATGAAGTACATGACGACGATGATGGTGGCCCAAAAGACCACCTGCTTGTGCCAGAACAATACTTCACCGTACTGAAAGAGTGCTAATGCCAGAGAGATGGCCACGGTCATAATCCCGTAGCGGATGGCCGGGGTTTCGACGGCGGCATTGGCCCATACGGTCAGGCCGCCGAAATAGATCAGAAACGGCACGACATTGATTTCGAACCCTCCGCTGATAGAAAGGAATACGTTAAGAAAGCCGATGAACATCAGCGCCGTCCCGACCATGAGTCCGATGACCTGCGTCGGGTGATCGCTGTCGCTTTCCTCACGCGTCGATCGGGCCGGTGGATCCGGAAGCTTCGGCGTTTGATCCTGCGTGGGTGGAAGGTCGGAAGGGGCCATGTGCTATGCCTTGAAATGCTTGCTAAGGGTGAGGGCTTGCTGCTGATAGGATGAGCCCAGGCCCACTCCGTAGAGCTGGCTCGGTATCTCCGTCATCTTGTCGTATTGGACCTTAAAAAATGTTTGTCCATCGTGGATAAGGAAGGGTACGTCGTGTGGACGGACTTCCAGCACAACCTGGGTTCCCTTTACCTCTCCTCTTGAGCCGTAACCAAATCCGGGATCAAAGAAGCCCGCATAATGTGTTCGTACTTCTCCACATGCTGCCTCATAAGCAACCATTTCAGCTGCATAGCCAGGAGGAACACGTATTCGTTCCTTCGACGCAAGAATATAAAACTCTTCCGGCTCAAGCAGAAGACTATCATCTTTTCTCCTGCGGATAGGTTCCCAGAATTCTAATGCTGGATGGTGGCCGATTTTGGAGAGGTCAATAATGTGGCTATTCTTTTTTGCCCTATATCCAACTATGTCCTGGTCAGAACCCTGGCCCTGCAAATCAATTTTGAGAAATAAGCCCCTGTCAATTCTTATATCTCGAGAGGGAACTGGCTCTTCAGTAGATCTGTTATGGAATAATAGAGGGTCAGCAGTGTGAAGTTTTCTGAGTTGCCCGTCAGCAACAGCTGCTGACCCAGCTATAAACCTCACCTGGTTAAGAGACATCCCTGTTTTTAACTTTATCGCGAAAGACCGTGGGACAATTTCCAGATAGAGCGGGCCTTTGTACCCTGCCTCGATGTCATCAAAGCTAGCGCAAAGGTCAGTGATCACTCTGGTGAAAATATCTAAGCGCCCCGTTGTGCTTTTTGGATTCGCTCTGGCACGGAGATCCTTAGTGAGCGTTAGTCTCTCCAAGAGTGGAACCAGGTAGACATGCCCTTTTTCCAGGATTGCACCCCCTCGGAGATCTATTTCGTACATTACTAGATCTTCCTGAAAGGCATCCATTACGCCAAGTCTATGCCCTATCTCAGAGCGTTCCGGGAGGAAACTGCTTAAAAGGCGGAAGGCTTTCACTCCAAGGCGTAGATCCAAACTGGCTGGTTGGATTTGCCGATCTTCAATAGGAGAATCAGCCGCAACTACACCAAGTGCAATGAGCTCTTTGATCTGTTGGTAGGGGAGAATTCCTGCCTGCCGCGTCGTAGTGCTCACAGATCGTCCGCATCTCCGCCGCAGCTGTTGCCCCAGGTTGCGTAGCCGTCCCGGTCCGGATAGCTGTCGCCGCTGGGTGCAAAGGTTTCGGACGGGCTTTCACGCGATGATCGCGCGCCGACCATCGGAAGTTCTCGCCCGTTGCCGGTCTGTGGCTGTGGGTAATGAAAGGTCTTATTCTCGTAATTCCGCAAGACGGCCCCGTCTTCGTCCATATGCACGAGATAGTCGTCCGGCAGCAGGGGGATCTTGCCGCCGCCGCCCGGCGCATCGATCACGAAGTGCGGGACCGCCATGCCGCTGGTGTGGCCTTGAAGCGACTTGATGATATTCAGTCCCGTTTCAACCGTGGTACGGAAATGATTCGTGCCCTTGGTCAAGTCCGCTTGATAGATGTAGTAGGGTTTCACCCGCGCGAGCAACAGCTGATGCATGAGCCGCTTCATGATGTCGGGATCGTCGTTCACACCTTTGAGCAGAACGGTTTGCGCTCCTAACGGCACGCCGGCGTCGGCCAACATGCCGCAGGCGGCTTTCACTTCCGGTGTGAGCTCGTCGGGATGGTTGAAATGCAGGTTCATGTAGATCGGATGATAGCGTTTGACGATCTCGCAGAGCTTCGGGGTAATTCGCTGGGGCAGCGTGCCGGGGACCCTCGATCCAATGCGGATCAACTCCAAGTGTGGAATCGTCCGAAGCGCTTTGAATATCCGTTCGATCAGATAGTCGGGGAGAAGCAGGGGGTCGCCGCCCGACAAGATGACATCCCGCACTTCTGTGTGTTCTCTGAGGTAGGCGATGGCCCGATCCAGCTCGCCTTTCTTGAGGAAGCCGGGTTTCCCGACCAGCCGTTTTCTTGTGCAGAAGCGGCAATAGATCGGACATTGGTTGGTGACCATGAGCAGCACGCGATCCGGGTAGCGGTGAACCAGATGCGGCACCGGGCTCATGAGATCTTCTTCGAGGGGATCGTCTTCCGCGTCGAGGTCGTCCAATTCGGCCATTTCAGGGATGACCTGTTTCCAGATCGCATCGCCCTTGGCTTTGATCGTGCCCAGGACGGTCGGGGTGATCCGCATGGGATAGGGCCCGACGATGGCTTCGAGTTCTTCGACGTCGAGCCCGAATCGTTCGGCCAGATCTTTCGGTTTTACAATACTTTCCGCGAGAACTTGTTTCCAGTCTTCCATTGAGCGCTCTCAGTTGATCCGGCAGGAAGGATGATCGTCATCGTCGCCCGGCTGATCGGGTATCGCGCGGGCTTGCGATGGAAACGACTCTGCGGCTCCTGCGCCGCCGGTTCTATGCCGCTCGTCCAGATAGGCCAAAATGTCGGCGGTCTCCGTCAGAACAAGATCGCCGTCCTTGAGGACGGGCACATAGTATTGGCCGGATACCTGGTGGACTTGCTTGCGCATCGACCTGCTATCGGGGACGACGATGTCCTCATAGGGCAGTTCTAGGTCTGCCAGTTTTTGACGGACGACTTCGCAGTCGGGGCACCAGTCGACATGGTAGAGCGTGATAGACATAGCAAGGTTCAAGGTTCAAGATTCAAGGTTGAATGAGATATCGGACCGCTACTGCTTGGCATCGGTATGGAACATTTAACGTCCATCACTGAGCATTGTCTGTGATAACGGCACAAGGGGCCATGATGGCGTCTTGCATGCCATGGATGACTTTCTTGTCGGCCGGGCAGACTGTGGCCAGGATACCAGCCAGTTCCACCTTTTCGCCAGTGACAAAATAGTAGGGTGAGAGGCGCGCCCGTCCAGCCATGTGGACCATCGATTGCTGGTGTTCGTCCATGTACTCCATGTCAAACAGCCGGCCTTTGTGAAACTCCTGCAAGATGTACGGTGTGGTCCGGAAAGATGCAAGCGCTTTGTGGAGCGCACCGGTCCACTCCGACTGCGGCAGGTCATGTCCGATTGAGACGCCTCGACTGCCCCACGCCAATTCAGAGAATCCCGACGGTTTGATGACGAAGTGCCGTTCTTTTTGGGTGGCTGTTTCCAGATCGGCCCAGTTCGCGACGGCGCGTTCTCCCAGGCTCAGGCCTGGTATCGTGGCCGCGGGTGGAAGAGTTGCCGGGTCGAGTATCCACGTTCTCGGCATGATTGTGGTGAGGTGAAGAAAGCAGTCCTCGCCAAGTTCCTTCTTCCAGTAGGGTCGTAGAATGGGATGGTGCAGCAGAGCAAAGGCAGACTTTTCCTCCAGCGCCGGTTTGTAGGGGGGCGTCACGGCCACCAAAGTCTTTTTTGCGGCATACTGGACGAGTTCAGATTTGGGAATATTCGGCAGGTCGAAAAGCTCGAAAAAACGGTAGATCAAAGCGACGGCTTGCTCGCCGTTGTCTGCTTTGAGGGAAAGGCCCTCTTCCGTAAATCGGATGTCGCGCGGCTCGACGCACCAGGCGGGTATCCCTTGTTCACGGAGCCGCGCCGCCAGCCAGGTCATTTCGGGCCGGTAGTCTTTGGCTTCTTCGGACACCAGGATGGCCACGCATCCCGCGTGTTGAGCTTGGGCGGACTGCAACATCGAAGCGAAGCCGCGCACCATGCCGTCCCGGCCTCCAACGAGCTCATGTCGTTGAAGGGGAAGGGGTGCGGAGTCAACAGGTGTGCCCGCGTAGATTTCGGACATGCATGCCGTCAGCCCGATGCCGCCGGGCACCGAATCAAGTTCGGTGATGACCATACCGTCCTGTGTGGGAATCACATCAGGCCGGATGACGGCCGGCAGCGAGTCTCTGAACCGCTTCATGCGGCTGTAGGTCACCAGTGCGTCCGGCTTGCCGCGATCCAGGTACTGCGCGACCCATGGAGGCTGAACACCCTTCACGCTCTCATTGTAGAGGCGGTTCAGCGCACGGTAGAACGACAGCAGTCGAGGCCCAAGCGCGGTGAAGAATGTCAGCTGGTCCCGGGACAGCAGCAGCGGGTCTGGGCTGATGCGCCAGGATGTACCGGTCTGGACGGCGGAACCGCTGCCATCCAGCGAGGGTTTGGCGGGAGAGGGGACCGATGGGTCTGCAAATAAATGTGCGGCTTGCAATTGTGTGCGGATGGCTGCGCAGCGGCTGAGTGCGGTCTCAGCCTGAAGTGAGGGGCAACAAGGTTCAGGGTGTGCCAATGAGAGAGTCCTTTACACGATTCTGCAGCCAGCAGGACAGCGGCTCCCGGAGTGGCTCGAGCAGGTGAATGCTAACACGGGGTGGTGGGTTCGACAAGGGGCGGGGGCTGGCCCGGGATTAAGTCGAGGGTAGGGTAAAGACTCCAGTGAGGCGATCGTTGCTCTGCTTGCCATGCTTGGACATGCATCGTATGATGGCAATCTCAATGGGTTTTCTTTCGATGGAGTCCGAACAGTCTGAGATCGTTCCGAAGCCACTGCCTCAAGTAGTGCCCAGCTCCGTCTGTTTTCAGTGTGACGTCTGTTGCCGGTTCCCGGAAGCCGACAGCTTTCTGCGCCCCTATTTTACTGAGCAGGAAATTCAGGCGGCGGTGGCGCATGGCTTGCCTGTCGGGTCTTTCCCTGATCGGTCCGGCTCACAGATCGATTTGGTCGAGAACCCTCTGGGAGAGGGGTATCTCTGCCCGGCGTTCGATGCCGTATCCGGTCGATGTGGCATCTATGAGGTTCGCCCACTGGATTGCCGGCTCTATCCGCTGGCCCTCATGTGGAATGCGGCTCATGAGGAAGTGGTGCTCGGTTGGGATACCAAGTGTCCCTTTATGCATGAAGCCGTTCCTGCAGAGATTATCTCGCATGCGGACCGGGTCGCCGATCAGCTGATGACGGGGACGATGACTGAGATGATCGTTGCCAATCCTCGTCTGATCGGACGCTTTCAGGATGATGTCGTCATCGTGAAGCCTCTTCCGCATCTGACGGCCCGCTTGTCACGCGTGCGTATTGATCCGCGCCTCCATGCGCTGACTGCGGAGGACGCGCCGCGCTTCACCCGGGCATTGGAACGGGCGGAGGTCCTCGGCCCCGATGCGTTGGCGGCCTATGCGTTTCCCTATCATGCCATCTGGACGCAATTGCTTCCCCATTGGTGGATGGAATCCGGTGAGACCTTCTTTTTGTTTGCCCGGTCTCTGGACGGATGGTTCATGCCGCTGCCTCCCTTAGGGCCGAGGCCGATCGATGAGACTGTGCGTGAAGCTTTTGCATGGATGCGGCGCTGGAACGGACCGTCGCCGGTGAGTCGGATCGAAAACGTCATGGAGCCGCAGCGGCGGGTTTTGGAACGGCGTGGCTTCTCATGCAGGCGGAAGGACGGGGATTATCTCTATAGGGCCGGGTCATTGGCAGCGTTGACCGGCGATCGCTACAAGGCTCAGCGGGCGCTGTGTAATCGTGCCGAACGTGAGCAGGTTCTCGTCACGGAGCCGTATTGCGCGCGGCATCAAGCCGGCTGCCTGGCGTTGTATGAACGGTGGGCTGTCCAGAAGCAAGCCGGGGCTCTCGATGCGATGGGCGTGTTTCTTCTTGAAGATGCGAAAGTGGCGCATAGTCGTGTGCTGGCGGAGCATGAGCAGATCGGGCTTGCCGGAACGGTGGTCATCGCCCAGGAGAGGGTCATGGCCTATACGTTCGGGTATTGGTTGACTCCACAGACATGGTGTGTGCTGCTGGAAGTTGCGGACCGGTCAATGCCCGGCTTAGCCCAATGGTTGTTCCGTGAAACCTCCCGCAGTGCAGTCGGCGGCGGTGCGATGTCGATCAATGCCATGGATGATGCCGGCCTCCCACATTTGCGCGAAGCCAAACGGGCCTATCGTCCTCAGGCAGTGCTCGACAGTTGGATCATCATGGATTGTGAGCGATGAGTATTCCTGCAGAATCACAACCGGCGTCAGGATTTCACCGATATGGATGGCTGACGGTTCTTGTTGTTGCGGCGGTAACGCTCGCGCTGAGCGGTGCAATCGTTCTGCGTGCCTATGCCGAGAGTCGTTTCCTTGTCATTGCCGGGACTATGATTTGGGTGCCGCTGGTCGCGCTTTTGTTCTGGGCGATGCTGCGATGGCGCGCGGAATACCGTCGAGTGTTGCAGGAGAGCGCATGGGCGCGGGCAGCCGAGGCGGCGTTGCTGCAAAGTCAGGAACGTAATCGGGCGATCATCGAGACCGCGCTTGATGGGGTGATCACCATCGACATGTCCGGAATTATTACGGACTGGAATACTCAGGCTGTGGCGATCTTCGGGTGGACCAGAGAAGAAGCCGTGGGGCGGTTACTTTCGGAGACCGTTATTCCCGTGCGCGACCGGGAGGCGCATGTCCTGGGTTTGCGGGAGTATCTTCAGACCGGAGTCGGCTCAATCCTGAATCGCCGCATCGAGGTGTCGGCGTTGCACAAAGACGGTCATGAGTTTCCAGTCGAACTGGCTGTGTCACCGGCGCGCGTCGGTGAGTCCTATATGTTCAGTGCCTTTGTCCGGGACATCACGGATCGTCGTAAAGCCGAACGGAGTCTGGCCTCGCAGTATGCGGTGACACGGGTTCTGGACGACGTCGCGACGCTGGAAGAAGCCGTGTTCAAGGTCATGCAAGCGGTCGGTGAAAGCTTGGAGTGGGAATTAGGCGCGTTCTGGACATTAGACAAGCCCTCGGGGCTTTTGCGCTGTTTCAACCACTGGAGTGCGGCGGCGCTCGATGCCGATGAGTTCATCGCGGCAACTCGGGCGCAATCCTTCAAGCCGGGTGTCGGACTGCCGGGCCGGATTTGGGAAAGCGGCCAGCCGGTGTGGATCAGAGACATTGCCACGGAGTTTGATCTCCCCCGGTCGGAGATGGCGGCGAAAGGCCGGCTCCACGGCGCGTTTGGATTTCCGGTTCGTGTCGGCGGCGAGCTCGAAGGGGTGATCGAGTTTTTCAGCCGGCAGGTCCGGGAGCCGGATGAGAGGCTGCTGAATATGCTGGCGGACGTCGGGCTCAAGCTGGGGCAATTCGGCGAACGCGCACGAGCCAAGGAGGCGCTGCATCAGGCCGAAGGCCAGTTGCGGCAATCGCAGAAAATGGAAGCGGTAGGCCGGCTTGCGGGCGGTGTCGCACATGACTTCAACAATCTGTTGACCGTCATTCGCGGGTACAGCGAGCTGGTCCTGAGCCGTCTGGCCCCGGATGACCATTCCCGACGCGACATGGAAGAAGTCAAGAAGGCGGCCGATCGAGCAGCCGGTCTGACGGGGCAGCTTCTTTCGTTCAGCCGGCGCCAATTCGCGGCCGTGAAGGTGGTCGATTTGAATGCCATTGTCACCAACATGGATGGCATGCTTCGGCGGTTGATCGGCGAAGATATTATCGAGCTATGGGCGGATCTTGAACCACAATTGTGGCCGATCAAGGCAGATCCCGGGCAACTTGAACAGGTCATCATGAATCTGGCGGTGAATGCGCGCGACGCCATGCCGACGGGCGGGCGGCTGCTGATCGAGACTCGAAATGTCACAATTGGAAGAGGGACTCGGTCACAATCGGTGATGGTGGACGAAGGTTCGTACGTCATGTTGGCCGTGAAAGACTCCGGCCATGGTATGAGCGAGGAGGTTCAGGCCCATGTGTTCGAGCCGTTCTTTACGACGAAAGAGAGCGGTAAGGGGACAGGTCTCGGTCTGTCGACCGTATATGGCATTGTCAAACAAAGTGGCGGGACGATCGGGATCGAGAGCAAGCCAGGGTGTGGAACAACGTGTACGATTTTCTTTCCAAGAGTCGATGAAGCGGAGCAGCAAGTCCCGGATGCCGGCGGGTCGACGGTCCAGACGCATGGGCGGGAAACTATTTTAGTCGTCGAAGACGAGCCGGCTGTTCGCGGTCTCGTTCATGAGACGCTTCGCGCGAGTGGGTACGAGGTGTTGGTTGCGCGTCATGGAATCGAAGCATTGCTGGCGGGCGCCAGGCACCTGGGGCCGATTCATCTGTTGCTCGCTGATGTCGTGATGCCGCAGATGAGCGGTCCGGAAGTAGCCGAAAAAATCGCCGTCCTGCGGCCCGGCATCAAAGTGCTCTATATGTCGGGCTATCCTGATCACCCGGTGTTTTCGAAAGGCGCAGGGACAGGAGGAGCGGCGTTTCTTCAGAAACCATTCACGATGGTGACGCTTACGAAAAAAGTGCGCGAAGTGTTGGATGGGGTGAGTGCGGTATAAGGCAGAGAACTGCTGCGTCTCACAGCCCTGTGCTTGATCTTCCTGCCGGGTTCCGTTTATGTTGACCGTGCCGGAAGCGAGGGGGGCTAGAAATGCACAGGCACGCGCCTCGACTAGACGAGGCGACAATCGGTCCCGCTGAATGGACCAGACAGACTAGATAGACCGAAGAGACCACCCAATGCAGGCAGGGCGCGAAATTGATATCGGGCGATCTCGGATCGAACGTGAGCCGTTTTACGCCGAAGCCGGCGGAGAAGTCGGGCTCTTCACGATCGCCGCGCGCAGTAAGATGGCGGTGATGCTCAAGGGGCCCACCGGCTGTGGTAAGACACGGTTCGTCCAGCATATGGCCTACAAGTTGGGCCGGCCGCTGATCACCGTTGCCTGCCATGAAGATCTGACGGCGTCCGATCTCGTGGGCCGGTATTTGCTCAAGGGGCAAGAGACGGTCTGGATGGACGGGCCTCTGACGGTCGGCGTGAAACAGGGCGCGATCGTCTATCTCGACGAAGTGGTGGAAGCCCGAAAGGACACGACCGTCATTATCCATCCGCTCAGTGACGATCGCCGTGTGCTGCCGATCGAAAAAAAAGGTCAGATCGTAGAAGCCGCAGACGATTTCATGCTCGTGATTTCCTACAATCCGGGCTATCAGAGTGTCCTCAAGGATTTGAAGCAAAGCACGAAGCAGCGGTTTATGGCGATTGAGTTCGATTACCCTCCGGCCGACGTCGAAATTGCGGTCGTCGAACAGGAAGCGGGGGTAAGTCGGGCTGTTGCCGGAAGTCTCGTCAAGCTCGGCGGCAAAGTTCGGAACCTCAAGAATCATGGGCTCGAAGAAGGGGTCAGCACGAGACTCTTGATCTATGCCGGCACATTGATCAAGCAGGGAGTGCCGGCAGAGCGAGCCTGCGATGTAACGATTGCCCGCCCGATCACCGACGATCCGGACATGCAGCGCAGCATTCTTGAACTGGTTAAAGCTGTATTCTGAGACGTGCCATCGTGAATTTCCGCTGCGCGATCGTGCAGGACAGCAAGATCGGGGCGGTCCTCAAGGTGCATGTCCAACCCAATGCAACTCGAACCGAATGTGTCGGAATTCATGGCGATGCCTTGAAGGTTCGCGTGGCGGCTCGCCCTCTCGACGGCGCGGCCAATGATGCTTTGATCCGATTCATCGCTGTCCGGTGTGGCGTTCCACAGGCGAGCGTGGTCATTCAAGCGGGAGCGGAAGGACGGCGCAAGCGGCTGTGTGTGAAGGGTGTCACGGCTGAGACGGTCCGGGCCCGGTTGATGCCCAACAGTTCGTGAAGGAGGGGTCAAGACGTGAAGCAGGCGTGGTTAGTTCCCGTCATAGGGCTGTTGCTTCTCACTGCCTGTTCCAGTGCGCATCCCGTCCTCTATCCCAACGGGCATTTCCAGTCAGTAGGGAAAGAGGTTGCCCAGCAGGATATCGATGCCTGCAGACAGCTGGCTGAGTCATCCGGTGCAGAGGAAGGCGGCGGAGGGCCTGGGCGCGTGGCGACCAAGACGGCTGTCGGGGCCGGCATCGGCGCAGCGGGCGGTGCGGTCGGCGGCGCTATTTCCGGAGCAGTCGGCCGAGGGTCAATGATCGGGGCCGCAAGCGGTGCAGTGTGGGGGTTGCTGTCGGGGATATTTTCTGCTGCCACGGGTCCCTCACACCCTAATCAGGCCTACACGAATTTCGTCAACCGATGCCTGCAAGAGAAGGGGTATGAAGTGACGGGGTGGCAGTGAGGGGAACGCAGGGTGCGCCGGTGGATGCTCCTTGCTCGCTGCCCGCCCACGCGGATTTCATTACATGTGTGGTTGTGGGCCGTGGTCGGTCAATGCGCGCAGTGGAGCACCCACCGGCGCACCCTGTAGATGTGAAGAGACAGAAAGATAACTTATGGAAATTGTGAGCGAGGGGAGGAGGCAGACCGGCTGGGTGGGTCTTGTGCTCGCTGTCCGCGCACGATCAGAATGTGCTCGGCCAATGCGCGCAATGGAGTACCTACCCATCCGGTCTGTAGTAAAGAGTGAAAGAGGTTAGAAGTCGGAGAGATACATAGAGTGTAGTGCTTACTCAACGCGCGGCCACCGGGAGAGCGGAGGCCTGGTATCCGCGGGGTGGGTGGGTGAGATGGGTGCCCCTCGTTGGATGCGCCTAGGGGAAACAACCTCGGTACCCAACCGGAGTAGTGAGGAGTGGGGAAATGGAATGTGCTCGGACAATGTGCGTGGGAGTGTGGTCTGCGCCCTCGGTGCGAGAAAGTGAAAAAGAGGGCGGAGTGCGGGCAAATAGGGTACAAAATGGTGCGTGAGACAACGTCAGTCCCAAGAGAGTCATCTCGGCGAATAATCAGAGAGGGAACCGGTGACGCCCAGTCGCAGAACGGTGGCCGTTCTTATTCTGCTGTCATGGTGCACGGCTTGTGTAGGGCCGGAACCCCAGTTGCGTTCAAACAAGCAACTGCAATTTTACGGGAAAGAGAAGGCTCAACTGGAGATCGATATTTGCCGCATGAAGGTGGAGGGCGCCGGGTTGCGCTCCGGAGTGCGTCAAAGTGGAAATGCCGCAACGGGTGCTGTGCTCGGTGTTACGCTCGGCGGGGCTGTGGGGGCCTCGGCCGGTATGGTCGGAGGTCTGCCCGGCGTGACAATTGGAGCAGCCGCCGGTGCCGGCATTGGCCTGATCATTGGTCTGCTCGGAGGAACATTCAAGCCGCTGGTTCCGGACCCGCCGTATGCCGACGCTGTCGCAAAATGTTTGAAGGAGAGAGGTTACGAAGTTAGTGGCTGGGAATGAGTCGGCGGAGAGTTGAGATGCCGCCAGCTGGTTTGGTCCAAGGCAGATAACCCTACCATCACACTATCGACGCGATATCGGACCGCAGATCCGGAGAGACATCCGGATTCCATGGGCCGGTGCGATTTCCTCACTTGACTTAGTTCTATCTAGTATTATCATACAGCTCGATTGCTCACCTATGCTTGGTCAGGATGAGGGTGACAACAGCTTGGCGTGCGATGCGCAATTGCGGGGCACAAGGGAAGAAACCTCCATCGGAAGGAGAGCGGCCATGTTTGTTGTTGTTGGAGCCACGGGCAATACGGGATCATCGGTTGCGGACACCCTCTTGAATAAAGAACAGGCTGTGCGAGTCGTGGTGCGGTCGGCTGACAAGGGAGCGCCATGGAGGGCCAAAGGGGCTGACATCGCCGTGGCGTCACTGGACGATGTCACCGCCTTAGCGAAAGCGTTCGAAGGATCGGCAGGCGTCTATCTTTTAGTACCGCCGAATTACGGGGCTCAGGCTTGGTTGGCGGATCAACGGCAGAGGATGGATCGCGCGGCAGAAGCCGTCCAGAAGAGTGGAGTTGACCATGTTGTGTTTCTGTCCTCGGTTGGAGGGCATCTGCATGGTGGGACCGGTCCGATTCGGGCGGCGAGTTATGGAGAACAGGCACTTACTTGCCTTGCCAAACGCCTGACTATCCTTCGGCCTTGCTATTTCATGGAGAACTGGATGCCGAGCGTCGGCATGGTGAAACAGCAAGGTGTGTTGCCGACGTTCATCGCGCCGGCTGCGAAGATTCCCATGATTTCGACCAAGGATATCGGCAGGATCGCGGCGGAGCACCTGATTGCCGGTGGACGGGGCAAGCAGGTCGTGGAAATGGCAGGTCCGGTAGAGTACAGTCCTGAGGAGGTCGCGTCAGCGCTCGGTCACATTTTGGGGAAAACGGTCACGGCCCAACATGCGCCTCTGAGTGCCGTGGTTCCGACATTCAAAGCCTTCGGCTTTTCGGATGAAGCCGCTCGGCTGTTCGAAGAGATGTATGCTGCCTTCTCGGCCGGCACGATTCACTACGAGCAGCCTGCATCGGTCGTTCTGGGCCGGGTGACGCTGGCCGAGGCTTTGAAAGGATTTCTGAAGGCCGAATGAACGTCGCGCGAGCGTGCGCGAGACAGAAGGAGATCATCATGAAGGAAGACCTCGACAAGGTCAGAACGCTGGCCAAAGATTTACGAAAAGACTACCCGCGGAGTCCTCGCGCGAAGCTGGGCGGCTACGTCATTGCGGCTCGTTGCGCGGATAAGTGTCGGGCATTTTTGCTGGGCATGAACGGCGAATACAGCTACTGGCCTTGTTCGCTTGCGAACCAGTGGTTTTCCTTCGCCGGCATCACGCCCGAACAGTTCAAGGACGTCGTTTCGACGGGAGCGACCGACGAAGAACTCGCGACATGGATTGCGGACGCGTCCAAGATCAAAGACGCGGGTGAAGTGATGAAATGGAATAATGCAATGCGTGATACGCGGTTGAGCGATATGAGTCTTCAGGCTCAGCAGTACCTGGAAGAGTATATTCCCCAGTTCGTGCCGACGCATCGTCCGGTCTATGTGTGGTTCGATGTGTACGACCTCGAAGAAAAGCGGTTCTGAGCGGAACGCGCGGGTCCATCGCTGAACGAAGGGAAGGAGACGCCGATGAGCAAGCACAATATGACCGAAGCGGCAGCGACAAAGGAACTGGTCGGACTTTACCAAGCAGGGTCTCAGCATATGGTCGGGGATGGATTTCCCGTGCGTAATATGATTCCGGGCTCTGGCGTAGGCGAGCAATTGTCACCATTCTTGCTCCTGGATTATATGGGGCCGGAGTTTTTCCCGCCCACGGATCGGCGTCTCGGCGTGGGTGAGCATCCGCATCGGGGGTTTGAAACTGTCACAATCATGTATCAAGGCAGTGTGGCGCATCGTGACTCAACCGGAAGCGGAGGCGTCATCGGTCCGGGTGATGTGCAGTGGATGACGGCCGCATCCGGAATCGTGCATGAAGAGTTGCACGAGAGCGAATTTGCAAAGCACGGAGGCACGTTGGAAGGGGTGCAGCTATGGGTGAATCTGCCGAGGTCGGTCAAGATGTCCCCTCCCCGGTACCAAACGCTCGTCCGCGATGAGATCCCGATCGTTGAGCTCGCCGGGGGAGCCGGCCGGCTACGGGTCATTGCCGGGGAGAGTCACGGGCGGAAGGGGCCGGCCAGGACCTTCAGCCCGATCCATCTGTATGATCTGCGATTGAAGGCGGGGCATCAGACGGAATTGTCCTTGCCCGAAGGATTCACCATGTCCGTATTCGTATTGCAGGGGCGGGCCGTCATCAACGGGGCACAGGCGGTGGGAGAGGCCGAGATCGCTCTCTTGGGGCGCAAGGGTGAGCGAGTGGCGCTTCATGCTGAAGAGGACACGACAATGCTCGTTCTCGGCGGAGAGCCGATCAATGAACCGATTGCTCGCTATGGGCCGTTCGTCATGAATACGCAAGCGGAACTTGCACAAGCCGTGGAAGATTATCGAGCAGGCAAGATGGGGCATTTGTCCTAACCTGCGTCGCTCGTGAAGCGTGAAGCGTATCTCGTCGGGAAAGAGAAGTTAGTAAGGATGGGACAGGATGAGCGAACAGAGCGAGGCGGTCCACATCGATATTTACTCGGACGTGATCTGTCCCTGGTGCTACGTCGGGAAGCGGCGGCTGGAGCGGGCGTTGGCGCTGCTGCATGGGGCGGTCCAGGCGCAAGTGCGTTGGCGGCCGTTTCAGCTGAATCCCACGATGCCGAAAGAGGGGATAGATCGTAAGGCGTATCTTGAAGCCAAGTTTGGGCGTATGAGCATCGTTGAGGAGATGGAGCATCGTTTGCTGGAGGCAGGAAGAATTGAGCGAATCTCTTTCGCCTTTCACAAGATGGCCGTGACCCCAAACACGTTCCTGGCACATCGGCTGATTTGGTATGCCGGACAACAAGGTTGTCAAAATGAGATAGTGAATCAGCTGTTTAAGGGCTATTTCGAAGAAGGCCTTGATATCGGGTCTGCACCGGTGCTCGCTGAGTTGGCTGATCGTGCAGGCTTACACGCAGGCCAGTTTCTTACGAGCGAAGAAGGCGTGGTAGAGGTCAAGGCCGAGGAATTGGGAGGGCACAAGTTGGGCATTCGAGCCGTGCCCTACTTCATGTTTAATAAGGCTGACGGTATTTCTGGTGCTCAACCGGTTGAGGTGTTCGTTTCTGCCTTTGAAAAGATTCGAATTGGTCCATCTGTTGCCGATCGGTTGTGAAAGGCAGGAGGTGACGCATGTCGGTTCAAGTGTATGGATGCAACCACGTGGTAATCGAGGTGACCGATGCGAAAAAGGCTGTGAAGTTTTACTCGGATGTGTTCGGCCTGAAGATGCTCAAGGGCGGAGAGGGGGCGGCCTGGTGCAAACTGGGCGAGCATCAGTTCATGGCCATCTTCGAAGTCGACAAGCTTCAACCGGATCGTACGAAGCATTTCGGATTGATGGTGCGTGACGCAGGACAGATTAAGGAAGTCCGCAGGAAATTGACGAAAAAGTACAAGCTGAAACTCCATCCTGATTTTCGATGCGACTTTCGGGATCCGTGGGGGAATCGGATTCAGGTGGGCGATCTGAGCGATGAATCGTTGGTCTGGCTGCTGCCTTACCAGGAAGTCCAGAAGGCCGGAATCGTCTTTTCGGGACGTCGGGGAGCTCGATAGGCAGTGGGCCGACATATCCAGGGAGTGCTCATGCCGGACGCACAATGGACGGATGTTGGCAATGTAGAAGACCTGAAGACGAAGCCGTTACAGCATGTCATATGCGGGACAACGCCGATTGCCCTGACGTACAAGGACGGAGCGTTCAGCGCCATATCCGGGGTGTGTAATCATGTCGGTGGACCGTTGGGTGAAGGCCGGCTCGATGGTGACTATATCGTCTGCCCTTGGCACTATTGGAAGTTCCATCATCGAACCGGCCATGGGGAACCCGGCTATGAGCAAGACCAGGTACCGGCCTACGAGACCAAGATTGAGAATGGCCGGTTGTATGTCGATCTCTCCTCTGCAACGAAACGGAAGAAGCAGGTGCACCAGCCCCATCCGCTGGCACGCCCCGTATTGCGTCAGGCAGGGCCGATTCGAGTCGTGGGGATCTCGACGACGGGAATGACATTGGAGCATCCACGGTACAGCACATCCGATGCAATGTTGGACATTGCGCTTGACCATGCCAGGAATGTGCTGCAACTGGAGACCCAATGCATCAAACTTCGCGAGTTGAACTTTCGCGCCTGCGAAGGGTTCTATTCCAAGTCGGCGCAGGCCTGTACCTGGCCCTGCTCGATCACGCAAATGGACCCTACGGATGAACTTGATCGCGTGTATGAGGCGATCGTTCATTGGGCCGATGTCATCCTGATTGCCACACCGATTCGTTGGGGTAACGCCAGCAGTTTGTACTATAAGATGGTCGAACGGATGAACTGTATTCAGAACCAGGAAACCATCGCCAATAAGCATTTGCTGAAAAACAAGGTGGCTGCATTCATTATTATGGGTGGTCAGGACAATGTGCAGGGCGTAGCCGGACAACTGATGACTTTTTTCAGCGAGGTCGGCTGTCAGTTTCCGCAGTTCCCCTTTATCGCCCATTCAAGGGGGTGGAGCGCTGAGGATATGGAGCGTAATGTCGCCGAAGTCCAGAACAGCCGGCGATTGCGGGAAGGGGCGCAGGAGCTGGTGGCCCGATCGGTGGATATGGCGAAGCTGATGGTCGACGGTCAGCTCCCTGAGCACCCGCTTGCCCGGGGTGGGCGCAAGGCTCATCAACTCGACAGTGAACCAACCGGATAACGAGAATGGTTTTTACGAGAACTCATTATCATGCCGGAACAAAGAAATAGAGACGGCTCCCTGGACAATGTGTTTCACGCGCTGCTTCGTCTGCATAAAGCGTTGCTCGACGACGAGCGTGTGGCTTATGAGCGCGTGCATGGACGTATCTCATCCAACGGGGAATTGTTGCAGTTGGTGCTGAACGACGCCTGGTTCGCCTGGCTACGTCCGCTGTCCCAAGTCATCGCTAAGTTCGACGAACTCAGTGAGGCGACTGAGCCCTCAACCAGCGAGGGAATTTCGGTTCTGCTCATCTCCGTGCAGACGCTCTTGATGCCGACGGAAGCGGGGGAGGGATTCGGCAGGCAGTATTATGACGCGCTTCAACGAAGCCCCGATGTCGTGCTCGCACATGCGGCGGCTAGAGCATTGCTCATGCAGACTGTTCCCAACAAGGGGTGAGTCCAATGAAAGCCCACTATCTCGGTCATGTCGTCTTTTACGTGAAGGACTTGGAGCGATCACTCGGGTTCTATCGCGACTTGTTGGGGTTCAAGGAAGTCGGTCGGATCTTCAATGGAATGGCGGCGGCGCTCACATCGGGTCGCACGCACCATGAGCTGTTGTTGATCCAGGTCGGTGACGCGCCGGGGCCATCGCCCGGGAGGCGACGGGGGCTCTATCACATCGGAATCAAGGTCGGTGATTCGCTTGATGAGCTGCGGGCCGCCAAGCGTGAACTTGAGCAGGCGGGGATTTCGATAGACGGCATGAGTGACCATACTGTCAGCCAGAGCCTGTATCTCCGGGATCCCGACGGGAACGAAGTGGAACTGTATGTGGATGCAGACGAATCGGTGTGGAAGAATGATCCGGCGGCGGTCCTGTCGCCGATCAAGACGTTGCAGCTGTAAATCCCGCGGTGATCATACGCATAAGCGGGCGCTAAGGCGCCAATTCAGATCGTGATCATCAGTAGACTGTCAGGCCCCTCATCACCATCGTGAGTGCTGCGCTCATTTAACTTGCATGCCGCTTCGTTTCCATAGATTGCCTGTACTGTTGCACATAGTCCAGAACGCGATCCTTCGGTACGCCGAACCAGTTCAAGGTATGGCGGATAAGTGTCGCCGACGCCTCGACTTCAGGCTGAATGACCTCGGTTACCCCGACGGCACCGAGTCGTTCCGCTTCCGCTACTCCATGCGCCCGGGCTAAAATCGGGACTTTTGAATTGAGGTCGTGGATGCGACCCACCGTCAGTGCAGCGGGCTCAATTTCAGGCAATGCCACGATGATCAGAGACGCATCCGCCGCTCCGGCCTTCACGATCAATTCGCGGTGGGAGGCGTTGCCACTAGAAAGTTTCGTCGCGGAGCGTCATTACACGACCTCGACGTCCCGGTCAGCCGGAGGTTCCTCGCCCGGCGAAGCCGGACGCCGGTTTTCGAGGATCGAACGCAATCGCAGGTAGGAAGGTTGATCCGTAAAGGCCAGCAGAGAATCATGGGCTTGCAGCACGGTCGTTCCGTCCGGAACAAAACACCGGCCGTTTCGCGCCATCAGCAGGATGAATGCCCCTTTCGGCAGGCCGAGGTCCAGCAGTCGCTGACCGATCGCCATGGATTGATCAGGAATCCGCACTTCCAGGAGCCCGCTCTTGAGGCTCGTCGGCGCGTCCCATACCGGGGAGGCCTCTGTACGCGGCGACAACGGCTCATCGACCTTCAGCCATCGGGCTACGATCGGGATAGACGTGCCCTGTAACAACACCGATGTCAGGACGATAAAAAACACGAGATGAAACGTCGTGGTGGCCTGAGGAACCCCGGCGAGGAGCGGGAAGGTGGCCAGAATAATCGGCACGGCCCCGCGCAATCCAACCCAGGCGACCATGGTTTTCTCCCTCACGTTGAGGTGCGTGAACGCCAAGGTCGCAAACACAGCCACGGGCCTGGCAATGAACATCAGAAACAACGCCAAAAGTAGACCGGTACCGGCGATCGGCACGAGCTGCGTGGGGAAGACCTGCAATCCGAGAGCCAGGAACATGGTGATCTGCATCAGCCATGCGAGCCCATCGTGAAATCGGGTCAGGCTTCGTTTATGGACGAATTCGCTGTTTCCCATCATGAGCCCGGCCAAATACACGGCCAAAAATCCGTTTCCGCCGAGCCATGTGCTGCCGCTGTATGTGAGGAGGACGAAGGACAGAGTCAACACGGGATAGAGGCCTTCATATTCCAGGCGTAGCCGGTTCACCAGCAAGACCATCAACTTGCCGATCCCGTACCCGATCGCTCCGCCGAGCACCATTTGCCGTATGAACATCGGTACCAGGTCGAGCGGGGAACCGGAAGCTCCCGTGATCAAGGAAATGATACCGATGGTGAGAAAGACCGCCATCGGATCGTTGCTGCCGGACTCCAGTTCGAGCAATGGTTTCAAGCTGCCGCGCAGGCTGACGTAGCGGGATCGCATCACGGCAAACACCGCCGCGGCATCGGTCGAGGACACGATCGCGCCGATGAGGAGCCCTTCGTGCCATGACATCTGCAATGCGGCCACGGCGAACCAGCCGACTAACCCGGCCGTCACGGCCACTCCCACGGTCGACAGGCCCACACCGATTCCCAAAGTCCTCCGCACGCTCTCCCAATCGGTGTCCATCCCGCCGGCAAACAGGATGAAGGTCAGCGCCACGACGCCGAGGGACTGGGCCAACCAGGGATTGTCGAAATGTATGCCGCCTGGACCGTCCGACCCCGCCAGCATCCCGATACCGAGAAACAATAAGAGGGCCGGAATCCCCATGCGACCGAACGCCTTACTCGCGATCACGCTGAGCAGCAGGAGCCCGGAAGCAGCGATGAGAATATCTTCGATCGTCAGCGCCATGTCTTCTTACCTATGAGAGTGTGCACTTTTAGCACCGGTGCGAGACGCCCGGCTCGGCCAGGGTTTATGTGCCAGATCGAGCTATGTAAATACCATAAACAGAGTAAGTAATGCCGCCACCGCATCAAATGAATCGGTGTCTGGCCTGGCAGTTCTTCGACGCGATAGTTGATACGCGAAGATGAAGCCTCCTGTTGGTTGCAGAGCGAAGGAAGAGATTCTGCGGATGCCGGCTAGGTCGGGGAAAAGGAGGCGAGATCTAGCAAGCGGATGTGCGAAGTTCGTGGGGAAACGGTATACTGCTGTCGCTCAGCGTGATCCTAACCACCGCAGAGGAGGACCTCCATGGAAAAGCCGCGCATCGCCGCCAAAGAGCCCTCAGTCATGTCATTAGATCCGGGAACTTACTACTGGTGTTCCTGCGGACGCTCGCGAGACCAACCGTTCTGTGATGGATCGCATCAAGGAACCGGATTCGAGCCGGTTGAGTTTATCGTGAAGGAGAAGAAGGACGTTGCGTTGTGTCAGTGCAAACAGACCAAGACGCCGCCTTTTTGCGACGGCACGCACCAGACGCTCT
>MSXM01000024.1 GCA_002083565.1 Nitrospira sp. ST-bin4 | reverse complement strand
TTTTAACCGGACACTAGTGAATAAAGAAGGAATGCTATTTTTGAGCCAGCCCGGACAGACACAGGATTCTGTTCGGGTCGGCCAGGATTTGTTTTCCCAGGACTGGCTACAGGATTTACGGAAATCTCGGGCCGGCATGCCGTCGCCACTTCGCACATGGGCCATCCTCACGGCCAATGACGGTCGCCAATTCTTGGTCGGGCATACCGGGGAGCAGGGGCGGCCGAGAGCGGGAAGTTTCGTCGGCGTTGCACGACCGCTCGATCAGGCCTACGAGCCAATCTATCGATTGCAAAGACAGATCGTCGGCATCGGGTTTGTGTTAGCCGGCCTCGCGGCGGTGTTGGCCATCTTTGTCGCCACCCGATTGGGGCGTCCCATCGAACAGTTGACCAAGAGCGCAGAGGCTGTGGCCAGCGGCGACTTTGCTCCGAACAGGCTCCCGGTCTGGCGACAGGACGAAATCGGTTCCCTGGCTCGGACCTTCGATCGCATGAGAGAGGACCTGCAACTGTTTACCAAGGATCTTGAGGAGCGCGTTCAGGCCCGCACGGCCGAGCTGGAATCAGTCAATCGGCAGCTGCAACGCCAGCATGGCTTTCTCCGGCAGGTGCTCGACATGAATCCCAATTTCATTTTTGCGAAGGACCGGGAGGGGCGGTTTACCTTGGCGAATTTAGCTGTGGCCGATGCGTACGGCACGTCGGTGGATGCCCTCGTTGGAAGGACGGATGCCGATTTCAGTGCCCGTGCGGATGAAGCGGAGCGCATTCAACGGGTCGATCTGGCGGTGGTGGAGAAGGGACAGGAGCAGGTCATTGCAGAAGAAGCGCTGACCGATGCGACGGGAAAGGTCCGGTGGCTGCGCACCGTCAAACGTCCGTTAGTCGGGCCTGATGGCCGGCACGACCAAGTGTTGAGCGTAGCGGTGGATATCACTGCCTTGCGGGATGCCCTTCATGCCGTCAGGTTGAGCGAGCAGCGCTTTCATCAGATGGTCGGCCAGGTCAAGGATTACTCCATCGTCATGCTCGATCCCGGAGGTCTCGTCGTTCACTGGAACGATGGGGCTCAACGCATCATGGGCTACACGGCGGGAGATATTGTCGGTCGGCACTTTTCCTACTTCTATTCCGCCGAGGATGTGGGGGGCGACAAGCCGACGCGGCTGCTGGCTCAGGCGGCCGAGCAGGGGTCGGTCGAGGACGAAGGGTGGCGCTTGCGGAAAGATGGCTCGAAATTCTGGGCTCGCGCCGCCATCGCGGCGATTTACGACGAGGCGGGAAAGCTGATCGGATTCTCCCAGCTGACGCGGGACTTAACTGTGCAGAAGGAAGCGGAATCGGACAAGACCTTATTAGAGGCGCAATTGCGGCAAGCGCAAAAGATGGAAGCAGTCGGCCGATTGGCCGGCGGCGTCGCCCATGACTTCAACAACCTCCTCACTGTGATTACCGGATTCAGCGAGATATTGCAGATGAGCATCAAGCCGGGGGATCCCCTACAGCAGGCTGTGCAAGAAATCGTCAAGGCTGCCGGGCGGGCCGCCAACCTGACGCAGCAGCTGTTGGCCTTCAGCCGCAAACAGGTGATTCAGCCGACACAGCTCTCGTTGAACGATGTTGTGGCTCAGATAGAAAGGTTGTTACACAAGCTTATCGGGGAAGACATTCAGCTGGAGCCCGTGTTTGCGGACGACCTTGCCCCGGTGAAAGCGGATCGCGGGCAAATCGATCAGGTCATCATGAACCTCGCGGTCAACGCACGCGACGCGATGCCAAAGGGTGGGCGGCTGCTTCTCCGTACCGACAATGTTGTCATCACGCCCGAACGTGGCGAGCCGACAGGTATCGTCAAGCCCGGCCGCTATGCCTGTCTGGAAGTCCGCGATACCGGCTGCGGAATGGACGAGGAGACGAAGGCTCGGGTGTTCGAACCGTTTTTCACGACGAAGGAATCCGGTAAGGGCACAGGACTCGGGCTTTCGACCGTGTATGGTATCGTCAAACAGAGCGGCGGCTTTGTCACAGTTGAGAGTGAGTTGGGTAAAGGTGCGTCGTTTCGCGTCTATTTCCCTGCAGTTGAGACGGAGTCTCCGGCAGAGCCTCAGGCTGACGGAACCCATCTGATTAAGCCGTTCTGCAAGGAAAAGGAAGCAACGATCCTGCTGGTGGAAGACGAAGCCGGTATCAGGAGGTTGTTTCAGGAATTACTGGCATCCTATGGGTACAAGGTCCTTACTGCCCATGATGGCGAAGCGGGTGTCACGGTCGGCAATTCCCATAGCGGTCCGATCGATCTGCTTGTGACGGATGTGGTCATGCCCAACCTGAGCGGCGTAGAGATGGCGCAGCGTCTGCTCAGCAAGTATCCACAGTTAAAAGTGTTATACATGTCCGGGTACACAGACGAATCGATCGTGCAACATGGTGTATTGGAACCCGGCGTGGCATTCCTGTCCAAGCCGTTCAAACCTCAGGTCTTAGTGGATCGGGTTCAACAGATATTGGCGGCGGCGTAGTCCCCTTCGATCGCAAGACACACATTTCTGGGCGATCTCACGAGAAGACCGGCATCCCGTTATTCCCGTTCAGGGTTTAATTGGGGGCTGGGCAAGGAGGGCGGCTCTAGAGGGAATCTGTGTGAGAAGATCGGGACGAGCTTGAAAGATGCCGTGCAGACGATCGCCAGTGGCATAGATCAAGTTCCCTACTCGGTTGCCAAGTGTGAGCCTGCCGGCGACCCTTCCGTCTTTTCCGGTGGCCACGAACTCGGCAGCCGGTGCCAGCAGTCCGTAGGGTGCGAGCGGTGAGGATTGTTTGAGCACCCGCTCTTCCGCCGGAAGATTTGCCACCCGGCTCACAAAGAGATCCGCCGCTTCCTGGCTGAGTTTTTCCGTGGGGCGGTCCTCCAGCACCCATTCTCCATTGTCATTGATGAGGACATACTGGTGGTCGCGCGTGCGGACCGACAACATGGCGATATCCGTATAGTCGACTCCGAGCAGACGTTTGTCTTGCAGAGTGAAGAGGTCCTTCGTAAGGTCTTTGATTGCTGTCGGGCTGACACGGTAGAGCGGGGCCTCAGGCGTGGTTTCTGCGATTGCATCGCCGCTTTGAGGGTCCGGCTGGTAGAGCTGGACGTTCTGGTCGCCCTCTGCCGTATGCAGAGTGATCTTTAGTTTCGGGGTGGTCAGGGTTTTGGCTACCGCATCCCGCTCAGGGCCCGGGTCGATAATGCTCAGTGCCTTCAGGTCTTCCAGACGGAACATCAGTGAGCGGACTTCCGTTTGGTCGGCTTCGGCTTCGATCGGGTAGCGGATCTTCCAGGACGGCTTCGGTTTGCCCTTGGCCATGTTGTAGATCACGATTTCAGTCGGAGGATAGTTGAGCCTCACCCGTTCGATATCGTTCTGAACAAAGCGCAGGAGGTCCTTTCGCCGGAACATCAGCAGCGATTTATTGACAAAGTCTTTAGGGGCCAGGTCGGTCAGCAAGACTTTCCCGTCGGATCCACGGAGGACGTACAGGGTATTGGACAAGGGACCGCTGTCGCCGATCGCCAAGGTGTCTTGTTGCCCCCCGGCCGTCACGGTGACGGTTGTTACAGGTTGCTCCAGCCCGAAGGGGGCCAGGCCGGCAGATCGTTCGGCGACAGATCGGGTCACTCTGCCCGTCACTAATGCACGGACGAGGGCTTGGACTTCGCGGATATCGGCGTCGGTCTGCAAGGGAGCGGTAATAGTCCAGCCTCCCGAGTCGGTGCGTGTGAGCTCGACGGGGCCTTGAGCCGTCGTGATGGTCAGTCCTGTGATGGCCGTTTCGGGAAACGACAGCAGTTGCTTCTGTTCAGCCTCCTGTTTGATCTCGCGTTGCGTGGTGGGGAGTTCCACCACATAGAGATAGCCTCCGAGCCCCGCCAGAATGACAAGCATGAGGACTGTCGGCCAGTAGCGCATAGTCAGTGGGTGAAGGGTGAGGGGTAAGGGGTGAGTAGCAAGTGGTAAGTAGCAAGTGGCAAGGGGTGAGTGATTCGGAGCGATTGGCGCATGACGAATGACGGTTGACGAATGACGAACACGCCGTGCTTCTCCATGCTTGTCACAAGCGCCGCCTCTTTCTCCAGACCATCAGGCCAGTCAGAAACATCATGAGCGGGAGAAAAACGACTTGGATGTAGAGCAGTACCCGTTCCTGCGTCGGGTTCGGTGTGAACGGCCTCAGGGCCGGTTCTTTCGGCGCAATGGAAATCAAGTCGCGTTCCTCGGCCAGCCATCCGGTCGTATGGAGGAAAAAATCGCTGTTTCCGGGGAAGTTGAAAAAGGCGTTGGTGGCAAAGGTGGAGTTGCCGATGACGACGATGGCCGGACGAGGCGCGCCTTCAGCAGGTGTCTGTTTGGGGGCCAGTGCGGCGACCATCGACAGCGGACCCTTCACGTCTTCCTTTTCGCTCAGGCTCACGACTCGGCCTTGCATATTCGTTTCCGCCCAGCTGTTAGCCGATGTACGGGCCAGCGGCACATAGTCCCAATCTTTGCCGGCTTGCTCGTCGAATGTGATGTGGCGTGAGAGAGGGAATAGCACGGCGGACGTCAGGTCTTGGGTGATCTCGTGTTCGGTAAAGGTGCGGACCAACAGCGCGGTGAGGTCTCCTTGGGCGAGCCTGTCTTGCAAGTCGACTAAGACGCCCGGCCCCAGACCGAGTCCCCAGTGGGCCAGCAAGGGATCGAGTCCGGTTTGCGTGTCGGGATCGACCAGGATCAGGACGTGGCCGCCTTTTTCGACATAGGCCCGGATACGGTCCTGCTCTTCTGTGGTGACGGAGCGGCGAGGCCCGGCCAGGACCAACACAGTGGTGTTGTCCGGAACGGCCGCGTCCTGAAGCAGCGAGACGGCGCCAACGTCATAACCTTGCTTGGTCAAGGCTTCTTTGGCGAGCGACAGGCCGTTGCGGTCTTTATCCTCTACGCTCCGCTCGCTGTGTCCTTCGACGAAGACGATGCGTTTCTTGGCGTCTTTGGAGATGCGAATGAGCGCGCCCGTCAACTCCACTTCCGACGGAGAGGTGACTCGGATTGTCTGCCCATTACTTTCGAAAATTGCCGTGTCGGTCTTGAAGATCCCGTAGCTCTGGGCGATTTTCGGCTGTTTTTCCGGGTCGATGAATTCCACTCTGAGTTTGGTGGAGGCCTGCCGATAGCTCTCCAGCCGTTCTTTGAATGCTTGATAGCCGGGATCTTTCTCCCGTGTGAAGACCGTGATCGTGACTTCGCGCGGCAGCGCGCGCAACACACGGTAGGTCTGAGGCGCGAGCGTGAAATTTTGATTTTCTGACACATCCCAACGAATGGAATGCCGGGATGCCAGAAAGTTCACGATGCTGAGAATGGCGACAAAGAGCAGGACCATCAGGATGCTGTTCAGCCCCATTCTGGTCGAGCGTCGGCCGGAGAAGGATTTGACCCTCTCGAAATGCAGGACGAGAAATGCGCTCAGGCAAATCAGCGCCACAAGTTCGGCGATCGTGACGGCCCAGAGGAGATCGGGCCATAGGCTATAGGCGATGCCGCCGCCTGAAGCGAGGACGAGTCCGATGAGGCCGAGAGGGAATGATTTCCAGTTCATTTCCAGCGTGTCGATTCTACAACTCGATGGGTGAGGAACAGCATCAGCACCAGGCCGCTTCCGAAATACACAAGGTCGCTGGTATCGATGAGCCCCCGTACGAGACGGTCGTAGTGTTCCATAAACGAGACATACGAGATGATTTGTCCCGCCGTCGTGTCGCCGAGCAGCGCGCCTAACCCTGAGATCAGCCAGAACGTGAGAAGGATGCCGAACCCGACAAAGGCCGCGACAATCTGATTTTCCGTGAGGGCCGAGGCGAAGAGACCGACGGCCAGGAAGAGCGCGCCCAGCAGGGCCATCCCCAGATAGCCGGTCAAAACCGGATTCCAATCGAACTCGCTGAATAGCATCAGGACGGTCGGAACCAAGCCGGTGATTCCCAGCAAGCCCAAATAGATCAGCAGGATACTCACGAACTTGCCCAGAACGATCTCGTGGATGCCAACGGGCGAGGTCATCAAGAACTCGAATGTCCGCAGCTTTCTCTCTTCGGCGAACAGCCGCATGGTCAGAATAGGGAGAATGATCAGCAGGACGAAGCGCATGCTGGCGAAGAGATTTCTGAAGACCAAGTCGTTCAGATTGATCGAGGCCGGGCCGCCTTGCATCTGCATCAGCTGGATGGCTTGCGCGCCCGCGAAGACGATATAGAGATACGAAAGAAATCCGAAGATGAGCAGGAACACTGCGCCGACCACGTAGACGATCGGTGAGACGAAATACCCGCGCAGTTCCTTGGCGATGATGGCCTGTACCGGGGTCACGGGGCGGTCTCCTGCGAGGCCGGCGCTGCTGTGGCCGGTGTCTGTGGCAGGCCATCCTCATGCCGTGTGAGTCGGAGGAAGACATCCTCCAGCGTCATTGAAATGGTACGCAGTTCCAGCAAGCCCCAGTGATGAGACACGACGACACGGGCGATTTCATCTCGTACGTCACGGCCCAAGGCACATTCGATCAGGAACATCCCGGCTTGTTCCCCGGGGAAAATGTTCAAAACGCCAGGGATCTCGCGGAGTTTCGCGTTGCAATCCGCAGAGGGATTCTTGAGCGTCACGGATATTTTCTCAGATTGCCGAAGCCGAGCCGATAGTTGCTCCGGAGAATCCTGCGCCACGATGCGTCCTCCGCTAATGATGACCACTCGTTGGCAGACGGCTGTGGCTTCCGGCAGGATATGTGTGCTGAGGATCACGGAGTGTGACCCGGCCAGGCTTTTGATGAGTTCTCGTATTTCAATGATCTGCTTTGGGTCGAGCCCAATCGTCGGTTCGTCCAAGATCAAGACGGGCGGGTCATGCAGCAAGGCTTGGGCCAGGCCCACACGCTGACGGTAGCCACGGGAAAGGTTGCCGATGAGGCGGTGGCGGACCGACCCCAATTCGAGGCGCCCGATCGATTGATCGAGTGCTGAGGTCAGGTTTCGGCCTCCCATCCCGCGTAGCCGGCCCACAAAGGTCAGATATTCTGTCACGGTCAGTTCTTGATAGACCGGTGGAGTCTCAGGCAGATAGCCGATATGACGTTTGACTTCAAGGGGTTGATCGGCGCAGTCGAACCCGGCGACCCGCACGGTTCCTTCCGTGGCAGGCATGAAGCAGGTGAGAATCCGCATAGTGGTTGTTTTGCCTGCGCCGTTGGGGCCAAGAAAAGCTAACACTTCCCCCTTGGCCACCGAGAAGGTGACCCGGTCGATAGCCGTATGATGTCCGTACCGTTTGGTAATGTTCTGAACGTCGATCATGTGAGTGATGTCAGGGCGATGAACGGCGGAGGATCTCGCGGCGCCGGTCTCGAAACAACACACATTTCATCTGCGGGAGGGATCTTACTCAGTCCGTTCCAGGCAGTCAATATGGCGGTCTGTACAGGGGAGTCTGTGTGGCGTGGAGTTCTCCTAGAGTGAGTGAATCCCCACGAAATGCGGTATGCCGGACCATGAAAAACATCCATGTATTCGAGTGAATATGTTCTCGGTTCATTCCGGCCCACGGCCTTGCAGTTAGCCGTACCTTCTTCGCTTGTTACGACGATGGTGTTGGACGGACTCGCCGCCTACGGAGTTGACTCAGCGGTATCACTCCTATATATAGTGTCACCGCCTGATCGTGGTACAGCCCCTTCTGCACGTTTCCCACTGTCTTTAATCTGTGGCCGAGCAGCATGCCTTCATACCAAGGTAGGGGGAATAGGCTACCGAGTCGGTATTGTTGAATTTCCCCTTGGATCGTACCCTGGCAATAGATTCGCGTCGGGATGATCCAGAGGGGAGAAGGAACAGGATGAATTTTCGTACTTCTGCAATGAAAAAGTCAGCTGATCAGAAGCCCTTCCATGTCTTGGCGGTTGTCCTCTGCCTTTCAGTAGGTGGCTGTTCCTGGATTCCCAAGGGCGAGAGCCAGCTGGATGTGGGGATCAAGGAACGGGGTGTGGCCTCGTGGTATGGGGCGCAGTTTCATGGAAAACAGGCAGCCAATGGCGAACTATTCAATATGGAGGCGCTGACGGCAGCCCATCGGACCCTGCCGCTTGGGAGTATGGTCCGGGTCGTCAACCTGTTGAACGGGAAGCACGTCCGTGTGAGGATCAACGACCGGGGGCCCTATGTGAATGGACGGATTCTCGACCTTTCCCGGGCCGCAGCAGCCCAGTTAGGGATGGTTGACGGAGGGCTGTCGGTCATCCAGCTTGAGGTGATCGGGGATCATAGGCCGGACTTCGTCCTTGATGCAGAGGAAGGGGCCAACCAGTTTCCGTCTCTCTTGATGGTGCGCACGTTGAATGAACAAGCCTCCTTGTCCTTGCCGGTCATGAGATTGGGCATGCCCGATCCCATGATGCTACCGGGGCATCGCCTTCGGCCTGTGGATTTCCTCATCCAACGCCGATGGAAATGGGCGCCGGCGATCCTTGCCAGCGATCCGGCCCATCGGCATCATGCGGGACTCGGGCTTTTATAACTCAATCAATCCTCTTCGCGCGGTTGACAGCTGGGAAACCGCTCCTCTAAACTGGCCCGTCCGGACTCAGGGCGAGCCGGTCGTATACTTTTCATCGGCAATCGGTCAAAGGAGTTGATGGCATGGGAAAAAAGACTTCGGCAGAGTCGGAGGAAGCTCGTCTCAAGAAAAAAATTACAGCGAAGCGGACCGGAGCGAGCACCCCGGAAGGGAAAAGCGCAACCCGGTCGCTGGTCAAGCGGCTGAAGAGAGAACAACGGCGTCGGCGGGCGCTGGCATTGCGAAAGAAACACGCGGCTGGAAATAAAGCCGCCGCACCTGCCTCGGCATAGGTAGCAGTCAGTACTCGTCTGCGCGCGGCAGTGAACGTGTAAACCACTAACAGGTTAGCGATGGATCAGACGCACACGGACAATTCTCAGGACACACTTCCAGCGATGCAACCGGCCGGGGACGAATCGGCAGACACCTTCTCTGCCGAGCTCGTCAAGGCACAGTCGCAAGTGCCCGATGACGCTCCTTCCGCTGCGGGAAGCACCGCTTCGCTCGAAGAAGAGCAGGTCAAGGACGAGATCGATATCCAGATCGATCTGCTTAACGATCCGGACTGGGTGGTCCGCCGCGAAGCCGTCATTACGCTCGGCGAAATGGGCGATGAGCGGTGCATCGAGCCGCTGGCCAAGGCGATGCGCGACGGCGACTGGCAGGTCCGTGAAGTGGCGGTCGAAGCGATGGGGCAGGTGGGCTCCCCCGCCGTCGAGATGCTTCTCAAGCTGCTGCGCGACTGGGAAGTACGGAAGTGCGCCATTTTGGCGCTCGGTAAAATCCGCGACGAACGGGTGCTCGATCCCCTGATGCTGCAGCTGCGCAATGACGAGTTCAAGGACGATGCGATCAATGCGCTGGTCGAACTCGGCGAGCCGGCATTGCCCCGGTTGATTACCGCGCTCCGGGACAAGGATGACAACGTGCGCACGAGCGCGGTGCTCGCGCTGGGTCGCCTCAAGAACGGCGACGCGATTGCTCCCTTGATCGACATGCTGGGAGACCGGGACTGGTTTACACGCTTGACCGCGGCGGCGGCCCTGGAATCGATCGGGGATGAGCGGGGGCGCGAGGCCATCAAGCCGTTGCTCAAAGATCCTGATCTGGTCGTGAAGATGCGGGTGGAACGTATTCTGGCCAAGTGGAAAAAACAGCCGGTGTCCCAGCCTGCCACTGCGTGAGCTGCGATGCACGCGGCATCCTCGCGCTATTTGTCGAGCGACTGATCGATCCGCCGCTGCAAGTCATCGAACTTCTTCAAGGGCACCAGCTTTCCCATCGCGACTTCGATACGTGTGTCCCGCAGTGCGTGGGCCACATCCAGCATGGCTTGGGTTGAGGCGTCCGTTTTGGCTCCTTTTGCCGCAGCCTCCAAGGTCGAGGCCGCCTCGGTCAGTTCCTTTGCCCCATCGCTGTAATTCCGGTCGAGGACATGTGCCTTGGCCTGCACCACCCGTGATTTGGCTTCCATGAGCGCTTTGCGGCGGCGGAGATCGCGTTCGATTTCTGCCGTCGTCGCCAAGGCATTCTGAGAAAGATTCTTCAACGATTGGCGGGCATCGTTGATCGTTTCCTCGGAAATTGCCAAGCGGTGAGTCAGGTCCGATACGCTTGCCTGCAATGTGCCGACAGGCTGTTGCCCTGCGTAATACCCCGCCGCGAAGGCGCCGGCGACCAGGAGCAGCACGGCGATGAATTTGAGCATGATCTCCTTGCCGGTTAGCGATGCTTGGGCGGTGAACGTTTCCGATCCAGCTGCCGCAGCACGCTTCCCGCTGCGGTGATCCGAACGGCTTCGTCGGTGTCCCCTAAGGCTTTAACGAGCAGTGGCATCACAGGTCCTGCACTGTTCCCCAAGGCTTTGGCGGCCATGAGTCGTGGAAGCGGTTGCATATCCCGGAGCAGGGGTTCCAGCAGAGCCACGGCCTCTGTGTTCGAGGTCGCACTCAGCGCCTGAGCGGCAGCGCCTCGAACGGAGGGGTCTGGCTGTTTCACAAGTTCAGCAACGAGCGGCAGGGCCGAGGCCTCTCCCAAACGAAGCAACCCCTCGGCGGCAGCCGCGCGGACCTGCCAGCTGGGGTCCCGGGTCAAGGCCTGCAGCAACGGGCGATTCTCCTTGATGCCCAGCCTGCCCAGGCTTCCGGCCGCGACACTGCGAACCATGGCGATGTCGTCTCCAATGGCATGGGTCAACGGTGCGACTGCTCCGGGCGAGCCGAATTCTCCCAGCGCACCGGCGGCGAAGGCACGCACGGATGGGTGGGGATCATACACGGCCTGACTGAGGGCCGCCAGGCTTGTCGGGCGCTTCAGCCGGCCAAGTACACCGAGCGCCGCCATGCGCATGTCCTCATCCGGCAGCGTGGCTGCGTTGGTGATATCGGCCAGTTTGTCGGATTGTCCCATGCGATAGAGGGCTGCAGCGGCGAAGATCGATTCGGGGCCTTCGTCAGTGCGGGCGATGTCTGAGAATCGGGTAATTAGATCAGCGGCATTGGCCTCTCCCAGGGCGGTCATGGCGGCAATGCGGACGGTAGGCATCTGGTCACCCAATGCTCGCCGGAGTGCGCCGGATTTCTTGGCCAGGCCGGCTTTCCCGATCGCTTCTGCGGCCCGCGCCCGCACCAGGACAGAAGAGTCCAGCAGCCCGTCCTCCAGAACGGCGGCTGTTTCCGGCAGGCCCAGATCCGCCAAGGTGGTGTAGGCGGCAATCCGGACATGTTCCTTGCGGTCCCTGACGTGGCTAGTAATGACCGTGAGTGCGAGAGGACGAAGTAGTGCGGGGTCGTGGGTGCGCCCGTCCAGAGCGAGTCTCATATAAATTGCGAGCGCTTCGTCGGTGCGTCCGAGTCGCACGTAGCTCAACAGGCAGGTGCGTAACAACTGGTTTGATATCGTGGTGCCCGGAGGTATGGTCTGAAAAAGTGCGGCGACTGCTGCATAGTCACCGGCCTTGAAGAGATCGTTGGCGGTTGATTCTATGGAGGATGAGGCCCCGGCGGCGTGGGCTGGTGTGATCGGTGCGACACAGAGTGTCACGGCGGCGGTCAACACCCACGCGCAGGCCGGATGCAGAATCGACGGCCGCCCAGTGCACCGATGCTCTGCGCGGAAGGTGATTACCATGTCGATGGGGCGCGCAGCGTGGCGGGCTCGTAGAGCATCCCCACATAGTCTTTTACCATGCGGGTGGTGCAAAACTGTGGAGCGATGGTGCGGATGCATTCTTTGACCATATGCAGCCAGCCGCGAGGGATGCCGTCTCGATCGCGTTGGTAAAAGAGCGGCACGGCTTCCTGTTCCAAGATGCGATAGAGCTGTTCGACGTCATGCTGATCCTGTGCTTTGGTGTCTGCCTGGTCGGCCAACGGTTGGATGCCCCATCCATTGGCGCCGTTGTATCCTTCAGCCCACCACCCATCGAGGATGCTCAGGTTCAGTACCCCGTTCAGCGCGGCCTTCATGCCGCTGGTCCCGCTGGCTTCCAAGGGGAACCGCGGGGTGTTGAGCCAGATGTCGACACCTTGAACAAGAAACTTCGCCATGTGCATCTCGTAATCTTCGAGGAACGCGACATGGCCGCCCAGCTTATGATCATGGCAAAAGCTGAGCACTTCATGAATGAAGTACCGTCCCGGTTCATCGGCCGGATGGGCTTTGCCTGCGAAGATCAATTGGACGGGTCTCCATCTGTTTTGGAGAAGCGATTTCAAACGTTCAAGATCCTGGAAGAGAAGCGTCGCCCGTTTATACGTGGCAAACCGTCTGGCAAAACCGATCGTCAGCGCTTCAGGATCGAGGAGCGTGCCGCGAGCCAGCACTTGTGAGGGCTGGATATGGCCTTGCATCCATCCGGTTCTGGCCCGTTCGCGGATAAAACTCATGAGTTTCCGTTTCATGGCCTGACGGACGGCCCACAATTCGGCGTCGGGGATATCCGTCACCCGTTGCCACATGGCCGGATCGTCGCAGCTGGAGGTCCACGTCGGGCTGAGTGATTTGCCGTACAGGCGATGGAGTTCGGGAGAGATCCAGGTCGGCGCGTGAATCCCGTTCGTGACGCTGCGGATGGGGACTTGCTCGGTGGGTAATCCAGGCCAGAAATGCCGCCACATCTCGCGGGTGACGCGGCCATGTTCGCGACTCACGCCGTTCACGTGGGCCGACAGGCGCATTGCCAGTGCTGTCATGTTGAAACCATGGCCGCGCGATTCAGGTGTCTCACCCAGACCCATGAACGTTTCCCGTGAGAGGCCCAGTTGTTCCCAATACCCTGCAAAGTATCGGTCCATCAGATGGTGAGGGAACACGTCGTGGCCGGCCGGCACCGGCGTATGGGTTGTAAACACAGTGCTTTGGCGGACCAGCTCACTGGCTTCAGCATGTGTGGCCCCCTTCTGCATGAACTCACGGAGACGTTCCAAGGTGAGAAAGGCGGAATGGCCTTCGTTCGCATGCCAGATGGAGGGGGCGATGCCCAATGCGCGCAAGAGCCGTACGCCGCCGATCCCCAACAAGATTTCCTGGCAGAGCCGCATTTCCTGATCGCCACCGTACAGTCGGGCGGACAGGGCGCGATTCTCCGGGCTATTTTCAGGCACATCCGTATCGATCAGGAAGAGCGGCACACGGCCGACCACGACCCGCCAGACGGCGGCGGTGACGTGGCGGCCCCCCATCTCGACGGTAAACCGGCAGGCTTCTCCGGACAGAGTCTGTGCCGCTTGAATGGGAGACTCTTCCCGGGTGAACGGCGCATAGGCCGCCTCCTGCCATCCTTCCTGAGTGAGGCGCTGGCGGAAATAACCTTGCGGATACATGAATCCAATGCCGACCAGCGGCACGCCCAGGTCGCTGGCTTCTTTGCAGTGGTCGCCCGCCAGAATGCCGAGGCCGCCGCTATAAATGGGCACAGACGTATGCAGACCGAATTCCGCGGAGAAGTAGGCAATGGTCGTCTTCGTCAAATCCGTGTGGTGGGCGCCGAACCAGCTTTTCTTGTTCGCGCAATACTCGTCGAAGAGGCGGAGCACCGCCGAGTAGTGACGAAGAAATGACGGATCTTCCCCCAACCGGGCCAGCCGGTCCGGCCTCACATCAGCCAATAGTTTGACGGGATTATGGTGTGTGAGAAACCAGAGTGTGGGGTCGATGGTTTCGAACAATTCACGTGCTTCCAGTGTCCAGCTCCACCAGAGGTTATGAGCCACCTCAGACAGGCGTCCCAGACTCGGAGGGAGATGGGCAAGGGAACTATTCACGGAAGTAGAAATATCCACAGGGGCTCCTTCGATAAATGAGATGTCATGCGCGTGGGGTGATAGGGGGTCGAGGACACGGTTTGTCTGGTCCGAGTCAGGCGTGTCCCGCCTTATGCCACGAGGCCCACTCATCGGAGAATGCCACGGCGGCATACCGTTCGCCAACGATTTTTGCAACTCGGTTCAGCAGCTTGGTGAGTTGCTGGAGTTCGGCCGGAGTCAGATCTTCGCGGAATCGGGGGTGGAGGCCCCAGCGTGTTTCGACTTCTTCTCCGGACACGCTCGACATCAGGCTGATCAACTTGATCTCCTGCCCGGTCTGGCTTTTCGTGTCCAGCGAGTCGGCCATCGATGCGGAAGCCTTGTGCGCTGCATCAGTAGCGGGCGGTGTCTGGCCCTCGAGCACAGCGCTGATCGCCGGCACGATGGCGCCGGCACACAATGCCGCCGCCGAACTGAGCTGGCTATTGCCGGGCGCGCCGAGGGCTCGGGCGATTTTCTCGCCGAAGTCACGGAACATCTCGCTCTTCGCCTTGGACTCTTCGGTGATCAGGAATTTGTATGGCTCGTAGGTCTCCCGGCTTTCGGCGACGGCAGTACCCACCGTCAGCACGATTTCCATCTGATCCACGTTGTTCCCGAATGCCGGTTCCAGCGCGTGCTTTAACTGGCTGGTCACCGCATCTTCGAGCCCATTCATGAAGACCATCTGGTCCTTCAGCGGGATATGCAGCGCGGCCAGCCGGTCGGCCACATTGAACAGAATCTTGAGAAATTCGAGATAGAGTCCCCACTCGTCCTGCCGCTTCAGCGCGAGCGCCTGCTCAGGCGCGTTCTTCTTCATGAGGGTGACGGACTCCCCCGACACGGCCAGCATAAGCTCGGCCAGTTGGCGGAGCTGGTCCCTATATTCAGTATTGGCAGTAGCCATGGGTCTCCGTGAGTAGCGGCAGATTATAGCGGAGACGCATGCGGCGAGCAAAGAGGCGATTCAGCAATTCGTTGCCTGCTCTATGTGCTGGCATGGGCTTCGATCGAGGATAATGGTCTGAAAAGGACAAGAAATCCTGAACTGGTTCGTACCAGGCACACATGGAATAGAAGATTGTGAATGAGGTGCCACGACTAATGCTGATGATATCGCGCATGGCTTTGTCCGGTGAGGTGGCAGGGTACACTGGGCAATGTGAGGCGGAGTGGGCGAGCCAGCGAGCCATGGGCAGATGACTTGCCCAGCGGAATGCACAAAGTAAGACTTGACCCTGATCCTTGGTTTGTCATCCCAGTGCTCAGGATCCAGTCTCCGGCACCTTTCCCAGGCCGTGAGCCTATGGTTACCGGGATGATATTGGCATGCGCTGTTGTGACACCAGTACTCGCCATTTTTGAAGCGTCCGGCTACAATTGGCCGCATGCTGGGGCAGGATCAAGCAAAACTACGAGCCGTTGATTTTTTTTGTGGCGCAGGTGGGATGAGCCTTGGGCTCACCAAGGCGGGCATTAAAGTTCTGGCCGGCGTTGATAATGCGACTGATTGCCGGAAAACGTACGAAAGTAACATCGCAGGGGCTAAATTTATAAAGCATGACATAAGTACCCTATCCGCTCGTGAACTTGCGCGACGCTTAAGGCTTCGCGTCAATGACGATTCGTTGGTTTTTTCTGGATGCAGTCCGTGCCAGTTTTGGAGCAAGATCAGAACAGACAAAACAAAGGCCGCTCAAACAGCCTTCCTTTTGAAGCAGTTTGAGAAATTCATTCGCCACTTCCTTCCTGGTTTCGTGATAGTTGAAAATGTGCCAGGGTTGCATTCCAGAAAAAAACAAACAATCCTTCCTGAGTTCATTGGTTTTCTCGAAAGCCTTGGTTATGCCTGGGACGATGGCATTATTAACGCAAATCATTACGGAGTCCCTCAAAACCGTATGCGGTATCTTCTGATTGCGACTCGGTTGGTTTCGGCGATCTCCCTGCCTCCACCGTTGCCCGATCAGGGGCTTGTTGTGAGCTCCTTTATTGGGGTAGCGAGAGGGTTTAGAGCGATAACTGCTGGGCATCGGGACACGTCTGATTTCCAGCATACAGCGTGCAAGCTTTCGCCTGATAATCTCCGTCGAATTCGAATGACACCTAAGTCAGGTGGTGATCGGTCTGCATGGAAAGACAGTGAGTCCCTCCAAATTGATGCATATCGTGGGCGAGATGAGATATTTCGGGATGTGTATGCTCGGATGTATTGGGACCGCCCGGCACCAACTATTACAACCCGCTTTAATAGTTTTTCAAATGGACGATTTGGTCACCCCGAGGAAGATCGAGCCATTTCGCTTCGAGAAGGAGCGACTCTTCAAACATTTCCAGAAAATTTTGTTTTCCACGGAACAAATTTGAATAATCTCGCAAGGCAGATCGGGAATGCAGTTCCTCCCGAGCTCGCCCGTCGCATTGGCCAACACATAGTCACTATTGCATCAAATGGCTAAAATACGAACAAGAGCTCGAGCGGTTGACATGCTCGGACGGCAACAGATTGCGGGCATTCAGAACGCCGTCAGCGAGCTATATAAGAATGCCCATGATGCCTACGCAACGCTTGCCAGGGTTGATTACTTCGAGGGGCAAAAGCTCTTGGTCATTCGCGACAATGGCGTGGGAATGACTCGGAAAGACTTTGAAGATAAATGGCTTGTGTTAGGTACGGAAAGTAAGTTCGGAGATGGGGTGGGGAGTCAGTATAGACCGGAAGAGATGGAAGTCAGGCCTATTACTGGAGAAAAAGGAATTGGGAGACTCGCGATTGCATTATTAGGCCGCATGGTGCTTGTTCTGTCTCGCGCCCGGCGCGAAGACGGTTTGCAGGATTTGGTAATGGGTTTAGTGCACTGGGGGATTTTTGAATTGCCTGGTCTGAATCTTGACGAGATTGAAATTCCGGTGAAAACCATCCGGGGTGGAAAATTGCCGTCAGAAGAAGAGTGTGCGATTCTTGCAGCCGCGCTTCTTGATTGCATTGAGCGTCTCACGAAAAATCATCTCGAACTCGACTTTTCAAAAATTCACAGTGACGTTAAGGCATTCCGCCCGGACCCGGGAGATCTTGATGCTGTTCTAGCGCCGCATGACGACGGAAGGCTCTCGCTGGTTGGTGAAGGGACAGGAACGCATTTCATTATTGCTCCTTCGGCTGCGGTTCTAGATATGGAGCTTGCCAGTGAGGAGCGTTTGCGGGACTACGGATTTCGTAAGTCGCTTCTCGGATTCTACAACCAAGTGTTTCTCGCAAAACCACCAGCGACCATTACAGCGTCTTTTAGGGTTTGGAAGCCCGGTGTCGCTGTCGGCGAAGAACTTCTTGACCCTCAACTGTTTTTCACTGCCGAGGAGGTTCCGAAGGTTGACCATTATTTCTCAGGGGACGTGGACGAGTTTGGACAGTTCTCTGGGACCTTGCGCGTCTATGAGAAGACGTATGAGAAGTTGAATATCGCGTGGAAGGAAAGCGAAGGGCGGCGGACCGATTGTGGCCCGTTCCAGGTTGAGTTTGGGTATCTCATGGGGACTAAGAGTGAGTCTTTGGTAGAGCCGGATGAGTTTGAGCAGATCTTCTCAAAAACCCAAAGACTTGGAGGTATGTATATCTACCGCGATGGGGTGCGTATTTTACCATATGGCGATCACTCGTTCGACTGGCTCGAGGTTGAAAAACGCCGAAACCTGGGCGCGGGATACTATTTCTTCTCGTTTAGAAGAATGTTTGGGGCGGTGCTTCTTAGTCGCCAGAGGAATGGAAATCTTGTTGAAAAAGCAGGTCGGGAAGGGTGGCAACAAAACAGCGCATACAGGCAACTACGGGAGATATTGATTAATCTTCTTACGCATTTGGCAGCGGAGTTTTTCAGAAAGGGTGGAACTTACACTGAAATTTTTGAACAGCACCAGTCCGAGCTAAAGCGTAAGTCCGCTTTATTGGAAAAGCGTGAGAAGCAGGTTACGGCGAGGAAAAAGAAATTTGTGGAAGCCCTCGACAGGTTCTTCAAAGCAGTCAACTCAGGTTTTGTCGAGCAAGAAATAGCAAGACTTCGGCAACAAACTAATGCGGCCATGCAGGGAGCTGCGGCAATTCCAGACCAGGATCAAGCTGCAGCGGCGTTGATTCGTGCTGAAAAAATCGCTCTCGAGGGTGTACGCAAGACTCGTGAGGACTGTGGGGTTAAACGTCCAACAGGTGTCGGATTCCCTAAAAGTCTGCATGAACGATGGGATGCATATCAAACAGAAAAAAGGCGTCTCGATCAGGAGATCTTTACTCCATTTGAACATGAGATTGCAGAGACATTAGGCAAGGTTGCAAAACAAGCAAGAATTTATGTGAATCAGCGGCGAAGGCTTGAGGATAGGCTAAAGGCTATACAAGAAGAGCGTCAGCAAATGTTGAAACAGACGGTACAGCAAACCAGGGCAACGGCTGACGATACACTAAATGCGGTGTTCGATGTCACACAGCGTGCAGTCCAAGACTTTGACAATGCATATCGTCAGATCGAGACGGATTTGGGCAGAATCAACCTGGATCAGCTTGATGAGGCGGCAGTTGAAAGACAACGCCAGCAATGGGAAGAACAGTTGCTGGAAATAGAGCAACGGCATCGCGGTTCACTCGAAGCTGCGCGAGACATGCTCGCCTTGTTGGCTGAAAACTTGAAGGCTTCCGGTGGAGTTGAAACGGCCGAGACCATGGCAGCAATGGATGAACGGATGATGGCACTCGAAGAGCAGGCTGATGAAGATTTTGAGATGGTACAGTTGGGTTTGGCTGTGGCAATCATCAATCATGAGTTTGGTGCAGCGATTCGGAATGTCCGAAGCAATATCCAAGAGCTTGGATTTATCTCTCGTGGGAGCAAAGCAATTCGACCGCTTTACGACTCAATCCGTTCTAACTTTGAACATCTTGATGGGCACTTGGGTTTGTTCACTCCACTCCAACGTCGGCTACACAGAAAGGCAGTGCGAATTTCTGGTAAGTCCATCCACCGTTATGTAAACGACTTGTTCTCCAATCGATTGGAGAGGCACGCCGTGACAGTCGAGTGTACCGAGTCTTTTTTGGTTGCAACCGCGGAGTGTTACCCATCCACGATATATCCGGTCTTCATCAATCTTGTGGACAATGCGATCTATTGGCTGAAGACGATTCCTGCGCCAAGAAAGATCCTGTTTGCAGCGGAGGAGGGCGCCTTCATAGTGGCCAACAATGGTCCGCAAGTCCCCGATCGTGATGTTGCTGGGCTGTTTGAGCGGGGGTTTACTCGTAAACCTGGTGGAAGAGGGCTTGGTCTTTTCATTGCCAGGAAAGCTCTCAAGAAGGAAGAGATGGACATCATGCTCGATACTCCACCGCCCGGGTTTAATGTTTCGTTCAGAATCACGGCCTCAACCCTGAGACTGGTATCATGATGCCAAATCCGATCGATGACTTTTCTTTGCAGGCGGCCACGAAGTATCTACAGAGCGCTGTATTCATTGATGACAATATCTTCAATCAAGTTACTGCCAACCCTGACGTTGGAGATGTTAAGGTTCGCCTGCCAAAGAAAGTGATGCGACCTGAGCAGTTAACGGATCAACTATTAGAGAAACAATCCCCTGTGGCAGAAGAGCCAGAGTCTGCCGAACTGCCAGTGCAGCCATTTCGCACAAAAGATCTGGTTGGTAGTTTTGCAGAGCATGGAATCGTGTGCGCCCTCTATGAGCCTGATGAGGGTTTTGAAACTGGTGAGAACTCAACCATATTTAAGCTCTGCCAGACCGCCGATCTGGTAATTCTTGACTGGGATTTTCATAAAGATGGTGTGAGTGGAACCAAGCCAAAGGCACTGATTGAGAGGCTTATAAAAAGCGGTAATCTTGTAGCGCCCCATCATGTCAGGCTCATCGCTATTTACACAAATACTCAAAGCCTTCTTTCAATAGCAAACTCGCTTTTCCAGCATTTGCAAAAGAATGAAATAGAGCCCAGGCCGATCGAATGTGGATTTCGTTTGGAAGCAGGGTCTTCGAGAGTAGTTATTCTGGGAAAAGCTGGGGTGGTTGATCGGGTTGAACAGGAAAAGCCTTTCACAGTTACTGAAAAGGATTTGGCGAACCGCCTGCTTTCAGAGTTTTCAAAAATGAATCAGGGTATTTTGCCCTCTTGTGCTCTCCTTGGAATGGCCGCAGTCCGACAAAGCTCTGCCCGCATACTCGACAAGTTTCATGGCGACCTCGATGCGCAATTTCTTCTTCACAGGGCTTTGATTCGTGGAAGCGAGGAGGCATTCGATCAGTTGCCAGAGTTGCTAGGAGATGAGTTCAGGGCAGTGATGGAAGATGCGCATTATTCGCCGGAGGATTTGGAACAATTTGTGAGTGAATCCTGTTCGGTTGTTCCGGTGAAGTCCCATGTTTCTCTCTGGAAGGTAGATGGTCGCCCTGGCGAAGTGGTCTTGAAAGAGTTTTGGAGTAAAGATAGCGAATCGACGGAGCGTCTGGTTGGGAGGAAAAAGACAGATCAATCGGATGGTGAGCAGCCACGAAAGCCAGTAGAAGCTCTAGCGGCTATGTGCTCAGTGAAGGATACTGAAGCGCAGCATAAGTTCGCAGCTCTATTAGCAGTGCGAACTCAATATCAAACAAAATACCGTAGCCTCGGCTTTGGCTCCATCATATTAGATCGCAAATCTGGCGAGTACTGGGTTTGTGTCATGCCTGCGTGCGACTCAATTCGCCTGAAAGGCAAAACCTATTTTCCATTTTGGAATCTAGTCAAATCTGGTAAGGGCCATCCCGTAATCGTTCAGTGCGGAGAGGATAAGTGGGTGGAGCTTGTTTTTGATGTTGGGAAGCCGTCGAAATATATGCGATTAGCTGCGTTTGCCCCCGATGCCAGAAGAAAGATTGTGTTGGCTACGCGCGAGAATGGCAAGGAAGTTTTTCGGTCTGACAATGCCGAATATGAATGGGTGGCTCAACTGAAAGCTAGTCATGCACAGCGTATGGCTAACGTTATCGGTCAGCAACTTTCGCGTGTTGGCCTTACTGAGGCTGAGTGGGCGAGAGTGGCATTTGCCAAGGAGTAGTCAGTCTTTCGTTGGGATGGCTACTGAATTGAGCGTTACTATTTCCCGCGATAGGCCGCTAGTCTAAAGCAGGCTTGTCTCCATATGTAAGTTATCAGCTGCTCCTAAATGGCCGACATATACCCCAAGGCGAAGCGCTCGCAAATAATGTCTCGTGTCCGTGCGCAGGGGAATCTCAAGACCGAACTGGCATTGGTAAAGCTCCTCCGGCAGCATCACATCACAGGTTGGCGTCGCCACCTCAAGCTATTCGGCAACCCGGATTTTGTATTTCGTGAGCATCGTCTCACAATATTTGTGGACGGCTGTTTCTGGCACGGTTGTCCCAAGCACTCCTCTCAGCCCACAACAAACCGCGCATTTTGGAAAAAGAAACTGCAGATGAATAAAGATCGCGACCGTTTTGTCACACGGACTCTACGGCAAGGTGGATGGCGAGTTTTGAGGATTTGGCAGCACGAACTATCCAAGCGAGCGGAGGCTCGTTGTGTTGAGAGAGTCAGGAAGTACTTGCGTCCGTAGTGGATTCGTTTGCCCTGGCTATTGGCTTGAGAGTGGGAACGGTGTCTGGAGCCGGTCGGGTTATAGATGCTTGCCTCGTCATGCGAAAAAGGGGAGAATCCTCACGTGTCACCCCTCGCGCTCAAAGATAAACAGGTAAAACTCATTCAGTGTGCTCAATGCGGGGCGCAAAATCGAGTGTCAGGCCATTCGATTACTCACACCTCTGTCTGCGGCAAATGCCGCATGCCATTGCCTGAGCCTTCCCATATTCGTTCAGTAAAATTCGCCGCACGTTACAGCGTCTGGATTGTCCTCGGAGCCATCATCGGCGCTGGAGTCTTGATCAACGAATTTCGATTATCGTCTGGGCCGGCATCCAACGATGTGCAAACCAACAATGAAGGCCATTCCTCACCGACGCTCGCCCCGAGAAATTATCCGGCCATGCCGGTCACACAGGGTATCCATCAGATCTATACGAGTGCTGAACAGATTGCCCCTTTCCGTATCGTGACGCCATCCGGTGCGGACAGCTTCTACATCAAACTCACCGATGCCAGTACCGGTGTGCTCGTCATGACATTTTTCGTACAGGGAGGCCAGAGTTTTGAGGCTGTCGTGCCAGTGGGAAGCTATCGCGTCAAGTATGCGACGGGCGCAACCTGGTATGGCGTAGATTTCGTATTCGGTCCTGATACGCGTTACAGCGAGGCAGTGAAGATCTTTGAATTCTCCTCGAAAAAGAATCACATCACCGGCAATACGATTGAACTGACTCCCCGCGGTGGAAGCAATCTCGACACAAAGACCATATCGGCCGACCAGTTCAACTGCAATGTCCTGCGCAATCCGATGTCGCCTATCACTGCCCCTTCGACCTGCCCCTGAGTCTCGACTTTGAACGTAATGAAGAGGTTGTTCGGCATTCAGCGCACGAAGGCTGACCGCAAACACGAGGACGAGCAGGCCTGGCCTCAGGGCATCTACATTTGGTTTGCCGCATTGCAGCGATCGAGTTCTGCCTTGATTGACAGAGGGATCCATGCCGGTATAATTTCTATACCACGATGGATTTTGAGTTCGATACGTCGAAGAGCAAGGCCAACCTTGAGAAACATGGAATCGATTTTGTAGAGGCGCAACAACTGTGGGAAGACAAGGATCGGCTCGAAATTGAAGCGCGAACAGAAGACGAGCCCCGGTCTGTACTCATTGCCGTTCTCGGTCAGAAACTATGGTCGGCCTTTTTTACATACCGGAAGGGACGAATTCGATTGATTTCAGTTCGAAGAGCCAGAAAAGAAGAAAGGGAACTGTACTATGAAAGCGAAGATCCTCGATAAGATGTTCGATGAGGGGAAGGAGGTCACACCTCACCTGGTCCTCTCGAACGCTCGCCGTCCCGGCCATGAACAAAGACGCGTCAACGTCGATTTTCCCAGTTGGATCATCGAGTCATTGGACGTTCAGGCGAGCAGCCTTGGAGTCACGAGGCAATCGGTCATCAAGATGTGGATTGCCGAGCGGTTGAAGGAGGAAATGAAGCGAGCAAGTTGACTCACGGCATTCATGAGCACCGTTGTTCATGTGGCGCCTGTCCCTATTCACATTGCCATCTGTGGCCCCGCCCTGCTGACTTTCTCCAGCGCTCCAGCTATTCTGATTGCCGCACAATCTGTTGAATTAGGGTGGAGGTGTGATGGGTTTCTTTTCTGCCTCTGACCGTGAAAACCCATCGAGGCTTCATGTTCAGGTAGTACCGCACGACGATGCGCGGGAGCATCTGCTCGCGATTGCGGACGTGCTGGCCAAGGTGCTGGATACGACGGTCAAGATTCCCGGTACGTCCATCTCTATCGGACTCGATCCCTTGCTCGGCCTCATCCCGGGAATCGGCGACGCGCTGGCCAATCTCATCGGCACGATCATCCTTGTTTTGGCGGCTCGTGTGTGCGTTCCGCGGATCGTCTTGGCTCGTATGAGTCTGAATCTTCTGATCAACGGCGTCGTGGGGGCGATCCCGATCGCCGGCGATCTATTCTCGGTCTGGTTTCAGAGCAATATGAGAAATGCCGTCTTGCTGCGAGCAGCCGCGATGAAGTCGGATCGCGAGACCCGGCCCGATTGGTTCTATGTCGGCGGAATCGTCGGGGGCACGGTCGTACTTATGTTGCTCGCGATTGCCTTCGTGGTCTGGGTGGTTGCTAAGCTCTGGACGATGATCGCGCTATAAAATGGAAGCGGAGTTATGGTATATCACACGACCCTCTGCATGACCGAACTGCCGAACACCTGCTCCGTCGATCTCTATGGAACGAGAAGTTAAGACGTATGTACTAAAGCGGCCTGTCGAAGAGGCAGTCCCGCGCAAGCTGTCCATCGACTATGCGGCGGCGCTGAATCAGCAACAGCTGGCGGCGGTATCAGCGGGCGAAGGTCCGTCGCTGGTGATCGCGGGCGCCGGCAGCGGTAAGACACGCACGCTCGTCTACCGGGTCGCCTATCTTATCGATTCCGGGATCGATCCCTCGAATATTCTGCTGCTCACCTTTACGCGCAAGTCGGCCCAGGAGATGTTGGCGCGTGCGGGCGATCTGATCGGCGCCCGGAGCCAGCGTGTGTGTGGCGGCACATTCCACTCGGTGGCGAATCTTTTGCTGCGGCGCTATGGCCGGTCCATCGGAGTTGAGCCGGGGTTTACGATCTTGGATCGCGGCGATGCGGAAGACTTGATCGCGCTTGTTCGCTCCCAACTCGGCCTCAACGAAAAAGACAAGCGCTTCCCCCGCAAGGGGACGATCATGGAAATGATCAGCAAGAGTGAGAATACACTCCGCAGTCTCGACGAGATTCTGCTCGAAGAGTTCGGCCATTTCGCCGATCACGCAGAGGATTTGGCCCGGCTGCACAAGGCCTACCAATCGGCAAAGCGGCAAAAAAAGTTGCTCGATTACGACGATTTGCTGGTCATGCTTCGGCAGCTGCTCTTGATGGATGAGGCGGCCCGCATGGCCATTTCCAGCCAGTATCGCTACATCCTTGTCGATGAGTATCAGGATACGAATCGGCTGCAGGCCGAGGTGATCCGCCGGTTGGCGACGACGCATAACAATGTGACGGTGGTCGGCGACGACTCCCAGTCTATCTATGCGTTCCGTGGCGCGACGTTCAAAAACATCATGGAGTTTCCGGTCCTCTTTCCCGGCACGACGATCTACAAGTTGGAAGAAAATTACCGCAGTACGCAGCCGATCCTGGATTTGGCGAACTGCGTCATCGATGAGGCGGCGGAGAAATATACGAAGCGTCTCTTCACGAGGAAGATCGACGGGCCGTTGCCGGCCCTCGTGGAAGCCGCGGGAGAAAGCGCGCAATCGCGGTTTATTGCGCAGAAGATTCTCGAGCTGCGCGAAGAGGGCGTGCCGTTAAGTGAGGTCGCCGTGTTGTTTCGGTCAAGCTTCCATTCGTTCGATCTCGAAATCGAACTTTCGCGCAAGGGGCTGCCCTTCATTAAGCGCGGCGGGGTAAAGTTTATCGAAACGGCGCATGTGAAGGATCTGCTTGCGCATGTGCGGGTGGTCGCCAATCCGTTGGATACGGTCAGCTGGCATCGCGTGCTCATGTTGGTCGAGGGTGTCGGGCCGAAAAAAGCCCAGGATCTCCTCGCCGCAATCATGAAGGCCGAACGGCCGTCCGACGTGTTGCGTGGAGTCAGCGGCCGATCGGGGCAGGGACTCAAGAATCTGGCGAATACTCTGGAGAGTCTGGCCGGGTCGGACGATCGGCATCCGGCGGAGCACGTCAATCACATCTACGAATACTATCTTCCGATTCTCAAGGAGCAGTACGACGACTATCCCAAGCGGACCAGAGATTTGGATCATCTTCATACGATTGCCGAGGGCTATCACGGCATCGACGAATTTCTCGCCGACCTGGCGCTGGAGCCGCCGGATGGTAGCGCGGTGGGTGTCGAGGCGCCCGACCGGGATGATGAGCGGCTGGTGCTGTCTACAATCCATTCAGCCAAAGGGCTGGAGTGGCAATGTGTCTTCGTGATTTGGGTGGTGGACGGCCGGTTTCCTTCCGCCTATTCTTTTCTCACGGATGACGAGCTGGAAGAAGAACGGCGGCTCTTCTATGTGGCTGTGACTCGGGCTAAACGGCACTTGTTTATGACCTATCCTATCAATGTATACGACAAGGCGAGCGGCATGCTGCTCTCAAAGCCTTCCCGATTTCTTGATCATGTTTCCTCAGATCTTCTCGATACGATCGCGCTGGTTGAAGAAGGCGGTAGAGAAGATTGGGGAACTCCCCGGTATCAAGATTATTAATCTGCTGCCATGTTCGATCAGTGACTCCACCACAATTTCTCTCGGCACTGTGACGCGATGACTTCTCTATGGACGAGAGTAGTTCTTGTTTTGTGTTGCTGGTGGAGCATGGCTTCTGTCGTTCCAGCCTTTTCATCCGAACCCGTCGGGTCTGCTGCGTCAGGCCGGCAGTGGGAGCGGTTGCTGGCGGACGCAGGCCAGCTGCATCTGCCGACAACGTTTCTGAAGGTGATCCCGCCGGATTTCATCCGGTTTGAATTCGACGATCTTCGGACGTACGCGGCGGAGTACCATCCCGGCGAGCATCGCCTGGTTCTCAATCGGTCTTTGTCTTTTAATGCTGCCGGACGGGTGCTCAAGCCGCTCACCAAGATGACGCACAAGGAGTTGGAGGTTCTGTATCATGAACTGTTCCATGCCTACATGGACTATCTCGCGTCTTCCATCGGAGGGCAGGGGGATGACGGTTCGGTGTCGAGTGAATTGATCGATTTTGCGCGAATGCAGCAGACTTGCCGGTATGAAAACGTGATGATCGCACCGGTTGCGCAGCGACCGAATGAGACAGAGTTGCGCTATCTGACGGAATCAGAATCCTGGGAAGCCCTCAATGAAACATGGGCTGTCTTCATTGGTTGGGCTATCTGGAATCAACTCGACGTGCAGCATCCGGGGGTGGAATCGATCTTTCGGCAGCAGCGTCTGATGGAACAGTGGGCTCAGCGGCTTCACGCGGCTTTTCAGCAGGGAGAGCTTCGTGGGTACTATGTCCCCGAAGATATTGATGAACGCCGTATCACCCATAAACGGTTTCTTGCCAAACCATCACAGATTACCTGGAGAGAGGCCGTAGCGCTTATGAGTCAAGTGCTTGGTTTTAATGACAAATCTATTCTATTTGCTCAGAAAATTGCTGGGGGCTCACAGGGCGGTGCTCAATCGGCACCCTGTAGATCCATTAGCAAGTAAAAAGAAAAAATCAGACTGAGACCTGCTTCCCCTCTTGACATGGCGGAACTTCATCAATAGAATCCGGCATTTCCTAATCGGCTTGTCCGGCACAGCAGCGATTCAATCATCTTGATTGAAAAGAGAAAGCTGTGCGCGGAGAGGTGTGCTCTTATTTTTGCACACCGAAGTAGCGAACATTTTTTGAATCTGCGTCGAATTTTTTTGGATTGCAACGTACGGTGAAGTGTCGCGGGCAGGTACCCAAGTGGCCAAAGGGGGCAGACTGTAAATCTGCTGGCTTATGTCTTCCAAGGTTCGAATCCTTGCCTGCCCACCATTAAGCCGGTTTATTTCGCCTGCTCGATAATGTGTGCGGGGAGAGAGTGCGGGGGTCGATCAGGTGTGGAGTGGTATGGCGGTTGAGTCCTGAGTGTGGAGCATCTGTTCGATTCAGCGGTGGGCATTCAGCGCGAGAAACAAGAGGCGGGCGTAGCTCAGTGGTAGAGTTCCAGCCTTCCAAGCTGGCTGTCGTGGGTTCAAATCCCATCGCCCGCTCCATACCGAGGACGTGAGGTGTGAAACGTGAGGCGTGAGACGAAAGAGGCCGGGTGCTGTACAAGCGTTCACGTGTGACGTTTCACCGGGAAGAGGCCCACGTAGCTCAGTTGGTAGAGCACGTCCTTGGTAAGGACGAGGTCACGCGTTCGATCCGCGTCGTGGGCTCCAGTGCGTAGCGTAGGGTGAAGCTGAGGCATAGCGTTGAGGGAAGGAGGCCGGATGTGGATCTCCTCAATGTGAACCTCAACCGAGTAAGTAACGGAGGGAGTTATGGCGAAGGCGAAATATGAGCGGAAGAAGCCGCACGTAAACATTGGGACGATCGGGCACGTGGACCACGGGAAGACCACGTTGACGGCGTCGTTGACCAAGATTTGTGCGGATCGGGGCATGGCGAAGTTCATCCCCTATGACGAAGTGGCCAAGGCGAGCGAGAGCCAGGGGCGCCGCGACGCCACGAAGATCATGACCATTGCCATCAGCCACGTCGAGTACGAGACCGACAAGCGGCACTATGCCCACGTGGACTGTCCCGGTCACGCCGACTATGTCAAGAACATGATCACCGGGGCCGCGCAGATGGACGGGGCGATTTTGGTCGTCAGCGCCGCCGATGGGCCCATGCCGCAGACCCGGGAACATATTCTGTTGGCCCGGCAGGTGGGGGTGCCCTACATCGTCGTGTTTTTGAACAAGGCCGACAAGGTCGATGACAAGGAATTGCTGGAGTTGGTTGAGCTCGAAGTGCGCGAGCTGTTGACCAAGTACGGATTCCCCGGCGACAAGACCCCGATCGTGCATGGCAGCGCGTTGAAAGCGATGGAAGGCGATCAGGGTGAATTGGGTGTGCCGAGCATTCTGAAGCTGCTCGATGCCGTGGATACGTATATTCCGACGCCACAGCGGCCCATCGAGAAGCCGTTCCTGATGCCGATCGAAGACGTGTTCACCATCAGCGGGCGCGGGACCGTGGTGACCGGACGCTGTGAACGGGGCATCGTCAAGGTCGGCGACGAGATCGAGATCGTGGGCCTGCGGCCGACGCAGACCACCATCGTGACCGGCGTCGAGATGTTCCGCAAAGTGCTGGATGAAGGGCAGGCGGGCGACAACGTCGGCGTGCTCTTGCGGGGGACGAAAAAGGAAGACGTCGAGCGCGGCATGGTGCTGTCGAAGCCCAAGACCATTACCCCGCATACGAAGTTCAAGGCCGAGATCTATGTGTTGACCAAGGAAGAAGGGGGGCGGCATACGCCGTTCTTCAACGGCTATCGGCCGCAGTTCTACTTCCGGACCACGGATGTGACGGGGATTGTGCAGTTGAATCCGGGGGTGGAGATGGTGATGCCGGGGGACAACGTGAGTGTGACGGGCGAGTTGATCAGCCCGATCGCGATGGATCAGGGGCTGCGGTTTGCGGTGCGCGAGGGCGGCAAGACCGTCGGCTCCGGCGTCGTCACGGAAATTCTGGCGTAA